>MGOM01000120.1:6281-8144 GCA_001797105.1 Chloroflexi bacterium RBG_19FT_COMBO_62_14
AAAGTCGTGGACGAGACCGGCCGTAACTTTGGCGTCGGGAACATCGACCACACCCTGGAGAACATCTTCTGGAAGTCTGCTGGCACGGGCCCTGAGACCATGTACTTCGACGACAGCTTCGATCGTGTCTGGGTGGATCCGGAGCCGACGACCTCGCTGGGCCTCGAGGAATCGTCAGGCGGCTACTGCGCGGCCACCGCCACGCCCACGGCCACAGCCACGAACAGTGCCACTGCCACAGCCACCAGCACACCAACTCCGACCAACACGGTCACCCCGACGCCAACCCCGGGCTCGGCCGCGTTCAACTACCTCACAACCCCCGTCGATGTGAGCCCCGGGACCGCACTCGCCTGGGTCGATGTGGACGTTTCCGCCTATCTCCCCTCGGGCGCAACAGGAGTCATCCTCCAGATGCAGAACCCCGCGCTCGTCACGCAGTACCAGTATGGCGTCCGTAAGAACGGATCTACCGACACCTGGATGGTTGGGACCAAGAATACTGCCAGGGGAGCCGCGACCCTCTTTTTCATGACCGGCGTCGACGCGAACCGGATCTTCGAGGTCTACACCCAAGATGTCACGGTGAAGACCTATCTGCTCGGCTACACGATGGCCGGGGTTACCTTCTACACTAACGCCATCGACAAGTCCCTTACGACGACGGCAACCTATCAGCCCGTTAATATCAGCGCCGATACTGGCGGCGATACCGCGATCGGTGCCATTTTCACAATTAACGAGACAGGCGTAGGTGCAGCCGCGTATGCGCTTCGCAAGAACGGGTCGATCAACGATTTCTACACCCAAATACGAGGCTCTGAGGCCACCGTCCAGTTGGTTGGCGTCGACGCGGGCGAGGTCGCTCAGATGAAGATCGCGAATCTTTCACTCGACTTATACCTTACCGGTTACGTCACCAGCGGCGCGGTTTTCTTCACCAACGCGGTCGACAAGTCCACCGCCACCTTGGGGAGCTATGTGGGGGTGGATATCACCGCCGACCTGCAGGGGGCCGACGATGCCAACGGGGCCTTCCTCGAAGTCGTAACTAGCACCAGTGGCGATTTCGCCGTTCGCCGCAGCGGTGCAACCTACGATTACTACGGAGAGACGAGACACATCGGCGCTATCACGGCGATCGATGCCAGCGACATCTTCGAGCAGAAGATCGAGCTAGCCTCGCATGACCTGTATCTCACTGGTTACACACTAGCGCAATGATCCGGCAACGCCTGGTGGAGGCGAGCGAAGTGGGAACGACCCGAAACGGAATGGTTCACGCCGTATTTGCGGCTGGCACCGGCGTGAAGGCCGAAGCCGGAAACCCCCACAGCCTAGCCCTCCGTTACAGGGAGGCCTCGATGAGGATGCGCTCGGAGGAGATCAAGCCGTGAGGCTCGAGTCACCCTCCAGGTGTCTGCGGCATGGCGGTCCTGCGGAAGAAAACCAGGCCGGCCCTCTGCGCGGTGCGATTCAGGGCGCCATGGGACCCACGCGCCGGGACGCAAGACGAGAAAGGGGTCGGAATTCCGCGGCCCGACCATGCCCTGGCGTTCAGCAAAGGCAAACGGTCTCGAATCGGCGGTGTCTCTTCCGAAGGACCTCCGGCTCTGGCTCGCGGATCAGCCAGGGACGGATCGTGGATGGGACGTCAACCCGCCGCCCTGTGCGTGGTCGGCGGACGAGATCCATCGCGCGAATCCGGTAGAGATGAAGTGGGCATAGATCAGGCGATCTCTTCCGTCAAAGAGCGGTATGACCGAAACCGGCTAGCCAAAGTCGCTATCTGGCTTCTTGTGTTTCTGGCGATCCTTGGCTTGCTCTTCGCCTGCGGATGGATTTCGCTCCTTTTCAGCCCGA
>MGOM01000121.1:0-164 GCA_001797105.1 Chloroflexi bacterium RBG_19FT_COMBO_62_14
CACGACGACCGGCATCTGGCAGACATCGGCCTTGATCTGCGACCACAGACGGCTCTTCGCCCCTCCACCCAGAACCCGGAGTTCCTTGGCGCCAACCCCCAGCCGATTGATCCCTTCGAGGTCACGTCTGATCATGAAGGCCACAGCCTCCATGATCGCCCGGG
>MGOM01000121.1:191-490 GCA_001797105.1 Chloroflexi bacterium RBG_19FT_COMBO_62_14
TGAAGCCGAAGAAAACGGCCCTGGCGTGCGGGTCGAACTCGGGGAAGAAGGCACCCTCGAGGTGGGGCAACATGATCAACCCGTGGCTCCCCGCAGGAACCCTCCCGGCTTCGTCGGTCAGCTGTTCGTAGACGTCCCGACCTTCGGCCCGCGCCTCGTCGGCCTGCTTCTCCGCAAATCGGTCCTTGAACCACTTCAGAGCCAGACCGCCGGTAGGGTTCCAGGGGAGCATGCAGTACAGCCCTGGAACCGCATGGATGTGGCAGGGGACTTTGGTTTCGAGATCGAAGATCGGCTCG
>MGOM01000121.1:520-2436 GCA_001797105.1 Chloroflexi bacterium RBG_19FT_COMBO_62_14
CCCGGCTTCACGTTACCGGCTGCGATCGCGGCGCAAGTTTGGTCGAGGGCGCCGGCCACGACGCGGGTCGAAGTGCTCAGGCCTGTCTCGGAGGAGCACTCCCGGGATACGCGGCCGAAGGCCGTCCCAGAGCCGACCAGATTAGGGAGCTTCTCTGCTCCGATCCGGCCGAAGGCCAACAACTCCTCCGACCACTCCTTGCGCCGGATGTCGAGCACGAGCGACGAGCCCCACAGGCTGTGCTCACCGATGAATTCACCGCTCAACCGGTACAGGATGTAGTCCTCGGGAAGGAGGAACTTCGCCGTGCGCCTTACGGTGTCGGGCTCGTGCAGGCTGAGCCACCTGAACTTCGTCACCGGCCAGATCGGACCGACCTCAGGTTGCCCGCTGATCTCGAGCACGCGTTGCGCCCCGAGTGTCTCGAGCAACTCGGTCGCCTCGGCCTGCGAGCGAGTGTCCATCCACACCAGGGCGGGCCTCGTAGGCTTCCCGTCCCCGGCCAGCGAAATGACGGTTTCGGCATGGCTGCTGACCGAGACCGCCGCGATCTGACTCGGGTCCCCTTCCCATCGCTCGAGTAAACGCCTGATCGACCGGACGACGGGCGTCCAGTACACCTCCGGATCGGCCTCGACACGCGCCCCCTCGGCGATGATCAGGTACTCCTCGGACTCCAGGCCGAGCAGAACCCCATCCGGCGCAAAGAGCGCGGCCTTGGCCGTCGAAATGCCCAGATCCAGACCCAGCAGGACGGCTTCACCCGCCATCAACCGGCCTCCTCAGCACTTCTGCGTGGCAACGACGCGCACGCCAAGCAGGTCGCACAGCTCGATCATCTCCTGACGGACATCACCGTAGACCATGGCATAGTGGTTCGAGGCGATGTTCTGCGCGAACCAAACCGCATCGTCATCGAGAATCACATCCGTGGCCGGCGGCGGCGGGCAGTTGATCTCATGCCAGTTGAAGGTCTTGACCGTCCTCCCGGTTGTCAGATGCAGCTTGTACTCCTCTCCCTTGGCCGCCATCCTGGCGAGGGTGACGCGCTGATCGGTCTGGTAAGGAGAGGAGTTCATGATCCCCTGGAAGTCGGACGCCCAGCGTGAGATCATGCGGCAATTCGGGTCGCACATGCCGACCGGATTGAACCCACAGCAGGCGAAGGTCAGGCGGTCGGGCGGGAAGACCTCGTGTATGTCGCCGTAGACCGTCTGGTTCCCAGTCAGGAAATGCAGCATGAGTTGCGACATCGAGGCGAACATGTCGCCCTCGCACGAGCACACGATGTCCTTACTCAGAATCGAGATCGGCACACACGCCGTAAACTGGTAGACCTCCGATAGTTCGTAGTGGCACTTGATGTTAACTGCGTCGAGGTGGTTCTCGGCTGCCAGTCCTCGGATGGCGGCCGCCATCCGGCCAGCCTTGACCAATTCGGCGCGCGTGACGTTCGGCCCCAACTTCCATTCCCGGTTCAACTCGTCGGCGATGGCGTCGGCCTCCGACGCCGGAACTTCCTCCATGCGCTTGATCAACAAATACTGGTCGAGGTGATGGATCTCGGGCCCAATCTTATGTCTCAGCGAGACCGCGTCGAACGTGGCGGTATAGATCCCGAGGGAGGCGTACCCGAAGAGCCCGACGCGGGTTTCGCGCAAACGCCGGCGGGCGAGGGCCACGCGAGCGTAGGAGGTGATGGCTTTCTGGGTGTGAGGATCCTCAGGCATGCCCCAGATGAACTTGTGGCGCACTTCCATTTCCTCGAGGGTCTCACGCAGAGTGGCCGCCGCGACGAATCCCCCCAGGGTAAGCATCTCGGCCCGGTCCTCCGGATTGGGATACATGACGAGGCTCCATAAGAGGAGTGGCTTGTGCAGCACGGGATCGAGTGCGGCGAACAGGTTCGGCGGCTC
>MGOM01000121.1:2478-2800 GCA_001797105.1 Chloroflexi bacterium RBG_19FT_COMBO_62_14
GGCCGGGGCATCGGCGTTGACCTTGACCGTCGGGGCGACGCGCAGATCCAGGTCCAGCCCCTCCATCATCTGCGAACATCGGTCGATGAACGACTGCTGCAGGTCATCCGGGTAGTAACGATCACCAAAGGGGACGAGCAAGACTCTAGGCTTCATTATCCGTCTCCTGGTTCTAGACCAACACCGGAACCGCCTCGCGGGCGGCGTCCTCAATCACGAGCATCTCCTCCGCCGTGAGGCGCCAGTCACCCGCCGCGGCCGTCTCCTCGATCTGGTCGTGTCGGCGAGTCCCGACCAACGCCACGAGGTTTGGCGACCGTGA
>MGOM01000121.1:2854-4112 GCA_001797105.1 Chloroflexi bacterium RBG_19FT_COMBO_62_14
AGCCCTCAGCCGCTCAACGACCTTGAGGTTGCGGGCCAGCGTATCCCCTCGGAAGTGCGGGTCTCGCGCCCGCCAGTCGCCGTCGGGAAGTTCCCTGTCCTGGCGGTACTTTCCGGAGAGGAGCCCATGCGCCATCGGCGCGTAAGCCAGCAGGCTCAGCCCACGGCTCACACACCATGGCAGCACGTCGGCCTCAATCTGGCGATGGAAAAGGCTATAGGGAGGCTGATCTGAGGCCAGATCCACATGCCGCGACGCCTCCTCGAGTTGGGCCAGCGAAAAATTCGATACGCCGATGGCCCGGATCTTCCCTTGCCTTTTCAGATCCGTGAGCGCCGTCATCGTTTCCTCGATCGGCGTCTTGACGTCTGGCTGGTGCATCTGATAAAGGTCGATGGTGTCCGTTCCCAGCCGACGCAGGCTCGCTTCGCACGCCCGAATGACGTAGTCCCGCGATCCGTCGACGCCGACCTCGTTCCCGTCCTTGTCGAGGACGGTCCCGAACTTGGTAGCGAGGACGACGTCCTTGCGTCGCGCGCCTAACGCGCGGCCAACCACCTCTTCCGAGTGTCCCGCTCCATACGAATCGGCCGTATCGATCAGCGTCACGCCCAAGTCAAGCGCTCGACGGACGGCGGCGATCGACACACCATCGTCGACTTCCCCCCAACCCCATTCCCCGGGGCCACCGACCGCCCAGGCACCAAACGCCACCGCCGACACCTGTATTCCAGTGTTGCCCAACGATCGGAATTCCATCGTCTGATACTCCTTCAGCCCCGCGACTACGCCAGGGCGGGCCCGCTGGCCGCGCCGTCCATGCCCAGATGCTCAATTCCCGCCAATCCGGAGTAGGCTACGAATGCCGTCTCGCACTCCAGACTGGCATTGCCTGCCAGCGTGCTGTACACCCCGTGATCGACCGCGTCATGCAACTTCTGCGGATACCCCGTCCAGGCTTCGACGGCGCCGACGTAATAGCCCCGCCAGCTGCCGGCTGACGTCCACAACCAGGCCGCCCGGAAGATCTCCCTCGGGAAGACAAGGCCGGCGCCGGCGCGTGCCGCCGTATCGGTTACCGCCAGCCAACCCTCATTCAACTGAGTCGCGAACTGGAACTCGCCGAAGCCCGAGTCGGCTGACGGCATCTGCCGCATGTCTACCTTTCCACCGGTCTTGGCATCCTGTGCGTGAGGCCACAAGTAACGCGTCCCTTTGGGGCCGAGGCGGTTCCCGGGCGCCGAGTCTTCAATCAGCA
>MGOM01000121.1:4172-4749 GCA_001797105.1 Chloroflexi bacterium RBG_19FT_COMBO_62_14
TTGCGGACAGGTTCGTGACCCGGTGCCGCATCCGGACGATTGGCTCACCGCGGCTGACACTCACCCAGCGGTCCACCCGCAGCGGCGAGATCGGAGTCATCCGCCACAGATGGACCTCGACATGGTCGGCCTCACGGCTGGTGATGTCGTAGTCCCAGCGAAGCGACCACAGCTCGCCCAGGTAGGGGTAAGTCTCCCCGCGGTAGGTGCTTACGTGACCGGTCGGGATGACTTCGTCCATTCCACCCGAGAGCCAGGCGTCGATGTCGGCCTGAAAAACGGGGGCACGTGGCTCAATCCGCGGGTTGTGCCAGAAGAAATCACGGTCGAGCGGCTTGGAAACGAATTCGTGCAGCCGTGCCCCGTGATCTGCCAGGATGGTCGTTCGAACCCGGTCGTTCTCAAGGATGATGGCTCTCAGCCCATCCAGGGTCCAGCGATCACTGATCCGACACTCATTCATCTCGATCTCTCAAGATACGATCAGGCGGATTCCCTTAAGCCGGCAGAACTCAGCCAGCTCATCCCGCCAGTCACCGTAGGCGATCGCGTAGTGTTGGCTACTCAAATGCTGCAT
>MGOM01000121.1:4877-4955 GCA_001797105.1 Chloroflexi bacterium RBG_19FT_COMBO_62_14
TGGCAAGCCGGGCCAATGTGACGGTACCGTCCTTGTACGGCGAAGCGTTAAACACTCCCTCGTACAGCGCCGTGTGCT
>MGOM01000122.1:0-4179 GCA_001797105.1 Chloroflexi bacterium RBG_19FT_COMBO_62_14
AACGAGTGTATGGCGCCACGCCCTCCTGCAGCCGGGCGACGGCACTTTCTGACTCGTTGGTGAACTGGGTCGTCAGGGCCCCGAGCAAATTCGTCCTCAAGGCCCCCATCTTTGTCTTGAAGTTGTCCTTGGCTTGCTTCCGCTTGTGGGGGATCACGAAGAAACCGAGGATAGCCATCGTGCCGGCGGCCAGCAAGCCGGTGATATCGACCGTAGAAGAGAGTACTGCGAATGTGATCAGTGCGCCAAGGCCCACGGCGCCGGCCTCCAGCAGGGCGGTCTGCGCCACGGCGGTTTCGACGCTGGCCGCCAGCTCGCTCGCTTCCCGATTGCGGTCATAGCTCTCCACAATGGTCTGGGCGGTCTTCCCGACCGTATCGATCAGCTCGCGCCGGCGTTTCTCCTGTGGTCCGCCGGTGTCGCCGACCATGTGCGCTGAGTAGCGCGTCTGGCGCCGCTGCAGGTAGCCCACCACTTGCTGCCATTCATGCAGATCCTTCTGGACCAGCCAGTCGATCAGGCGCTGAACCTGCTCATCGATGCGGTGCGGCACGTCGGCCAAAACCTGAGCCTCGAACTGCGTCCTCACTCTGTCGCCGCGCGCCAGGGTGGTGATCTTGGTCAGGCGGAGCGTACTGTCGAAGAAGTCCAGGCCGCGCTGCTCGAGCCGGTGCAGGATGTTCTCGACCTCAGCCAGTCGCGGCGCGAGCTCGCTCCGCAGCGCGCCCTCGTAATTGGCAACCGCGGACTCCAAGGAGGCGGCAGTTGTCACGTCCTCCTTCAGCTCCTCCGCTTGGACCCGCACCGCCTCATCGGCCTGCGCAACCAAATTGGCAGCCACGCCCAGCGGATTGTTGAACTTGAGCTGGAGCCTTGTGGCATCGTCGAGGGTGGCAACAATGAACATTTCCAGGTCGTCCAGGCCGCTGGCCGCTCGCAGGCGGCGGCGCTCTTTGGGATCGGCCTCGGACTGGGCCCGCTGGGCCAGCCTGGCCGACACGGGGAAGAACTCGGGCGGATCCCCCAAGAGGGTCAAGGCATGTTTGAGGACGAAGTCCCGGACTTCCCCCAGCGCAGCGTCATCCTCCAGAATATCGACCTTATTGAGCACAAAGACGATCTTCTTGCCCCAGGCGAGGATGCGTTCCAGGAATAGTCGCTCGCTTTCCGTCATGGGGCGGTCGGCGGAAGTGGTGAAGAGGACCAGGTCGCTCCGGGGGACGAACTCGTCCGTCAGCCGCTCATGGTGGCGAATGACGGCATTGGTGCCCGGCGTGTCCACGATGTTCAGCTCCTTTAGGAGTGCCAGGGGGTAGGTAGAAACAACGAAGTTCTCATCCACGATCTGCTCTGCGGCTTGCTCGCCCCACTTCACCAACGTCACCTGCGATGTCGTGGGCGTGGCGCCTTCGGCCAGCACCTTCTCGCCCAACAGCGCATTCACCAGGGCGCTCTTGCCGGAGTTGAACTCCCCTACGACGACAAGCAGGAACAGCTCGTCCAGTTGCAGGATGGCTTTCTGCAATGTCGCCAGCCCGTCGCGCGGAACACCGATTTCAGCCAGCGCGAGGTGAATCTCCGCTAGGGCCTCTCTTTCCTGGCGCAGAAACTGGGCCTGTTCATCGGTGAGCACGGACTGCCGCATGGGGGATCTCCGAGGGAGCTCGTCTCGGACGGCCTTCAGTTGGGACCGCCCGAACACTCCTTCAGTCAATTCTACTGAAAATCCACCTATCGACTGGGCAATCGAAGTAGCCGGCGAGGGTTGGGCGAAGAGGCGGATCTCCGCCTCAGACTAGACACTTGGCAGCGACGAACCCTGGATTATTTGGCGCGCCCTTTCGAAGTGAATCAGCGCCTCGCCCGTCGCTCCCAGGCGCAACGCTTCGTGGCCTGCGGCCAGGCTGCGCTGGTAAGCGGCAGTCTCTTCCCCGGCGGCCAGCGCGTGGTGGGCCAGCACGGCGGGGGAAACCTGGCTTGCTTCCAGGAGGTCTAACGCGCGGCGGTGGAACAGTCGTCGGCGCGCGTCCCCGGCTTCGGTATAGGCCACGTCACGGAGCATGTTGTGAGAAAGGGCGTAGGCGCTTGGGGCATCCGGCTGCCCTCCTTCCACCAGGAGCCGACTACTGATCAACTCGTCCAGTGCAGCCAATCCCTCATCCTCCGCCAGACGGGAGATGGCACACAGGCGCACAAATGTGAGGCCTTGCTCGAGGACCGCTCCGGCTGCCAGCATCGCGAAGCCATTGGGGCTGAGGCGATCTAGGCGAGCGCGGATCACCGCCCAGACGGTTGACGGAACGCGAGCTGCTTTCCCGAGATCATGTTCGGCGTCAACCACAAATGTCCACTTGCCGTCTGCCTTCCGCTTCGGGTGGAGGGCGCGACGTTCGATGAGGTCCTTTAGGGTCTCAATCAAGTAAAAAGGGTGCCCACGAGTCTCGTCGAATACCCACTGGGCGAAGCCGGCATGGGGTGGCGCCAGGATGGATTGCACCATACGCACCGTATCGCGTTCACCCAACGGTTGCAGGCTGAGGTCAAGCGGCCCCAGCGTTCGGTCCATGTGCGTTAACCATTCGGCCAGGCTCCCTAGCCGGGACTGGGCCAACGGGCGCAAGCTTTCTGACCGCAGGCTGACCAACAGCATGATCCGGGGGGCGCTCTCCCGCCAGCGCCGGGCGGCATACTGCAACGCGTCCAGCGTGGCGCGATCCGCCCATTGCAGATCGTCCATAAACAGCACCAGCGGCGCCCTCTCCGCCAGAGCCAGGGTCAGGTGAACCAGCGCCTCGAGGAGACTGGTTCTGTCCAATTCCGACTCAAGGGGAGCGGGAGGCAGGTCGGCAAAACGATCCCGCAATTCCGGCAACAGCGCACTCAACGGGGCCAACCGCGCCTCCCCCAACAAGCCTGTGGGCACGCTACCGCGGTCAAATAAGGACCGGATCACCTCGACCAGCGGCAAGAACGGGGTAAGGCTGCCGCTCTCAAAGGCAGATCCTTGAAGTACCTCCGCTCCCGCAGCAGATGCCCAGGCCAGGAACTCGGTCGCCAGCCGGGTTCTGCCCATCCCGGCCTCGCCGACCAGTGAGATGACTTGAGGAGACCCTCCCACGGTACGGCGGTAACTCTCAGCCATCGCCGTCTGCTCGGCCTCCCGCCCGGCAAATAGGTTCTCGATGGTGGTGAGGGGGGTGTTCGGCCGCTGTGGCCTCGCCGCAGCCCGGGGGAGGGAGTGTTGAGCGCGGATTCGAGCAAACAAGGCCTGTGTTTCTGGATCCGGCTCGGCGTCCAACTCGGTCGCCAGAGTGGCGCGGCACGACTCGTAAACCTCGAGCGCCTGGCCGCGCTCACCGGCAGCGAAGTGGGCGCGCATCTTGCGGCGGTAGGCCACTTCATTCAGCGGATCGAGCGTGATCCAGCGCGCAGCGGTCTCCGCAACGCCGGCGAATTCGCCCATCCCGAATTGGATTTCCGACAGCCGGTCGAGAATCAGGCCGAGCCGGCGGCGCCAGATTTCGCGCTGCAGATCGGCCCAATCGTCGAAACCGGGCGCATCGCCGAGCGAAAACCCCGCCAGAAAATCGCCTCGGTAGGCGGCGAACGCCCGCTGCAACACGAACAGGGTGGTCGACTTCTCGGTAGGCGCTCGTCTCAAGCGCTCGGCGCGTGCTTGTGTGTAGGCGCTTTCCGCGAGACGCAGGTCAAGGTCGAGACTGGGGTTTGGAGGGAGGGCCAAAGCATTGTTGTCGATGGAGAGAAGGGAGGCCAAGACCTGACCGCCCGCTTGGCCCAGGGAAGCTTGCAGGCGGTTGAGGGTGCTGCGCAGTGAGGCGCGACTGCGATCGGGGCTTGATTCAGGCCACAGGAGGGCGGCCAAGTGCTCGCGCGGCTGGGGCCCTCCCTCTAGCGCCAAGTAGATCAACAGCGCCAGTGCCTTGCGCGTGGGAAGCTTCAGAGGTCTTGAGTCCACGCGCGCTTCTGGCGGCCCCAGCAGGAGCAAGTGCAGTCGGCTCATGGCTCTCCGCTGCCGAGATCCCTGTGACGTTCTTGAGACGCTCTGTGGTTATGCTAAAAGAACAGCACAGTACATGTCAAGCTTCTCACCCTTGAGGCGGTTGGGCCCGCGAGGACAGGGAACGGGTGGAAGCCGGCACAGCACCCCGATCCATGGCC
>MGOM01000122.1:4216-6056 GCA_001797105.1 Chloroflexi bacterium RBG_19FT_COMBO_62_14
GATGAGAGCTCGCTTGCGGTGCTAGCGGGTCCGCAGCTTGGAGGCCCTGATATGTCCGGAGTAGTTATGTCCAACCCTATAAGGCCCGGCAAGGTGGAAGCCTGGCGCCGCTTCTGCCAGGAGCTGGGCAGCTCTCGGCGGCAGAGCTTTGAGGAATCCCGCCGGCGACTGGGCATCACACGCGAAAGGCTGGGGGTGGTGGAGACGCCCTTTGGGTCCGCGGCCATCACCGCCATTGATGCCCCCAATGTGGGTCAGGCGCTGGGCGAGATCATGACATCGGATCTTCCCTTCGACCGCTGGTATCGCGGAAGGATCCAAGAGCTGCAGGGTGTCAAGCAATCCAGTTACGGTCTTCTCTCTGAGCGACCACAACTCTCAGAGGACCAAGAGTTGCTCTTTGAGTGGACCAGTGATCCCGAGTCCCCATGAGCCCGGCGCGTAGAAAGTAGCGCAAGCTCGATCAAGCCGCATGTCCGAATCAACCATATAGGAGAGGGAAGGATGACAGACGTCAGAGAGGTCCGAACGACAGAACGAGAACCAGAACGGGAGCGGCGCATCTTCACTTTCAAAGCCACGCAGTTGATCTGGCTCTTCCTGGGCGTCCTCGAAGGCTTGCTGGCGCTGCGCATCCTCCTGAAGCTGATGGCCGCCAACCCCGGAAACGCCTTCGCCGCCTTCCTCTATTCCATCACCGACCTCTTCCTGTTGCCCTTTGCGGGCCTGGTCGGCACGCCCACGGCCGGTGGCATGGTCCTGGAACTCTCGTCCATTATCGCCATGGTGGTGTATGGCCTGGTGGGCTTGGGTCTAGAGCGGCTGGTGTGGGTGATCTTCTACCGCCCGCGTGGTCCGTCGGTGGGCATCAAGCAAACAACGACCCGGGATCATCCCAGCCAATAGTGAGCCATGGGGTGATTGGGGGGTGATCCTGAAGCGACCAGTCGGAACATCTGCCGACGGACGCAGGAGGTTGGCATGACCTGATCAAACAGAGATGCACCGGCTGGCGAAAAGGTTCTGAGATATGTACCACCCGTGAACTCGAACACTCAAATCGGAGGAGGACGAAGATGAACTTCATCGTATGGCTCATCGCAGGGGCTGTGGTAGGCTGGGTCGCAAGCAATATCATGCGAACCAACCGCCGACAGGGAGTTGTGATGGATGTTGTGGTTGGTATCGTAGGGGCGTTCGTGGCGGGCTACTTCCTGAGCCCTGTCTTTGGCATCGCCACGATCAACCAGCGCGATTTCAGCTTGCCGTCTCTGCTGCTGTCGTTGGGGGGCGCGGTCGTCCTGCTGGCGGTCGTCAATGTACTCCGTCGGGGAAGAGTGACCGGCTGACAACCGGCCCCACGGCCCTTTAGTATCGAAGAGGGAGGCGGCCGCAGGCCGCCTCCCTAACCCCCACCACACCATGCTCGCTCCGGGAGTACACGAAGGATCCGGGTCTTCCCAAGCCGGCGGATCGCGGCTGGCGTGGCTGCCCATCGATCGTTCCCAAGGAGGATTCTCATGCTCTGGACAATCGCCGTAATACTGTTGGTACTGTGGCTGATCGGCTACTTCGGTCCGGCACGATTGCCCAGCATCCCCCGCACTGGCAGCCTTATTCACCTGTTGCTTGTCATTGCGGTCATCATCATCGTTGTGAACCTGTTGCAGAGGTAAGCTGCCATCCTGCGCGATGGATGAAGAAGGAAATCGGTCCGATTCCCGTTATCGAGAAACCGATGGACCCATAGAGTGGTCGGTGTCGTGATCGATCGCGATCTGGCCTTGAAGGCTGTGGCCGAAGGGCGGGGCCTCCGGCGCAAACCCCCTGGTCGCGGCTT
>MGOM01000123.1:0-20056 GCA_001797105.1 Chloroflexi bacterium RBG_19FT_COMBO_62_14
TTCCGCTGGGCATTCGAGGGTTTCGATCCGGAAGTTGTCGCGCGCTATGGCGATGCCGAAGTCAGACGTTTGCTTTCCGACTCGGGGATCGTTCGCAACCGCCTCAAGATCGAGGCCACGATCGCAAACGCCCGGGCGGTCGCCGCGCTGCAGCGAGAATTCGGTTCTTTCGGCCGATACCTATGGCAGTTCACCGGTTTCCGCACTCTCCAGGGCCCTCCAGCTCGGCATTGGGAGGAGCTCCCGACCGAGAGCCCCGAGTCGCAGGCCATGTCGAAAGATCTCAAGGCGCGCGGTTTCCGGTTTGTCGGTGCCACAATCTGCTACGCCTTCATGCAGGCAGTCGGCATGATCGACGACCACCTGGTCTTCTGCCACCGTTATCGCGCCCGCAAGCCCTAGCCGCCGGGCACGGAGCGAGGGTGTGCGGCACTTCTCAAAGCTCCCGGAGCCTCCAAGGCTCCGGGAGCCTTTCCTCCCTGGGCGGTCATACCGGGGCCGCCTGCCCCGTACGCTCAAACCCGAGGCCACGTTCAATTCAGAGAGGATTCATAGAATTTGGGTGACATAAACCACTGTCTGGCCTCTTGACGGCTAGCTATTCTGGGTGGGGGAGATGCCGGCTATGCATGAAATGGTGATCACGGAGAGCGTCCTGAAGACGGCCCTGGAGCACGCCGGAGCTGCCGGGGCCTCGCGCATCACCGATATCCACCTTGTCGTCGGTCAGCTCTCGACGTTCGTCGACGACTCGATCCAGTTCTATTGGGACATCATCAGCCAGGGAACGCTGGCCGAAGGTGCTCAATTGCATTTTCGTCGGGTACCTGCGGAGCTGCTTTGCCTTGAATGTGAGGCGCACTACACCCTTCCGGGTGATGATCTGGCTTGTCCGGAATGTGGCGGCACCCAGGTTCGCATTGTCGCCGGGGACGAGTTGAACCTGGAGGCGATCGACGTCGAGACCGACGGGGATACTGTCCCGGCTTCAACAGGAGCAGGCGGATGATCCAGCGCATTCCGGTGGTCGAGAAGATCCTCAGCGCCAACGATCGATTGGCGGAGCACAATCGGACAAAGCTCGATTCGGCCGGAGTGTTCTCCTACAATCTGATGGCCTCACCTGGAGCAGGCAAGACGTCGCTGATTGAGCGGACGATCGCCGGCCTGGCCGGCCGCAGCCGCGTGGCGGTCATCGACGGTGACATTGCCACGAGCATCGACGCCGACCGAGCCAGGGCCGCCGGTGCAATCGCTGTCCAGATCAACACCGGTGGCGAGTGCCATCTCGATGCGGTCATGTTGCAGTCGGCGCTGGACACGCTGGATCTGAATTCGGTCGACCTGCTCATCGTAGAAAATGTGGGGAACCTGATTTGCCCGGCCAGCTTCAAACTGGGAACACACACAAGCGTGCTGATCGCTTCAGTGCCGGAAGGGGACGATAAGCCCTACAAGTACCCGGGCATGTATCGGGGGGTGGACGCTCTGGTCATAAACAAAGTTGATCTCTTGCCTTATGTGGAATTCGACATGGAGTACTTCCGGCGTGGGGTGGAGATCCTCAATCCGGGACTGGTGACATTCCCTCTGTCCTGTCGAACCGGCGAGGGGCTCGAGGCATGGCTGGAGTGGGTGGCGGCCGGTAGGATTGAGGAAATGTCGGCGGAGGGTTCTCCGACGTAGGGCATGTCGGTCAGACGCACATGGGCGAAGCATTCCGTCGGTCGGTAGTGAAAACAACAGAGCTCCGCGGGGCGCGCATCCACATCACCGGCGTCGTGCAAGGAGTCGGCTTCCGCCCGTTCGTCGTAGGGCTGGCCAATCGTCTCGGCCTGGTAGGCTGGGTCCGCAACACATCCTCCGGGGTCGACATCGAGGTCGACGGAGATCCGGAAATCCTAGAGTCGCTGAGGCGGGCACTCCGCGAGGAGGCCCCTCCCCTGGCCCGGATCGATCAGGTCCAATTCGAAGATGCCCGCCCCGGGGGTTTCACTCGATTCGAGATCGTCGCCTCGCAACCTATCCCAGGCGCATTCCAGCCGATCTCGCCGGATGTGAGCATATGCCCCGACTGCCTACGGGAGTTGTTCGACCCAGACGACCGCCGCTTTCGCTACCCGTTCGTCAACTGCACGCATTGTGGGCCACGCTTCACGATCATCAGAGACATCCCCTACGACCGTCCCAACACGACGATGGCGCCTTATGAGATGTGTTCGGCGTGTTCTGCGGAGTACCACGATCTCACAGATCGACGTTATCACGCGCAACCCGTAGCGTGTCCCGAGTGTGGACCACAGATTTGGCTGGAGGCCGGCGGAAGCGTTCTGGCTGAGCGGGACGAGGCCTTGCAGGCAGTCCGCCGCATGCTCCGGGATGGCAAGATCGTGGCCATTAAAGGACTTGGCGGCTTCCATCTGGCCTGCGACGCGTCGAACGCCGGCGCGGTCGCCGAACTGAGAAGGCGAAAGCTCCGGGTGGACAAACCCTTCGCCCTGATGGCGGCCGACATGGCGACGGTCGAGCGGCACTGCCTCATCGACGAGACGGCACGGGCGCTGCTCGAGTCGCGTGAACGACCGATCGTGATCCTCCCCCGGCGGGGAGATTCGACGATTGCGACGGACACCGCGCCGGGCCAGAACACATTGGGAGTGATGCTGCCCTACACCCCGTTGCATGCCCTTCTGCTGGAATCCGGAGACAGCATGCCGCAGGTTCTGGTCATGACGAGCGGCAACCTGTGCGAAGAGCCGATTGCGACCCAAAACGACGAGGCCCGTCGTTCCCTGGCAGGCCTGGCGGATGCCTTCCTCATGCACGACCGAGAGATTCGGACCCGGTGTGATGACTCGGTCATTCGGACATTCAACGGAGAGTCCTATCCGCTGCGCCGCTCGCGCGGCTACGCGCCCTTCCCGATCAAGTTGCCTTGCGAAACATTCCCGGTTCTTGCTGTCGGGGGGGAGCTGAAGAATACATTCTGCTTCACCCGGGGAGAGTACGCCTTTGTCAGCCAACATATCGGGGATATGGAGAACTTCGAGACCTTGAGGTCCTTCGAGGAGGCGACGGCGCATTTCGAGGCGCTCTTCCGCGTCCAACCGCAGGCTATCGCCTATGATCTACACCCCGACTACATGGCGACCCGCTACGCGCTCGAGCGGGCGCAGGCTCAAGGCCTGCCGGCCGTGGGGGTCCAGCACCACCATGGCCACATCGCCGCCTGCATGGCCGAGCACCGTCTCTCGGGAGAGCGCCCTGTCATTGGTGTGGCTTTAGACGGGACCGGGTACGGGGAGGACGGCGCCATCTGGGGCGGGGAGTTCATGCTGGCCGACTACCAGGGATATCGCCGTCTGTACCATCTCGCCTATGTGCCCATGGTGGGCGGCGAGGCAGCCGTGCGTCAGCCCTGGCGTCTGGCCCTGGCGTGGTTGAAGCATGCGGATCAACCGTGGGATGATGATCTACCCCCGGTCAGGGCGGCGCCGGCGGAGACGCGCGAGATCTTGCGTCGTCAGCTCGAGTTCGGTCTGAACAGCCCGCTTACCTCCAGCATGGGTCGTCTGTTCGATGCCGTTTCGTCTCTGGTGGGGGTCCGGCAGGTTGTGAATTATGAAGCCCAGGCGGCCATCGAGCTCGAGGCGCACCTCGATCCGGGGGAACGCGGGGTCTATCCCTTTGCCATCGACGATCAAGTGATCGATCCGGGTCCGCTGATCCGGGCAATTGTGGCCGACGTGCGGGGCGGTGCGAGGACGGAGTCGATTTCCGCGCGGTTTCACAACACGCTGGCCGAGATCGTGCTGGACGTGTGCCTGCGCATCAGGCAAGAGCATCATCTCAGCGACGTCGCCCTGAGCGGGGGCGTGTGGCAGAACATGGCTCTACTGGAGCGCGCCGTCCGACTGCTCGATCGATCCGGCTTTATGGTTTATATCCACCGCGGGGTACCGGCAAACGATGGCGGCCTGTCTCTGGGGCAAGCCGTGGTGGGGATCTGCAATCTCGGCGGTCGACTTTCGTCGTCCGTCGCCAGTCGCCCGACGTCCGTCCCGCACTGAGAAGTGAACGACAGTCGCCGTCGGCAAGGTTGGGGTTTGTGGCTCGTAAGGAGGTTCCGAAATGTGTCTCGGTGTTCCGGGCAAGATCGTGGAGATCTATCAAGCAGACGGCCTTCGGATGGGCCGGGTTGATTTTGGCGGCGTGCAGCGCGAGGCATGCCTGGAGTATGTGCCTGAGGCCCAGCTTGGTGATTACACCGTGATCCATGTCGGGTTTGCCATCAGCCGGCTGAGCGAAGAAGAGGCGCTGACGTCGCTTGAGATCCTGCGCGAGATTGTCAATCTGGAGGAAGAAACCCGCACGGACGTCCGGGGCGGAGAACTGGCATGAAGTACGTTAGCGAGTTCCGCGATCCAGTGCTGGTCGAGCGAGGGCTGGAAGGAATCCGCCGCACGATCACGCGTCCATGGGTCTTGATGGAGATCTGCGGTGGTCAGACGCATGCCATCGTGCGCAGCGGGCTGGATCAACTGCTCCCGCCGGAGATCGAGTTGGTCCACGGGCCCGGGTGCCCGGTATGTGTCACACCCCTCGAGCAAATCGACAAGGCCCTGGCGATCGCTTCCAGGCCGGAGGTCATCTTCACATCGTACGGGGATATGCTCCGAGTCCCCGGATCAGGGAAGGACCTGTTTGGCGTGCGGGCGGCGGGAGGCGACGTGCGAGTGGTGTACTCGCCGCTGGACGCGGTCCGGCTGGCCGAAGACCATCCCGATCGCCAGGTGGTCTTCTTCGCCATCGGCTTCGAAACGACCGCGCCGGCCAACGCAATGAGTGTGCTGCAGGCGCAAGCCAAGGGCTTGAAGAACTTTAGCGTGCTGGTCTCCCACGTGCGAGTGCCTCCGGCGATACGGGCCATCCTCGGATCACCGACGAATCGGGTGCAGGGGTTCCTGGCCGCGGGACATGTGTGCGCAGTCATGGGGTACTGGGAGTACCTGTCGATCGCCGAGTCGTTCCGCACTCCCGTGGTGGTAACTGGGTTCGAACCCCTAGACATCGTCCAGGGGATCCTTGCCACCGTGCGGCAGCTCGAGAAGGGTCGGCATTTCGCCGAGAACGCCTACTCGCGCGTGGTGACCGAGGAAGGGAACCGCCCCGCCCAGGGGATCATCCAACGCGTGTTCAAGGAGATCGATCGCAAGTGGAGGGGCATCGGGACGATCCCGATGAGCGGTTGGGGGTTGGCGGATGAATTCGAGGCCTTCGACGCGGAACGGCGATTCCAGGTGGAGGATATCGCGCCGAATGAATCACCTTTGTGCATCGCCGGACAGATTCTGCAAGGGATGAAGAGGCCTCACGACTGTTCGGCCTTTGGGGGTGCGTGCACGCCGGAGCACCCCCTGGGGGCGACGATGGTTTCCTCGGAGGGTGCCTGCGCGGCGTACTATCGATATGGGCAATAGTCGGACTTAGGAGCCCGCAAGCTTCGCTTGCGTCCGGAAGCTCGCTTCCGGACTCCAGAGGCAGGGGAGGCTTAAGAATCAAGCATGGGTGAGCGTGAACCGGAAAGGCCGGGGATGAGAAGACAGCCCGTGACCATGGAGGGAGCAGTGTGCCCCGTACCGATTGACCACCGAGAGGTTGTGGTGATCGGCCATGGGAGCGGAGGCCGGATGACCCAGGCGCTCATCAGCCGCATCTTCTATCCGGCCTTCGAGAACGCGCCCCTGTTGCGGGGTGATGATTCGGCAGTCGTCGAGGACCCCGGACCGGGGCGGCTCGCCGTCACGACCGACTCGCACATCGTCTCGCCCCTCTTCTTTCCGGGTGGGGACATCGGACGCCTGGCAGTGTGCGGCACCGTCAACGATCTGGCGATGGTCGGCGCCCGGCCTCAGTGGCTGACCGCGGGTTTCATCCTGGAGGAGGGCCTGTCCCTGGAAACGTTGCAGCGGGTCGCCGAATCGATGAAGGCCGCGGCGGAGGAAGCCGGCATCTCCATCATCGCCGGCGACACCAAGGTCGCCGAACGTGGGAAGGCCGACGGTTTGTTCATCAACACCAGCGGCGTCGGGATCATCCCGGTCGGCAGGGAAGTCGGAGGCGCACGAGCCAGACCGGGGGACGTCGTCCTCGTGTCGGGAACGCTCGGCGATCACGGCATTGCGGTGTTGGCGGCGCGCGGCCAGCTACAGTTCGAAGCGGACGTGATCTCCGACATTGCACCCTTGAACGGACTGGTCGAGGTGATGTTCGAGGCGTGCCCGAGGCTCGGCGTGCTTCGGGATCCCACACGCGGCGGCCTGGCGACGGCGCTGAACGAGATCGCCCGACAAAGCGGGGTGGGGATCCACCTGGAGGAACCGGCGATCCCGATCGGGCAAGCCGTCACTGCCGCTTGCGAGCTCCTCGGACTGGATCCGCTGTATGTGGCCAATGAAGGCAAGCTCGTGGCGATCGTCCCCCCGGAACAGGCCGGGGCCGTTCTGGAGGCGATGCGGGCCCACCCTCTTGGCAGACAGGCCTGCCGAATCGGCGAAGTCATCGCCGAGCCCGGCGGCCGAGTACTGATGCGAACTTCGATCGGCGGGACACGTATTGTGGACGTGCTCGCCGGCGAGATGCTACCTCGGATCTGCTGATCCCTCTCGGGCATGAGCTTCTAGTTCGCCCACCTCTTCTTTGAACGCGAGCCAGGCCGTCTCCGGCTGATCGGGGATCTCCCGTGCGAGGCCGGGGTGACAAACCTCCTGTCGCGCGAGGATGCCGGACACTGTCTTGTCCGTCACCTCCGGCGTATTCTGTGGATGATCTCCCGGGGGGATCGCCTCAGCGTCCCAACTGCCCGAAGGATGAAAACGGCCGCTTCGATGACGGCTTCGTGTTCGGCGGCGACGTCTGCATAGCGTTGCCCTGTTTGTGATTCCGGCTGGGTGACAGGGGAGGAAAGGAGGTAGCGACCGGACAAATGACCCGATAAGTGCCGTTTTCAAGGACAGGCAGGCGCGCTCCAAGCATGCTTGCCTGGAAAGGGTGAAGCCGAATGAAGACGGTTTTCGTAAACCCGGAGCGGTGCGTCGGCTGCAAGCAATGCGAGATAGCTTGCGCTGTCGTTCACTCCACGAGCAAGAACCTCTTTTGGTCTGTGTTTGAGAGTCCGCTTTCGAAGCCCCGCATCCACGCCGAGCCTGGTCTGAGGCTGAACACCTCCTTCCCCAACAAGTGCCGGCACTGCAACCCGGCCCCATGCATGGGCGCGTGCCCGACCGCGGCCATCCGGCGCTCCGATGACTATCCCGAGATCGTGCTGATCGACGGCGGGAAGTGTATCGCCTGTGGCATGTGCGCCATGGTCTGCCCCTTCGACGTGATCACTTACTTTGCCAGCGCCGAGGCGCCCCACCGGCCCGTGGTGGCGATCAAGTGCGACAACTGCATCGTCCGCCAGCGAGAGGGGGCTGTGCCCGGTTGTGTCGAAGCGTGCAAGGTCGGGGCGCTCCAGTTCGGCGAGATCAACGAGCTGGTGAAGGCGGCCCGCACCCGCTACTCGGAGGCAGTGTCGGTGGCGGTTGGAGAGATCAGCCCGGAGCTGACCGCTGCACCTGAATCAATCACGAACTGGCGCGCCTGGGGCGCCGCGGTTACGGGCCTGAACGAAGACGGACAGAAAGGAGTGTAAGCCATGACGACTTCCTTCAGTGGGAACGGGTTCAAGCGTCAGAGCATTAACGCCGACGCCTGGGCGATGCTTGAGGTGGCGCGGCGGGAAGGGATCGAGACGGTCTGGGACCGCCTGGAGAAGCAGCAACCCCAGTGTGGGTACTGCAACCTGGGCACGAGCTGCCGGATCTGCGCCATGGGACCGTGCCGGGTCGACCCCTTCGGCGATGGTCCCCAGAAGGGGGTGTGCGGAGCGGATGCCGACATCATCGTTGCCCGCAATCTAGCCCGGATGATCGCCGCCGGCGCGTCAGCTCACTCCGACCACGGCCGCGACATCCTCGAGACATTTCACCTGGTCGGCAAAGGAGAGACCGACACCTACAAGGTCACGGAACCGGAGAAGATGAGGCGGCTGGCGGCAGAGTACGGCGTCTCCGTCGAGGGGAAGACCGATCAAGAAATCGCCGCCGACTTATCCTGGGAGATGATGGAAGACTTCGGGATGCGCCGCGAGAAACTGCCTCTGGCAGGGCGTGCCCCCAAGTCGCGGCAGGAGATCTGGGAGAAGACGGCGACCTATCCTCGTGGCGTCGACCGTGAGAACGTCGAAGCGTTACACCGGACGCACATGGGGGTCGACAACGACTGGGTCAACATCCTGCTCCATGCCGTGCGGACCAGCCTCAGCGACGGCTGGGGTGGATCGATGATCGCCACCGAGCTCTCCGATGTGTTGTTTGGGCTCCCCACGCCTAAAGCCTCGACGGTGAACCTGGGGGTCCTCAAACCGAATGAGGTGAACATCGTCCTCCACGGCCACAATCCGATGCTCTCGGAAGTGATCGTGGCCGCTTCGCAGGATCCGGAGCTGCTGGCGTTGGCGAAGGAGAAGGGCGCCAAAGGCATCAGCCTGGCAGGTCTGTGCTGCACCGGCAACGAAGTCCTGATGCGCAAGGGAATCCCGATGGTCGGGAACCACCTGATGCAGGAGCTGTGTATCATGACCGGCGCGGTCGAGCTGATGGTCGTCGACTACCAGTGCATCATGCCGGCCGTGACCGAGACCGCCAAGTGTTTCCACACGAAAGTCGTGAGTACTTTCGACAAGGCCAAGTTCCCCGGGGCTGAGCACATCAGCTTCGATCCCCATCATGGGATGGAGATCGGAAAGAAGATCGTCCGCATGGCGGTCGAGAACTACGCCAACCGGGTGGCGCAGCGGGTCAACATCCCGGTCAACGCGGCTCCGATGATGGCCGGGTTCTCGGTGGAGGCCATCGTGCAGGCCCTGGGCGGCACGCCGGAGCCACTGGTCAAAGCGATCGTTGACGGCAGCATCCGCGGCGCCGTAGGTGTCGTCGGGTGCAGCAATCCGAAGATCAAGCAGGATCTCGGGCACACGGAGCTGACCCGCCGCCTGATCGAAAACGACATCCTGGTGGTCGTCACCGGTTGTGCAGCGGTGGCCGACGGCAAAGCAGGCCTGATGGTGCCCGAGGCGGCGGATCAAGCCGGACCAGGCCTGAGCGCGGTCTGCAAGGCTCTGGGCATCCCCCCGGTGCTGCACATGGGGAGCTGCGTTGACAACACCCGCATCCTGGTCTTGGCGGCGGCATTGGCCAATCATCTTGGCGTCGACATCAGCGCCCTCCCGCTGGCCGGGGCCGCTCCGGAGTGGTACTCGGAGAAGGCCGTCTCCATCGGCACGTACGTTGTGGCGTCGGGGATCTACACCGTTCTGGGCACGGCACCTCCAGTCTTCGGGAGCCCGAACATCGTCAAGCTGCTGACCGAAGGACTGCAGGATGTCTTCGGCGCGACGTTCGCCGTCGAGCCCGATCCGAATCGGGCGGCAACCCTGATCCGACGTCACATCGAACGCAAGCGCGCCGGGCTTGGCCTGGCGGCGCACGACCCAGATGCCATCCCGATGCCGGAAGCGGAACTGATGCCGGCCTGACCCACGGCCTGCGGGCGGGCTCCCCTTGGGAGGAACAGGCCCGCCGCGAAAGGAGGCGCACATGAGGATCATCATCGTTGGCGCCGGGCCGGCCGGGGTGACGGCTGCCGAAACCCTTCGAACCTTTGATCGGGCGGCGGAGGTAGTGATGCTGTCGGCCGAGCCCTATCCGCCTTACTCGCCACCCGCCATGGCCGATCACTTCCTCACCGGTTCGACGTCGCACTTGTGGCGCGCGGATGACTGGCCCAAGCGCTTCGGTGTGGAGTACCGGATGGGAGTTGCCGTCGCCGGCCTTGAGGCGGAGTCTCATCGCCTGCGGACACAGGCGGGAGAGCTGCTGGAGTATGACAAGCTTGTCATCGCGACCGGCAGCCGGCTGTACGCTCCGCTCGAAGGGAACGACCTGCCCGGCATCTACAACTTCAAGTCCCTCACGGCCGCCGAGGAGCTTGTTGGACGAGTGAGGAGCGGCGAAGCCAGGACTGCCCTGATCGTCGGGGCAGGGTTCATCGGCGTCGAGATCGCCGTCCTCCTGCGCAAGCTCGGCTTAGAAGTCACCATGCTCGAGATGTTGGGGCAAGTCATGCCTCGCGTCCTCGATCCGGAGACGGCTGGCTATGTCGAAGGTGTGTTGCGAGGCATGGGTGTGGAGCTGCGCCTGGGCGCAAAGGGCAAATCCTTCATCGGCAACGGTCGCGCCGATGGTGTGCTGATCGAAGACGGGGAGACGCTGCATGCAGATGTCCTGATCGCCTCGACCGGGGTCCGACCGAACATCGATTGGCTGGAGGGAAGTGGGCTGGAGGTGGGTTGGGGGGTCCGGGTGGACGACCGGCTACGGACGACGGCCCCGGATGTTTTCGCCTCCGGCGATGTCGTTGAAGCCGCCGATCGCCTGACCGGCGAACGCTCCGTAAACGCCATCTTCCCCAACGCCGTCGCCCAAGGCACGGTCGTCGGCCTGAATCTGGCTGGGCATGAAGTCCGCACGGAGGGGACCGACCGGATGAACAGCTTGAAGCATCTGGGGGTCCCGGTGGTCGTCGCCGGGCTGAAGGACGGGGACGAGGTCCTACGCCGGCGGCGAAATGGTGGCATGCGAACTCTGTTCCTCAAGGATGGCCGACTCGTCGGATTCCAGATGGTGGGGGAAGTGGCCGCGGCCGGTGTCTTCAGATCCTTGATGAACCGCCGTCAGGATGTCCGGGCTTTCAAGGACCGGCTGCTTCAACCGACGTTTGGGCAGGGGACCGTCGCCTGGGGGGCGATTTCAGGAAAAATGTGACTATCGAGATGCAATAGAACGGCGGACTGCCGCAAGCCAGCGAGGCGGCCCGCCGTTTGTTTCCCAGATCTTCTCCGAAGCAGCCCACGTGGCCGAGGGGCTAAGGATGGGAGACTGAACGGATCACGCTTCTTGCGGCGAGGCGATCCGGTCTTTTACCGCCACCACGATCGATCGAGCCACACTGGCCAACTCGGGCGCCAGGTCGTGAAGGTTCTTACCCAGCCGGTCCGCTTCTCGCACCCGCGCATCGTTCGGGACGAAACCTAGGACCTCCAGCCCGGGCGAATGCGCCGTGACGAACCCCCGGTCGTCGTCACCGGAGATCTTGCTTCCGACGAGATACAGGTTGGGGAGCTTGATGTCCTGAGCCAGCTTCTTGATCTGGGCCGCCGTCGCCAGGCTGCGGGCAGTCGGCTCGACGACGATCAACATCGCGTCCACGGCGTCGGCGGTCGCCCGCCCCAGGTGTTCGACGCCGGCGTACATATCCAGCAGGACCATTTCATCGCGCCGGAGCAGAATGTGCGTGATCAGGCTCCGCAGCATGGCGCTCTCAGGGCAGATGCAGCCGGCCCCGCCGAGCTCAACCGCACCCAGTTCGAGCAAGCGGATGCCGCGGTGAACAGCCGAGAACCGGTCAGGGATATCATCGACGCGGGGGTTGAGCTTGAAGTATCCGCCCGTCGTCCCCGGTTCCGCCCCTGTGCGTTCATAGATCAGTTCGTCCATCTTGGCGATCGGCGAGAGCCCGGCGAGCTTCTCGGTGGGGAACCCCAGCGACGCACCGAGGCATGGCGAGGGATCGGCGTCGATCGCCAAGACGTTGTAGCCGAGGTCCACACAACTGTACGCCAGCAGACTTGTGAGAGTGGTCTTGCCTACTCCGCCCTTCCCTGTTACTGCTATCTTCATCGGCAACCTCTACCAATCTGGGGCTAGACGGCGGACGATGGACGTTGGACGACGGGAGACCGGGGACAGGGGACCGGCAACGGCTACAAGCGCCGGTCTCCCGTCTCCCGTCCTCCGTCTATCGTCCGTCGTCCGCGCGATTCAGCCTCGCGCACAAGCGCCAGAATCACTGATGCGATATCGATCCCCGAAGGACATCGTACCCTGGCTAGTAATTCATCACAAGTCGCGAGGGTCTGGTTCTTAAGGGCCCGCGGGTCATCCCGCGCTGCAGCCCGCATGATTTCGCCGAAGGTCAGATCCATCCCGGGTGCCATCCAGTCCTGGCATGAATCACAATTCATGCAAGCCCGGACATCCTGGCCGGTGGAAGTCATGATGATGGCGCGCAAGGGAGCGCGGGTGCTGCGCGGGCTGGTCAATCTAGCTCCATGCCTGAGCATGACCGGAGACGGAGGACGGAGGACCGGGATCTTGATTGGGGCCCGTCTTCCGTCCCCGGTCTCCCGTCGTCGGCCATCTGTCGTCTGTTTGTCAAATCAGCCCCTTCACCGAAAGCATCGGCCTCGCATCGACCATCGTCCGTTCCAGCGCAGCCTGCTCGGGATGCCCCTGGGCGACGGCCATTAGCTGGGTGAAATACAGAGACGGCATGGGACGCAAGTCTTGCATCTGGGCTTGACGCCCATCCAAATTGGCGTGGCACATCGGGCAGGCGACGGCAACCACGTCGGCGCCACGGGCGGCGGCGTTAGCCAGGATCTTCTGGCTCATCTCCAGCACGATCTCGGTCTGGGTCAGGGAAAGCGAAGCGCCGCAGCACGCGACTTTGTAGTCCCAGGCCACGGGAGAGCCCCCGAGGGCTTCAATCAGCCGGTCCATCGCCATGGGATACTCGGCTTCGGTCGAGCCGGTCACCTTAGGCGGGCGCGTCAGCAGACAACCGTAGTAACAGGCGACCTTCAAACCGGCCAGTGGACGCTGCACGCTGGCCTTGACCGCTTCCATTCCGACCCGGTCGACGATCAAGTCGAGCATGGACGAGATTTTCACTGTGTCGTTGTAAGCGTAGCCGAGTTCCTGGTCGAAGGACTCCTTGAGATCAGGGTTCAAGCGCAGTTCGTGGGCGGCGGAGCGGAAGCGGTTGAAGCACATGGCACACGGCAAGACCACCTCACCCAGCCCCTGCTGCTCGACAAGAACCAGGCTCTCTAACGGGAGCTGAACCGCCAGCCGGTGATCGACGCGGTGGGCCGGCGACGAACCGCAGCACAGCCAGCCTTCGGGTTCGACCGGTTTCAATCCGAGATTCTCGAGGACGCTGCGCGTGGAGGTGTCGAACTCCTTGGCCATCGAATGCAGCGAGCAACCCGGATAGTACCCGACCTCGTCGGCCGGCCGCGAAGCAGGTGCAAGCGGGACCTTCCGCCGGCGGTGGCGGACGATCTCTGGAAGCAGGTTGATCTTGCCGTGTTTGAACATCTCCAGCCCGAGATCGACGTCTTTGAACGGCTGGCCCGTGCGCAGATTCATCTCCGCGATCAGACCCAACTCATAGGCTCGCCCCAGAATGTCGACATCCCGCAAGAAGACTTTGTTGAACATGGCCACTTCGGGCACCTTGGGCTCGATCCCTCTGGCCACCGCCTCGCTCACGATGAAGTCCATTACTCGGGCGACGTCGATACCCTGTGGGCAACGTGTCGTACACGTCTGGCACGAGGCGCAGAGCCAGGGAGACCGGCTGCCAAAAACCATCTCCTCCATCCCCAGCTGCGCCGCCCGCATGACTTGATTTGGGGCCAGGTCGAAGTAACTTGCCAGCGGGCAGCCGGAAGTGCACTTGACGCAGTGGTAGCACAAGAAGACGTTCTCGCCCGTGGCCTGCCGGATTTGATCGGCCAAATCGGTGCTGAGTTGGGTGCCCATCAAAGCCTCACTCATGGGTCAGACCGGCGTCCGCCTCGGGTATGGAGGCCGGCTCAGGGCGCGGGTAGAGGCCGGCACCCTCGACCAACAACTTGACGGCTTCTTCCCATTCGATCGCCATGATGTGCACGCCGGCCACACCCTCGATCTTCCGAAGCTGGTTGATCTGCTCGATGGCGATGCGAACGCCTTCATCACGCCAGGCTGCGGCGCGCGCTTTCTTGTCCTCTTTGTCGATGCCTTCGGCGGCCTGGGTCATCCGGTCGACGAGCTCATTCGGCATGTCCATGCCCGGTACCTGGTCACGCATGTACTTGGCCATGCCCGGAGACTTGAGCGGCCCGATACCGGCCAGCAAGTACACCCGTTGGTGCAATCCGAGCCGGCGGACGTTCTCCATGAACTCGGCGAACCGCTCGATGTTGTAGATCAATTGGGTCTGGATGAAATCCGCACCCGCCTCAACCTTCTTGCCCAGCCGGTATGGACGCCACTCGAATGGATCCCCGAACGGGTTAGCGGCGGCGCCAACGAAAAAGCGCGGCTCGGCCCCTTTGATTTCCTCGCCGCATTGAAAGGCCTTCTTGTCCCGCATCCCGACGACCATCTGAACGAGCTGGACCGAATCCAGGTCGTGTACGTTCTTGGCCGTGGGATGGTTCCCGAAGGATTGGTGATCCCCGGTGAGGCAGAGTACGTTGCGCATGCCGAGGGCGGAGGCCCCCAGTAGATCTGACTGCATCGCCAGGCGGTTTCGATCGCGGCAGGTCATCTGGATCACCGGCTCCAACCCCTCCTGGAGCGCGATCGCTCCGGCGCCGATGCTCGACATGCGGACGATGGCTGTCTGGTTGTCAGTGATGTTGGCCGCGTCGCAATAGCCCTTCAGGAGAGCGGCCTTCTTCCGGATCACATCTCCGTCCGCTGCCTGCGGCGGCCCGAGCTCGGCTGTCACGGCGAAATGCCCGGCGCGAAGAACACGCTCCAAGTGTGATCCCGCCTTGTATCCGTTCAGATGTTCACCGCTCACGTCAAGCCTCCTCGCCGGTTACTCGCTGGCTTCAGCCGCGAGACGTAGATCTTCTCGCGTGATTCTGCGCGGCCCGCCGTCGCGACTCTTTGACCAATCCTTCGGCGGCTGAATCTGGGTGATCAGGTGGAGCCGGTTCTGGGATTTGAGACGATCGTAGATGAGCTGCCAGGCGCAAGGCAGCTCCTTGCTGATTTCGCAGACGCCGTTCTGTGATCCCCCGCACGGGCCGTTGAGCAACTGCTTGGCGCACCGGGCGATCGGGCAGATGCCGCCGGTCAGGCCCAGGATGCACGAACCGCAAGCGGCGCAACGCTCCTCCCAGACGCCCTGCTCGGTCGGCAGCCCCATGAAGGACGTGTTCAGCCCTGGAACGACCCAGACCTCCGGGAAACGCTCGACCACTGCCTGGACGCCGATGCCACAGCCGACGGAGACGACGATGTCCGCTTCCCGAATCTGATCGGCGACGGCATCGAGGTATTCCCACTCACATTGACGCTGGACGGTGGTATGGGTCACGTCCTTGGGCTGGCCGTCGATCTTGGAGGCCATGCGCAGGCTGGTGGCCAGGATGCCGGCTTCCTTCTCCCCGCCGGCAAAGCAAACGGTCACGCACGTCCCGCAGCCGAGGACGAGGACCTTCTCGGCTTCGGCGATCAACCCTTTGATCTCATCCAGCGGTTTCTGCTCAGCTACGATCATCTTTGTCTCTCCTGGTGGGCCGCCGGGGTCTTCTGGGTGGAGGGCCCCACGTCACCACTTCCTTCGCGTCTGGTACCTAACCCGTCTCCGCCTGCCCCAGTTCGAGATACCCGCCCGCTGGCCGCCCGAAGTGGGCTGGGTCCGAGGCTGGCCGTCTGCTGGGTCATCTTGACTGCATAGTCGGCGAACTGCCTTCCCATTGCCGAAGACAGATTGAACATCTCGATCCTCTCGGGTTCAAGCCCGACAGCTGTTATCAACTCCTTGACACGAGCCACGCGGCGACGCGCGTTGAGGTTGCCCGCCTGGAAGTGGCAGTCCCCCTCCAGACAGCCGGCCACCATCACCCCATCCGCCCCGTGCTCGAAGGCATGCAGCACTTCGAGAACGTCGAGCCGCCCGGTGCAAGGGACCTCCACAATCCTGATGGCCGCCGGGTAGCTGAGCCTGAGAACGCCAGCGAGATCGGCGGCGGCGTAAGCGCAGTAGTGGCAACTGTAGGCTACGATCTGCATCTCTGCCTGAGACATATCGCTCACCGTGCATACCCTTACCGGCTCGTTAAGCAGGGCTCGAAGAGAGACAGCACCTGTCTCTCGAGCTGCTCATGCCGGTAGTGGAGCAGCTCAATCGCCTGTGCCGGGCATTCCCCGATACACGTACCGCATCCCTGGCAGATAGTTGGCTCGATGTAGGCCGCACCCATCAGGCCGCCCACTCCGGCCGTCTCAGTCTGGATCTGGGGAACGCCAAATGGGCAGATCCGGACGCATGTCAGGCAGCCGACGCACAAGTCGGGATTGACCTGGGCAATCGCCCCGCCGATGCTCATGCTGTCCTTCGCCAGAATCACCGAGGCGCGCGAGGCGGCTGCCTGGGCCTGGACGATCGTCTCATCCAACAACTTCGGGTAGTGAGCTGCCCCGGCCAAGAAGATGCCATCATTGGCAAAGTCGACCGGCCTCAACTTGACGTGCGCCTCCAAGAACCAGCCATTCTGGTCGAGGGGGACTTTCAGGGTTGTTGCCAACGCCCGGTTTCCACGCGCAGGAACCATGGGCATTGCCAGGACCAGCAGGTCCGGCTCCAGGGTTATCGGCGTCCCGAGGATCGGGTCGCGAGTTCGGATGCGCAGTCCTCCATCGCCGGTGGGAGCCTCGACGATGGGTCGGGAGGCATCATCGTAGCGTACAAAGAGGAGCCCTTCTCGGAGCGCCTGGCGGTAGAGACTCTCTTTGAACCCGTACGTTCGAATGTCCCGGTGGAGCACGATGATCTGGGTGGCGGGGTGGGCCTGCTTCATGCGCAGGGCATTCTTCAGTGCCAGGGCACAACAAATGCGCGAACAGTACTCTTCCGCCGGGCCGACGCATTGGATCATGACCACCTGTCTAACCCCGGCAAGGTCAATCCATGTCCCGGAGTCGGCGCTTGCACGGGTCCCTTCGGCGGCCAGACAGGCCTCGAATTCCTGCAACGAGAGAATGCGGGGATGGCTGCCATAACCGTAATCGGGGCCCCGGTACTCCTCTCCGCCCGTTGCGACAATCGTCACCCCGTGGGTGACCTCCCGCTCGGCTCCCGCCTCGCCCCTCAGCCTGGAGGTGAAATTGCCGACAAAGCCTCTGGTCCGCACCACTTCCGTCGCCAGGTGGACTTCAATCTCAGGCTGGGCTGTCACGGTTGAAATGAGCACAGCCAGGTAGGCCTGGGGGTCCGGCGCTTCTGAGTTCCCGGAGCGAGGCAAGCCATAGCGAACGTGGCGCAAGTTCCCGCCAAGCTGGTGCTCGCGCTCCACCAAATGCACAGGGAAACCCTGCTCGGCCAATGTGAGGGCGGCGTTCATCCCTGCCGCCCCGCCGCCAATGACCAGGGCCGCCCGTCGAACCGGGGCGGGGAGTTTGAACAGGGGGGACAGGGCAGAGGCTCTGGCTACGGCCATACGGACCAGGTCCTTGGCCTTCTTCGTCGCCAGGTCCGGATCATCCGAGTGGACCCATGAGCAATGATTGCGGATGTTCGCCATGGCGAGTAGATGGGGGTTGAGGCCGGCCTTCTGGAGGCAGTCCTGGAACAACGGTCCATGAGTCAGGGGCGAGCACGAGGCGACAACGACGCGGTTCAGGTCGTGCTCTGTGATGCGTTGCTGAATCAGCGCCGTGCTGTCCTGGGAGCAGGCGTACAGCAAGTGCTCCGCATGAACGACGTCCGGCAAACGAGAGGCCACCGCTGCAACATCCTCGACATCCACGTAAGCCGCGATGTTCGAGCCACAATGACAGACGAAGACGCCGAGGCGAGGTGTCTCATGGCCGACCGCCCGTTCGGCCGGGTAGGTCGGGGCGGAGGTCAGCGTGTCGCGTGCGGGTGCCAGCAATGTCGCGACCCGCCCGGCCGCACCACTGGCGTCGATCACAGACTCGGGGATGTCTTTCGGTTCACGGAACGGGCCGATGGCGAAAACGCCGGGGCGCGAGGTCTGTACCGGGTCGAAAGCAACTGTGTGGCAGAAACCGTAATCGTCGAGCAGAATGCCAAGGTCGCGCGCCATGCTCCGGACTTGAGGGGAGATCTCCATGCCGACGGACAGCACGACCAGGTCGAAGGAGTCCTCGACGATAGAGATCTGGTGAGGGATCGTGTGCGAAAGCTGCTCGCTGGTCGTCGATGCTGAGTCCCTCACGTAGCGCAGGATCAAGTTCCCGTTCTCTGGATCCTCCTTGAGCGCCGAGATCCGGGAGCGAGTGTACCTAACGCCATATTTCTCCCGAGCCCGGTCGTAGTAGGCCTGGTAGCCCTTGCTGAATGCTCGCACATCCATCATCAGGATATGCACTTCGGTGTTCGGGCTATGCTCCCTGACGAGGATGGCTTCCTTGGTCGCGTACATGCAGCAGACGGCCGAGCAATAGTCGTGGCTTTGATCGCGCGAACCGACGCATTGCAGGAACGCCACACGGCGCGGCGGGCAGCCATCCGACGGCCGCAGCACCTGACCACCGGTGGGCCCGGAGGCGGAAAGCATCCGCTCAAGTTGCAGGGAGGTGACGACGTTCGGGTAACGCCCCAGGCCGTACTCCTGCGAAAGCTCCGCCTGGAAGACCTGGTAACCCGGCGCCAGGATCACGGAACCCACGTGGACCTGTTCAAGGCATTCGACCATTTCGTGATCGATCGCATCGACGCCGCAGGCGTAGACGCAGGCCAGACACTCGGAGCACAGGCCGCACTGCAGGCAGCGCTTCGCCTCGGCCCGGGCTTGACGATCCGTGAGACCGAGCACGACCTCCCGGAACCCCGTGACCCGTTCCTGCGTGGGAAGCATGGCCGTCTCGGCTCGGGGTGACAACGTGATCCCGCCGTCTCGCACTCGCTGCTGCAACTCCTCCCGACTGAATTTGACCGCCGGCGGCCTCAGGCGCTCCGGCTCCTCAAGAGGTTTGCCTTGCAGGTAGCGGTGAATGGAGGCGGCGACGCGATGCCCCAGGGCGATCGCCTCAATGATGAAGCTGGCACCTGTCTTGCGCCCTCCGACGACGAATAGACCGGGGATCTGGCTGGAAAGCGTCTGGGGATCACTGGTCAATTCGTCGTATCCGGCATCGAGGAAACAAAGGTCCGACTGCTGGCCCACCGTGACGATCACCGTGTCCACTTCGAGTGAGGACTGCGTGCCCGGTTCGACCGTGGGGCGACGTCGACCGCGTTCGTCGGTGAGCATGCCCTTCCCCACCCGGGCAAACTCGACGCCGGTCACGCGTCCGTCTCCGGTGACGATGCGGGTGGCGGTTGTGTGCTCGACGACCCGGATGCCCTCCGCCTCAAGGGCTTCCATTTCCCAACTGTAGGCCGGCAACTCCCCTCGAGGACGGTCGAGGGCCACAATGACTTCTTCCGCGCCCAGCCGTCGGGCAACCGCCGCGGCATCGAGAGCCGTGATCCCGCCGCCCACCACCGCCACCCGACTTCCGATCGCAACAGGTTGTCCCAGGTTGATCTTGCGTAGGAAGGTAGCGGCTGAGATGACACCTTCAGCCTCTTCCCCCTCCAGGCCGAGCGAGTGATCGCGCGCGGAGATGCCTGTGGCCAGGCAGACGGCGTTAAAGCCCTCCTCAAGCAGCTTGCGTGGATCGCTGATCGGCGAGTTCGTCTTGAGGACGACACCTAAGGCGAGGATGTCATCGATGTCCTGTTGAAGCACGCCTTTGGGCAATCGGTGGGCCGGGATGCCCACCCGCATCATCCCGCCCGGAACAGGAAGTGCCTCGAAAACGGTCACGCCGTAGCCCAACTTCACCAGGTCATGGGCCGCCGTCAATCCGGCTGGCCCCGACCCAACGACGGCGATCCATTCGGGGCGGGTGCGCGCGACCGACTCCACCTTCTCTCGGCCGTACGCCAGCGCGAAATCCACGACGAACCGCTTGAGAGCCATGATGCTCACCGGCTCGTCAATCAGGGCCCGCGCACAGTGCCCTTCGCAAGGGTGATGGCAGGTGCGCCCGCATACACTGGGGAACGGGTTGTCCTCCTTGATCACCCGAAACGC
>MGOM01000123.1:20166-21351 GCA_001797105.1 Chloroflexi bacterium RBG_19FT_COMBO_62_14
TCGGCACCGCCTGTGGGTACAGCTTGTAGGCGGCCCGCCGCTGTGCCAGTCCCTCGTTGAAATGATCCGGGAGCGAGACGGGACAGACTGCGGCACAATCACCGCAACCAACACACTTGGTGGGATCGATGTAGCGCGGCTTGTGACGGAGGGTCACAGTGAAGTCCCCGGCCTGGCCCTCAACCTCGAGCACCTCCGTGTCGACCATCAGGCTGATGTTGTGATGTCGCCCGGTATCGACCAGCTTGGGGCTGATCGTGCACATGGCGCAATCGTTGGTGGGGAAAGTCTTGTCGAGCTGAGCCATGTGTCCGCCGATGGCGGACTTGCTTTCCACGAGGTAGACGCGAAAGCCCTGCTCGGCCAGGTCGAGGCTGGCCTGCATTCCGGCAATGCCGCCGCCGAGGACGAGGACGGCACCGGTGACAGGATCAGCAAGGCGTTCGGAAATCACTGGGTGACTCTCTCCAGGGCCTGGCCCACGATACGGAGCAACTCCTGAGGCGCGACCGGCTTCTGCAGATAGGAATGAACGTGCAAGTCTCTGCCTGTCTCGAGCTCGTAACGTCTGCGGCTTGCGTCCTCCACAACCGTTGTGAGGACCATGATCGGCAATCCGGCATGGGCCGGGTCGGCCTGCAATTCGCGGATCACCCCAAAGCCGTCCATTCTTGGCATCAACAAGTCCAGGATCAGCAGATCTGGGGTCTGCTTGCGGACCATGTCCAGGCACTGCAGTCCATCTCGAGCAGTTGCCACTCTGTAGGGCTGGCTCGCCAAAACCGTGGTGACGGCTTCCAGGATATCGGGGTCATCGTCGGCCACAATGATGTAAGGCTGGTCGACGATACGGCTAACGTGGCGCAAGAGCTCGTCTGGAGGAGCGGGCTTCTCGATGTAGCCCTGGATCTCCATGGCCACGCCCGTCTCAAGCTCGTAACGCCGATAGGCTGCGTCTTCAATGACCGTGGTCAAGACAATGATCGGTAGGCCAGCGTACTTCGGGTCGTTGCGCAGCTCGCGAATCACCGCAAAGCCGTCCATGCGAGGCATGAGCATGTCGAGGATGAGCAAGTCAGGGCTCTCCTCCCGAATCAGCTCCATGCACTGTCGACCATCGCGAGCGCTGGCCAGTCGGTAGGGCCGGGTTTCCAGAACGGCTGTGATCCCCTCAACGATGTCCGG
>MGOM01000123.1:21399-50060 GCA_001797105.1 Chloroflexi bacterium RBG_19FT_COMBO_62_14
GACCCAAGGCGTGCAGACAGGTTTGCTGCGGTTGCGCCAGTCTCGGCCAACCGGGACCCTTGATCCTGAGGCAAGGTGAGCGAACGCGGAATCCTGACGGTGACCTTCGTGCCGCTCTTGCCTGCCTGGTAGGGGCTTTCAATCTGAATGCTCCCCTCATGGGCGTCCACGATCTTCTTGGCGATAGAGAGTCCCAGCCCGGAACCGCCGTGTTCCTCGACGTTACCGCCGCGGAAGAAGTCTTCGAAGATGTGTTGTTGATCCTCCGCGGGGATCCCGATCCCGTCGTCGAGCACTTCGATCACTAACGCCTCGGGCTCATCGAACGCCGACAGGGTCACCGTGCTGTTCTCGGGGGAGAATTTAACGGCGTTGGCCAACAGATTGGAGATGACTTGCCTTAAGCGCCGTCGAGCGGCGACGATCGGCTTGAAATCCGTGGGGCCGATCGCTTTCAGGCGGATGTTCTTATGCGAGGCGGCCAGCCGAACCTCTTCGAGGGCCTCGGCCCCTATCTCCTGGGGGTTGACCCATTCGAAATCGGCCCGAATCTGATTGGACTGCATCCGGGCGAAATCCAGAATGTCGCTGATCAGGGCCCGCAGATCACTCAGGCGGATTGCGCTTCGTTCGAGCAGACGCCGCTGCTTGTCTGTGATCTCACCCGCGTAGCCGCCGAGGGTGATTTGAATGTAGTTTTCCACGGCAGCGATCGGCCTCTTGAGCTCATGGGAGACGATGGACAGGAAGTATGTGAGCATGGAGGTCGTGCTTGCCAGCCGGGCACGGATGATTGTCGCCACACGGCCGATGAGCAGGTAGCCCGCCGCCGGATGACTTGTCATCAGCCGACGAAGATCCTCGCCGGGAACGGCCAGGACATGGCTCTCTTCGAGACAGATGCCAGAGGAGGTATACGCATAGGGGGCAACCATGCTTGACCATCCGATGGCCTCCCAGGGCCCAAGGACGTCGATGGTCGCTCGCCGCGCGGTGCCGGTTTTCCCCAATTGCACCCACTTCTCCAGTGAGACCTTGCCGCTGAGGATCAGGTACAGGCAGCCGGCGGGTGAATCCTCGGAGAAGAGCACGTCGCCTTCGGCATGCCGCTCCTCGGTTGCATAGCGCGCAATATCGGCCAGGACTTCCTGAGGAAGCCCGGCGAACAACCCGAACCTCTCAAGGGTCTCAGCCGATGTTCGCGCCATCTTCCGAGTGGGTTTCTCCTTCGCCCGGCGCCGCGCCGGCGCCGGAACCGTTAGCGCGCAAGGGGGTCGGCCCCAGGCGGCTCACTTCGGCGGTGATTTCGGCCGCGGCAAAGGCAAATTGGCCCGCCATGGCCGACGAAAGATTGATCATCTGTAGCCGCTGACCCTGCAGACCGATCGCCTCGAGCACGCTCCGCGTGTGCTCTACTCTGCGCCGGGCGTTGACATTACCTTCCAGGTAATGGCAGTCGCCGGGTAGTCAACCGGCGACCAGTACGCCGTCGGCGCCATCCTCGAATGCGCGCAGCAGGTGCAATGTATCCACCCTGCCGCTGCACGGCACCTGGATGATCTTGATCGCCGGAGGATACTGAATCCGGAGACTCCCGGCCAGGTCGGCCGCGTTGTACGCGCAGTGCGTACAGCAAAAGGCAACGATCTGCGGACTGTGATCAGGCATATGCTCCGCCTTCGTCCTCCACAAGTAGAGCGTCCAGCTTGACCATGATCTGGTTGTCGTCATAGTGCGCCAGATGGATGGCCTTGGCCGGGCATTCGGCGACGCAATTGCCACATCCCTGACAGACGGTCGGCTCGATATACGCCGTACCCACGATCCCGCCGACCCCGGCCAGTTCCCCGACGACCTTGGGCACATCGAATGGACAAATGCGTACGCAGGTCAGGCAGCCGACGCATTTCTGTGGATCCACCTCGGCGACGATGCCCCCGGCCGTCAGGCTCTCCTGCGAGAGCAGACGTCCGGCGCGCGCCGCAGCTGCCTGGGCCTGGACGATCACTTCGTCGACGAACTTGGGGTAATGCGCAAGCCCGGCCATGAACAAGCCGTCGGAAGCGAAGTCGACCGGGCGCAGCTTGACGTGCGCCTCGAGCAAGAACCCGTCCGAATCAACCGGCACCTTGAACAGCGAGGCGAACTCGCGGGCTGCCTCGGGAGGCACGATCGGGTTGCTCAACATCAGGAGATCGGGGTGAAACTGGATTTCGTTCCCCAGAGTGAGATCCCTAACGGCGATTTCCAACCGGTCCCCGTCATGGCGCACCTCCGGAGGGTTCTCGTCGTCGTAACGCACGAAGATGACCCCGCCCCGGCGCGCCTCGGTGTACAGTCTCTCCTTGAACCCGTAGGTCCGTATGTCTTTGTACAGGACGGTCACTCGGGCCTCGGGCTTCAAGCGTTTGAGTGTGAGGGCGTTCTTCAGGGCGGTGGCGCAGCAGGTCCGACCGCAGAATCGCGAGGCGGGCCCGACGCACAACAGCATGGCCACGTCGCCCGGAAGCTTCTCTCCGAGTGCGCGCCAGGCCGTCTCCACCTGGCCCTCCACGGTGAGGATCTGCTCGCCGGCGAAGGCGAGGAGGGACTCGAACTCCTGGCCGGTGACGACCCTCGGGCTTACCCCGTAGGCGTGCTCGTCGCCCCGGTACTCCCGGCCGCCCGTGGCCAGGATCGTTGCGCCGTGGTCGACCTCGATCTCCTCGCCGTGAGCGTCTCGCAGCGTCGTGGCGAAACGGCCCACGAACCCGCTCGTCCGAACGACCTGGGATTTGAGATGAAGCGTGACCCCCGGCTCTGTTTCGACTCGGCGGATCAACGCACGTAAGAAAGCCTGCGGGTCGGATCCCTCGATGGTTGAGAAGACATGGCGGAGGTTGCCGCCCAGCACGTTGTCCTTCTCCACAAGGTGGACAGGAAAGCCGGCTTCCACCAGCGAGACGGCGGCAGTCAACCCGGCAACGCCTCCGCCGACGACGAGCGCGCTGTGCTGGATGGGAACCTGAGTCGTGACCAGCGGGTTGAGGGTCGCTGCCCGAGCGACTGCCATCCGGATGAGCTCACGCGCCTTCTGGGTGGCCGCCTCCCGATCGTTGGAGTGCACCCAGGAGCACTGGTTGCGAATGTTGGCCATCTCGAACAGTCCCGGGTTGAGACCGGAGGCGCGGATGCTGTCCTGAAACAGCGGAGCATGGGTCATGGGCGTGCACGAGGCGACGACGACCCGGTTCAGCCCGAGCTCCCTGACCTGCTCCGTGATGTGGGCGATGCTATCTTGCGAGCACGTGTACAGATTGTGCTCGGCATGAGCCACCCCCGGAAGGCGTCGAGAGTCCTCGGCGACACCGGGCACGTCGAGGTATCCGCCGATGTTCGAGCCGCAATGGCACACAAACACGCCCACGCGCGGCGGTTCGGCGCTGACATCTCGTTCCAGCGGGTACTCCGCCGTTCGGGTCAGGCTGTGGCGGGCAGGGGCCAGCAGGCCGGCGACGCCGGCCGCGGCGCCCGTGGCGTCGATGATCGATTCGGGGATGTCCTTCGGCTCGCGGAACGGACCGGCGGCGTAGATCCCAGGGCGGGATGTCTGCAGCGGGTCGAAGAGGGCTGTATGGCAGAAACCGTAATCGTCAAGTTCGATCCCGAGCTTGGCGCCGAGCTCCCTGACGGACTCCGAGATTTCCATCCCGACCGAGAGCACAGCCAGATCGAATTTCTCTTCAACGTACTCGACCTGCTGGATCGCGGTCCTTGTCGGATCCCCGGTCTCATTGAGACCGCGTGCGAAGCGGATGATCAGGTCTCCCGTTGTCGGGTCTTCCTTGAGCTGCGAGATCCGGCAGCGCGAGTACTCGATGCCATAGCGGTCCCGGGCCCGCTGATAGTAGGCCTCGTAACCCTTGCTGAATGCCCGCATGTCCATCATGAAAACGTGGACCTGGGCCTGCGAGTCGTGCTCGCGGACCATCACCGCCTCTTTGGCGGCGTACATGCAGCACACCGCGGAACAATAGTCGTGGGTCTGATCGCGAGAACCGACGCACTGCAGGAAAGCGATCCGCCGGGCGGGGGCTCCATCCGAGGGGCGATTGACGTGGCCCTTGGTCGGTCCGGAGGCCGAGAGCAGCCGTTCGAGCTGCAAAGAGGTGACGACGTTCGGATAGCGGCCCAGGCCGTATTCCTGAGAAAGCTCGGCGCGGTAGAGCTGATATCCCGGCGCCAAGACGACTGCGCCGACATGGAGGCGTTCGATCTGCTCGACCATGTCGTGGTTAATGGCCTTGGTGCCGCAGATGTATTGACACGCGAGGCATTCCGAGCAGATGGCACATGCCAGGCAGCGGGCGGCCTCCGCCTGGGCCAGCTCGTCCGTGTAACCGCGCTCGACCTCGGAGAAGCCATCCAGCCGCTCCGAGACCGATAGGGCCGGCATGGGGACACGGCCACCGGGTTTGATGCGGCCGAGGGCGACGCGCTCTTGCAGCTCGGCCCGGGTGAACTTGACGACCGGCAGGGCCGGGCGAGCAGGGGGTTCGAGGTCCGCCCCCTGAAGGTAGCGGTGGATGCTCTCGGCGGCTTTGTGGCCCGAGGCGACGGCTTCGATGACGAAGGCCGTACCGGAGACGCTGTCACCGGCGGCGAAGACGCCGGGCCGTGTGGCAGCCATCGTGTTCGGATTGACGGCGATGGTTCGTTGCCGGGTCACACCCACCCCGGTGTCCTCGGGGATGAACGCCAGGCCGGCGCGCTGCCCGACGGAGAAGATCACGCTCTCGGCTTCGAGGATATGCTCCGACCCGGGGGCCGTCTCGACCGAGAGCCGGCCATCCTCGTCGAAGGCGAAGTGGCTCACTCGGGCGCATTCGACGCCGGCAGCACGGCCGGTTTCGTCGGAGACGATCCGCACGAACGAACGGCTCGGATGGATGACGACGCCTTCGGCTTCGGCCTCGTCCGCCTCCCACTCGTGACAGAGCATTCCCTCGCGAGGCTCCAGGCAAGCCAGATGGACTTCCGCCCCGAGGCGGACGGCCGTTCGGGCGCAATCGACGGCCACATTGCCCCCGCCGAGCACGAGTACTCGCCTGCCCAGAGGCGGTGGGTTGCCAAGCCGGACATCGCGCAAGAAGCGGGTATTGATCCACACGCCTTCAAGATCGGCGCCGGGGATCGGAAGGCGAACCCCCTCGTGCGCGCCCACGGCGATCAGCACGCTGTCGTAACCTTCATCAAAGAGCCGATCCAGATCGTCGATGCGCGTGTTGAGGCGCAGGTCGATACCCAGATCGAGGATATCGGCGACTTCGCGCTCGATGACCTCGGTTGGCAGACGATACTCAGGCACGCCGACGCGCAGCATGCCGCCGGCGACCGGCAGGCTCTCAAAGATCGTTACGGCATATCCCAATCGAGCGAGATCTTGCGCCGCGGTCAGCCCGCACGGGCCGGCGCCGATGATCGCCACCCGCTCAGAATAGACTCGCTCAGCCGGCGGGCGCGGCGCGCGCGATTTCTCGTACACGCGATCGGTGACGAAGCGCTTGAGGGCGCGAATGTTGATCGGTTCATCCACCAATCCGCGGTTGCAGGCGTCCTCGCAGCGGTGGTTGCAGATGCGGCCGCAAATCCCGGGGAACGGATTGTCCTCCTTGATCACTCGCAGCGCGTCGTCGTAGCGCCCTTCGCGGATCAGGGCAATGTAACCCTGGGCTCGCTGTCCGGCCGGGCAGGCGTCGCGGCAGGGGGAGATGCCCAGCTTCTCGATGGCGAAGGCATTCGGCACGGCCTGTGGATAGAGCTTGTGCGCCGCGCGTCGGAGGGACAGACCTTCATTGAACGGATCCGGGATGACGACCGGGCAGACATCGGCGCAATCGCCGCAGCCGACACACTTCGTCGGATCGATATAGCGCGGGTGGTGACGCAAGGTGACCGTGAAATCACCGGCCTGACCCTCGATCTTAACCACTTCGGTGTCGACCCGGAGGTCGATGTTCAGGTGTCGGCCGGTCTCGACCAGTTTGGGGCTAATGGTACACATGGCGCAGTCGTTGGTGGGGAAGGTCTTGTCGAGCTGGGCCATGTGGCCGCCGATGGCGGACTTTCGCTCGACCAGATGGACGAGGTAACCCTGGTCGGCCAGATCCAGGCTGGCCTGCATGCCGGCGATCCCGCCGCCGACGACCAGTACTGCGCCGACAGGAGCGGGATCCAGGCCCTGCAGTCCTGGCGGTCTCAGCCTACCATCCATTCCAGCGGGGTCACGGGTCAAAGCTTGTGCGCCTTGTCACAAATAGGTATGCGGCATGTGGTGGAAGCTCATCTTGGCTTCCACCACACACCAGCCCCAAGGGACACGGAACAACGCCACACTCGACCAAGGAAGGACACTCCCGGCGTTGGGCTCAACCGTATGATAGGTCGGGGGGGAAAGGCCGCCCCAGTGCCGGATGTCACCCGGGATGGGGAGAAACTTCATCCGTTTGATCGGACTGCCGATGGAGCTGACCCTGCGGCATATTCGAGGCGGCTCGCCGGAAGACGAATTCGGACCAAGCAATCTACGCCCGGTCCGGTAGCGTCCAATCGATCGACAGGAGCGATCAGGCCGTGTGCTCGACCGGAGCCTTCTTCCCGTTCTTGACCGGGCTCGGCCCAAGCCGGGAGATGCGTTCGGTCATCTCGCGGGCGATCTCGGCGAAGGTGGCGCCCATCCCACCCGAGACGAAGAACATCTCCAGGCGCTCGGGCTCAATCCCCACGTTCTCAAGGATCTTCTTGGCGTGTTCAACCCTGGCCTTGCCCCGCTCGTTCCCCCGCACGTGATGGCAATTCCCCAGACTGCAGGCGACGATATACACCCCGTCGGCTCCCTGGTCGAAAGCGTCCAGCAGGTATTGAATGTCGGTCTTACCGGTGCACGGCAGGCGAACGAGTTTGACGTTGGCCGGGTACTCGAGCCGGAGTGAGCCGGCGGTATCGGCGGCCATGTAACCGCAGAAGATACAGGTGAAGGCGGTAAGCTCCGGATGGAAGTCTGCTGTTTGGCTCATGCTACTTCGCTGACGGCCGACGATGGACGACGGACGGCAGAGACAGGACGGGGGACCGGAGACGGGGGACCGGGTGCCTGCGATGCATTTCCGGTCATCGGTCTCCCGTCCTCCGTCTGTCCGCTCTTGTCATCCGTCGTCTGCTGTCCTCCTCCCAATCAACCCGCCACAGTTAGGGCGGGCACTTCCCACTTGCCGAGCCCCACATCGACCTGATCATCGGTATAGTTGCGCAATTGGATCGCCCGAGCAGGGCATTCGGCCGTGCATGTGCCACAACCCTGGCAACGGGCTGGGTCGATCCAGGCGGCGCCACCCAACTCGCCGACCCCCTGTCGGTCGTACCGCATTTCGGGGATCCCAAACGGGCACGTTCGTACGCAGGTCAGGCAGCCCGTGCACCGTTCCGAGTCGATCACGGCCACAACCCCGCCCAGTTGGATCGTCGGCCGGGTCAAGACCGTCAGTGCCCGGGCGGCGCATGCCAGGGAGTGGGCGATGCTCTCTTCGATGAATTTCGGGTAGTGGGCCAACCCGGCCAGATAGATCCCATCATCGGCGAAGTCCATCGGACGCATCTTGGGATGGGCCTCTTGCAGGAAGCCTCCCTCGGAGAGCTTCAGGCCGAAGGTCTTGGCCAGGCCGGATGTGTCCTCCGACGGTACGATCGACATGCTCAATGCCAGAAGTTCAGGCTCGAAGAGCAGTTCCTTGCCGAAAATATGCTCGTTGACGGAGACCACAAGCGCCTGGCGGGCGCCGCGCGGCTCGAGGCGAACCAATGGCGGCTCTTCGTCGGTATAGCGCACGAAGAGCACACCTCTTCGGCGCGCTTCCAGATAGAACTTCTCGCGGAATCCGTAACTGATGATGTTCTTGTAGAGGATCACCACCTGGCAATCTGGGTTGAGCATCTTCAGTCGAAGAGCGTTCTTGATCGTGTTGAGGCAACATACCCGGGAGCAATACTCGGGGGCGTCCTCCGCCTGCACGCATTGGATCATCACCACGGAGCGCAGCTGAGCCGCTCGCTCGGGATCGTGGGCCAGGAGCTCCTCCAGATCCGACTGGCGAACCACGCGTCGATCCTGGCCAAGCAGATACCTGGGGCTCGAGGCCTCTACCCCGCCGGTGGCCATGATGGTCACCCCGTGCCGGAGTTCTTCCAGGCGACCCTCGCCGGGCCCGCGCCGGATCACCGCCCTGAAATCTCCGACGCTGCCGGTATGGTGCGTGACCTCGCTCCCCAGGAATAGCCTGATCCGCTCATGAGCGACGACCCGGTTGACCAGATCCCGCAATAGCCTTTGCGGGTTATCACCCTCGGCGACGTAGTACACGTGGTGCAGATTCCCGCCCAAAGCGTCGCTCTTCTCGACAAGGTGGACGTCGTAGCCGGCGTCAGCGATCGCCAGGGCGGCGGTCATCCCCGAGACGCCTCCGCCGACAACCAGCGCCGCTCGCGCAGGTTCCCGCTCTTCCTTATGAATGGCCTCGGCCGCCCTCACCCTGGCCACAGCGACCCGCAGCATTTCACACGCCTTGCGCGTCGCGCCGGCGGGGTCACCGGCATGGACCCAGGCGCAGTGCTCACGCAGATTGACCATCTCCACCAGGTAAGGATTGATGGCCGCCTCGGCGATCAGACGCTGGAAGAGGGGCTCGTGGGTCCGATGGCTGCATGCCCCGACGACCAGTCGGCGCGCTCCGCTCTGCCGGACCAAATCCGCCAGACGCTCGAGACCTGCCGACTGACAGGCGATCGGCAAAACCTCGGCGGTAGTGACGCCTTCCAGATCGGAAACGAATCGCTGCACGGCTGCCAGATCGACCACATCCCCCACCTCGCCCGAGCAGCTGCACAAGGCCACGGCCACCGACCGGGTCGAGCCTTCCGGTGGGAATTCAGAGGGGAAGCCGTTTTCGCTGACAAACGGCTGAGCGCGGCTGAAGGTCCGCTGTCCGAGCTGGTCGGACATCAAGCGCATCACCTCGGCCGCTGCGCCCGAAGCATCGATGATCGTCTCGGCGATCTCCTTGGGGGAAGCAAACGCGCCGCACACGAACACGCCCGGCCGTGAGGAGGTCAACGGATTGAATTTGTCCGTCTCGCAGAAGCCGTACTCGTTCAGCGCAACACCGAGCGTCTTTGCGATGTTGACCGCTTCCGTCGGCGGCCGAATCCCGACGGCCAGGACGACCAGGTCGAAGCGCTCTTCGCGCAACGCCCCCTGGCCGCGGGCGGAGGATTCGTGCTCGCGACCCCCGGGAAAGCGCAGTATGATCTCACCTGACGTCGGATCTTCTTCGAGGGCCGAGATCCGACAGCGCGTGTAGTGGATGTCGAATGTGTCTCGGGCCTGGTGATAGTACTGGTTGTACTCCTTGTTGAATGCCCGCTCATCCATGGTGAAGATGTGGCAGTCCACCTCTGGGATTCTCTGCTTGGCGAGCATCGCTTGCTTCGTCGCATACATGCAGCAGATCGATGAGCAGTAAGGATTCTGCTGGTCGCGCGAGCCGACGCATTGCAGCCAGGCGATCCGTTTGGGTGCTTCGCCGTCCGAAATACGCCGTACGATTCCTTCCGTCGGCCCCGATCTCGAGGCCAGCCTTTCGTACTGCATCGAGGTGATGACGTTGGCGATCCGGCCGTAACCCAGTTCAGGCATGGCGGCTGCGTCGAAAGGCTGGAAACCCATGGCGAGGATGATCGCTCCAACCTGGATCTCAGTCTCCACGGGCCGGACATCGAGGTCGACGGCCCGCGTGGGGCAGGCCTCGACGCACTTCCGGCAGGAATCGCAAACAGCAGTCTTCTCGAGCAGATAATAGGCATTGGGGACCGAGCGCGGCGCTGACTTGTCGATCGCTTTGCGCGTACTCATCCCGAGTTGGAACCCGCTGGGCCGCACCTCGGGGCACACCTGCGCGCAACGACCGCAGTTGATGCACAAAGCCGGGTCGACATATTGAGGCCGTTGCCAGAGGCCGACCCGAAAGTCGCCGGCCACGCCTTCGCAGGACCGGAGCTCAGCCGAGGTGAGCACGGTGATATTCGGATGGCAGTTGTTGTCGAGCAGCGCCGGCGTGATCGACGGGCGGGTGCAACCGAACCCGTGGTCGGAGGTGCCACGGCAAAGGACGCAGTCGTGGGTGGGGAACATAAAGCCCAGCTGGGCCACTCGTCCCCCCAAGGAAGGCAAGGTCTCCAGCAGGTAGGTGTGGATTCCGGCTTCGGCCAGGTCGATGGCGGCGCGCATGCCGCCGACACCCCCGCCTACGACCAGGACGCTGCGCGGCGACGCCCCGTCCACCCGATCAGACGCGCGCTCCAATTACTCCTCCAACCATTTCCAGGAACCACATTCGTGGCCCATCGCTCGGTGGGCCATCTGGATCGAACTGCCCATTAAAGGTATGGCCCCGGCTGGTAGGGCCACAGTGCAGGAAGTCACGCTCGAAATGGGATGTTGTTCATCCAAACTCACCCATCACGGTCGGCGATCCGCGAACACAACTGGGCAGGGTTGGCGAGCGGGCCTAGACCAAGTCCGCGCCGCAGTTGGCGCACCATCGCCAGTCGTCCTGTGTGACCTGACCGCACCGTGGGCAGACAGGGCGCCGCCCGGGCGGCGCGGGGGGCTCACCCCGATCCACCAAAGGTAGACTGAAGGCGAACGTCGAGCCGGCGCCCAGCCAGCTCTGCGCCCAGATCTGTCCGCCATGGGCCTCGACGATGCGCTTGGCAATCGTCAGGCCCAGACCTGAGCCTCCAGTGCTGCGGGCTCGCGAGCGATCCACCCGGTAGAAACGCTCGAACACATGGGGCAGGTCCTCGGCCGGGATGCCGCTTCCCGTATCCTGCACCCGGATCACCACCCTGTCTTCCTTTACTTCCACCGCCGTCTTAACGGTACCGCCGGTCGGGGTGTGGCGCAGGGCGTTGGAGACGAGATTGAAGAGTACCTGCTGCAGCCGCTGACCGTCCCCACGGAGGCGCGGGAGCCCCTGCGGCAACTCGACTTTGAACGTCACACCCTTTTCCAAGGCCTGACTCTGCAAAGCGTTACTGGCCTGAGCGATCACCGCCTCCAGATCCACCGACTGCCAGTCCAGCCTCAATTGCCCGGCCTCCGCCAGCGCCAGGTCGCGCAGGTCAGCCACCAGTCGGCTCAACAGGGCCGTCTGCTGGTGAATGGAGGCGATGTTCTCCGGATTGAGGTCATACACCCCATCCAGCATGGCTTCCAGGCTCCCCTGGACCACGGTCAACGGCGTGCGGAGCTCGTGGGCAATGTCGGCGACCATGTTGCGGCGCTGAACGTCCGCCTGGGCCAGGCTTTCGGCCATCCGGTTGAACGACTGTGCCAACCGGCCAATCTCATCGGCTGTCTTCACCTCAACCCGCCGGTCCAACTGCCCAGCGGCAATGGCCTCGGCCGCCTGGGAGACGGCGCGGAGGGGGGAGGTGATCTGGCGAAACAACATCGAGCCCAGAATGAGCGCAACCAATCCAACCGCCGCCGCCGTAATGAAGATCGACAGGTTGACGGCCTGGAGGAAGTCCTCATCCGCCGGATTGAGCGCCGGCTCGATCATCGATCCCACCAGCACCGAACCCACTGTCTGGCCGTTCACCACAACCGGCGCGGCCTCCTGTAGATGCGCGGCCGGGTGCTGCTCGTCCAGGCTCGCCCCGCCTGTGTCGGCGATGACCTCTCCGGCGGCGTTGAGCAAGATCACCCGGTCGTCCAGCGGGCCGGTGGACCGCGTCGTCTGAAACCACCGGCTCATCCAGTCCCCCATCATTCCGGGGCCCATGCCGGCCGTGGGCTCTTGAGTCGCCGGTCTGGTAGTAGTGTCTGCCAGCCATTCATCCACCCCGGACCAACTCCCCTGCTGAGCATAGTAAGCCGTCATGAGATTGGCCAGGGCGTTCGCTTGAGCAACGTCATCGGATAACACTCGACGCTGGAGATGCGTGGACGTCGTGAGGCGGATGGCGATGACCATCGTGATCACCCCGACGACGATGACGCCCAGGAAGACGCCCATCAGGCGTGTCCACAAGCTGCGCCGCATCACGCCCTACTCCTGGATAAATCGATAGCCGACGCCGCGCACGGTCTCGATGAAGCGAGGATTGTGCGGGTCGTCCTCCAGCTTGGCGCGCAGGTTCTTGATGTGGGCGTCAATGGTCCGCTCGTAGCCCGCATAGGCAGTCTCTTGAACCTGCTCGAGCAGCTGCATCCGGGTGAAGACCTGTCCGGGATGCGCTACGAGGACGGCCAGGAGATCAAACTCCATCGTCGTAAGGTCCAATGGTCGGCCGACCTTGGATGCCTGGCGGCGGGGCATGTCGAGCGAGATCTCTCCGGCCGCAATGACATCTGGCTTCACTGGCTCGCCCTCTGCCCGGCGAAGGACAGCGCGGGTCCGGGCGACGACCTCGCGCGGGCTGAAGGGCTTGACGATGTAATCATCGGCGCCCATTTCCAAACCGATTAGGCGGTCGGTCTCATCCAGGCGCGCCGTCAGCATGATGATGGGCACGTCCGACTGCCGGCGCAGGGCACGGCACACATCCAGCCCGTCCATTCCAGGAAGGTTGAGGTCAAGGATGACCAGGTTGGGGCGTTCATGACGGAATACGGACAGCGCCTCTTGGCCAGCGGTTGCGGTCACCACGGCGTAGCCGGCCTTTTCCAGGTAGGCGCGGACCAGTTTGATGATGTCCAGCTCGTCTTCAACCACAAGGATCTTCTGAGTCATTCGTTACCTTCGCCCACGCACATCGGTTCTGGAGGGTTTGTCTTTGGCGGCTACGCGCTGAGAGAGCGGAAGTGCGAGTTGCGGCAGGAGACATGGCCTTCTGGGCTGTGCGCCGAACCTAGGTCATCGCCCAGCCGAACCAAGCCAGGCGTGTGGACCGGATCACAACTCATCTCCTCGTGTGCGCCACGCCACAAAGAGTAACACGATCTGCCCCGGGGGAACTCGTCTGGCACAGGGCAGAGAGCCAGGGCGAGAAGTGGGGCGGCGGTCAGGTAAGCGCCGCGCCACACGACGGGCAGACATTCCAGCCTACCTGAACCGGCCGCCCACATGTGGGGCATCGGCGCGCCTCGATGGCGCGAGAGGATGGTTGCTGAGCCTCCGAACCGGTCGCCTGGGAACGGGGCCTAGACAACGCCTTCAAGCCGCCTTTAGCAGCCCAGACAATGATCAACACCGGTACACCGACCAACACCAGCAGAAACAGCAGCATCATGAGGAGACCGACGCCCATCATCATCGTTTAACCCTCTCCCTGCACACCTTCGGCGGATCCCAGCGAGGCAAGGTCTCCCCGCGCCCGCACAGCCTCGAGCTCGACCGCCTTGTTCTGCAACTGAGCGGTCAATTCGTCGAGCTGGGCCAGATCCTCCTTCAGCAATTGGAGCTGCTTCGTAAGCCGGTCCCGGCTGCTGGAGAGCTGGGCTTTCTCCGTCAACCGCCGACGGGCGGCCTGCTCATCGCCCTCGCCAACCGCTCCGCGGGCAGTGTTCAACTTGCCGGTCATCCTTCTGTCCATATCGGCGATGCGGGCTTGCAGGTCCGACAGGACCGTCTCGGAGCCCTCGCGAGCCCCGGCAAGCTGACCCAAGCGCGAGCGGATGGCCCGCAAGGCGTTTTCCACCTGCAGGTCCACGCGGTGGACTGGGCGGCGTTGCCCGCGGGCCCGGTGGACCGCCAAATCCGCCGGGCGCAGTTGACCGCGATCTGCCAGGGCTCGCAGCGCGATGAAGGCCTCCTCGCTGATCTGTCCCTCCCCATGCATGTTGTACAAGTCGGACAGGAGGTCTCCAGCCGGCCACGCGGACACGAGCGGCCGGGAAGCCTGGGGTCGGAATGCCGCGCCCGGCCCTGGCGATAGCCGCCAGGAGTCGGCCAGGTAAAGCAGATCTCCGAGCACTGACCCACAGCCCATCGTCAGCTCGTCTCCCCAGTCGCCTCGGCCCTGAGCCGCTCCAGCTCTCGCTCCACGGCAGCCGCCCGGGAGAGACTGGCCAGCTCGCGGTCGATGTCGTCGCCCTCCGGCGCCAAGACGTCTTCCAACGCACCCGAGGCGATCAGGTCGTCGATGGCCTCCACCCGTGACTGCATGGCCTGGATGCGGGCTTCAGCACGCTCGATGGCATGTCCGGCGTCAGCCAGGTCCTTGGACATGCCGGTGGCGGCTTCCTTGACTTGGAGCTGTGCTCGCGAAGAGTCGTACAGAGCCTTGAGCTCTTCCTTGCGAGCTTGAAACAACTCGATCTTCTGGCGCAAGTTGGCCTGGCTGGTCTTGAGGCTCTCGACCTGGGCGTCCAGGGAGGCGATGCTGTCGTTGAGTCGGTTCAGGCGTTCCTGAGCGAGGCCTTTTCGCTCCAGGGCACGGGTCGCCAGATCCTCGCGACCGGCGCGCATCGCCTGGCGGGCCTGCTCCTCGGTCTTGTCGATAGCCTTCTGCGTCTGTCCGCGCTGGCTTTCCAGACTGCGCCTGGCCGTGGACACTTCGACGAGGCTGTCGCTGATCTGACGCAGACTGCCCTGCAGACGAGTCAGGCTGTAGTCCAGGCTGGCGCGAGGATCTTCCATCGCTTCCATTGCCTGGTGGGCTTTGGCCCCGAAGAGGGCTTTCAAGCGTGCGAAGAAACTCATGGGATTCTCTCCTTGTCAGCACGTCCCTCGGGAAGTGCGGACGATCTATGCGTCGACTAGTTCAGCGCCGCAGTAGGCGCAGTGCGTCCAACCGGTCTCTACCGCCCGATGGCATTCCGGGCAGGCGGTCAGCAACTCCGCGCCGCAACGCGGGCAGAACACGAAATCCTCCTGCACCTGCGCCCCGCAGCGGGGGCACGGTCTCATCTCCTGTTGCGGCTGCCCGGTGGCGGCTGGTGTCTCGACGTGTCCTTGATGGTTATGCCCATGCGCCAAATGGTGAGCTGGTCCACACATTGTGTTCACCTCCCGTCGATGATCATGCCCCACGGCTGGTGTGTCCTGCCTGTGCATTAGGCCTCGGCAAGACTCGCCCCACAGTGGGGACAGTTGCGCCAATCGAGCTGCACGGCGCGTCCGCAGCTCGGGCAGGTTCGGGCCACGGAAGACGGGTTTCCGCTCCCGCTCCCCACGGCGCGCACGAGATAGACCACTCCCAACACCGTCAGCACGATCAGGGCGATCGGAATCAGCCACATGAAAGCCATCCCCACCCAGTTGAGCGGCGAGTAACCCCAGCCGCCGTAGCCTCCCATCATCCCGGGGCCCATCATGCCCCAACCGCCGTAGCCACGGCCTCCGCCCAGAAAGCCGAGACCGACGACGAGGGCGAGTAGAACCACGACCCCGAATACGCCGACAGCAGTCCAATTGACTTTGTTCATCTCCATGACCTCCTGTTGTATCGGACCTCTAGTCCGTCAGATTCTCTTCCAGTGATTGCATGCTGATAAAGGTGCCGTGCCACGAGTGGAACCATACCTGACTGGTGTATCCGTTGACGCTGAGCATGCCGGAAACCTGTCCATCCGTCAGCACGTGGATGGTGTAGTAGCCACAGAAGGGTTCCGCTTCGTCGGCGGTTCGGTTAGATTGGATTCAAACGCGGTTGTGTGAAGGGAGTGTGAAGCAGAGATGGTTCTGGCGTGAAGCTTGACCCGGTCCAACTCGACCTCGACGAGTCGTGTCAGGGGGAGCGCCGGTGAACAACGGCGGCCTGGGGAAAGCGCCAACGCCGGCGGATGTGGGTGTCAGAGGGGTTGGACCCGCGCTTAGCGTGAGCTGGAGGCGGTCGGGCCGACAAGGGAAATGGCCGAATAGGGACACGCTGGCAGGCAGTCTCCGCAACCGTTGCAGCGCGTAAGGTCAATCAGCGCAGGCTCGTCGGCATCAACTCTTACTACGGCGCGTGTCCTGCATACCGGACGGGCGAAGCACGGGTCACAGGCCTGGCAGATCGACCAGTCGACTTCCGCCCTCAACATGGTCTACACACGCCGCCGACGGGGCTACACCACTGCCGGGACACCGAGCGTCCTGCCGCCCAGCCTGAGGGCCAGCCGCAGCGCTTCTCGCTTTGAGCCGTACGGAGCAAGCCACCACTGCTCAAACAATACTTTGCCGGCGTGCCAGGCGCTCCCCAACCGGCGCAGCTCGATCTTAGGCGACGGCTCGGCGAAGAAGTCCCCGTAGGCGAATCCAGCCAGGCTCTCGCCCGCCTCGAGCATGCAGTAGCCGAGGCCGGGAAAAACAGGCCATGTGCCTGAGCCGACGACCTCGGCGGCGATGCGGCGGGCGACGACTTCGGCCTGCGCGTGGGCGAATACCCCTGCCTTGGGCAGCACCAGGGGCACGTCTGGTTTCCACCGGCCGGGGACAGGGATCGTCGTCATGTCGCCCAGCGCGAACACGTTCTCGTGCCTGGTCTGGAGCGTCTCCCGCTCCACCGGAACCCACCCGAGCTCGTTGGCCAGCCCGGCCTCGCGCGCCAGGCGGGGACCGCGGTGGGGAGGGATGGCCACGAGCAGGTCATACCGGAATGACGTTCTGCCCTCGAAGACGAGTTCACGCGTGGCGACGTCGACATTCGACAGCTTGTACAGCGGGTGAAACTGGACACCTTGCCGAGCGAGCATCTGCTGGACCGCTTCCCCCAATGCGGGGCCGGCGACCGGCATGGGTTGAGGTTCCGTAGTGAAGAGATGGACCTCCGCTCGGTCGCGCAGGCCTCGTCGCCGAAGGGTGTCGGCGACGAGCATCGCCGCCTCATGCGGCGCGCCGGGGCACTTGTAGGGAAGTGAGCTGACCACGATGGCGACCCTCCCGCCGTCGAATTCCTGCAGCTTATCCCGCAGCTTCGCCGCGCCGTCCAACGTGTAGAACGTGTGGGCCGCCTCAGCCAGCCCGGGGATCGCTTCTGGGGCAAGTTCGGCGCCGAGGGCAAGGATGAGGTAGTCATACGTCCACGCCTGCGAGCTCGTCTCCACGCGGCGCTGAGTCAGGTCGAGGGCCTGCGCTTCGGCGAGGATTACTTCCACGCCGGGCCTGGTCAGCGTGCCAACGTCGCGCGTGATCTGATCCAGGCTTCGGTCGCCGGTCATCAGCCACAGGAACGACGGGGCAAAGGCGTGCCGGGGGTTCTTCTCGACCAGGACGACACGGTGTGTGTGTGGCAGCCGGTGCCGGAGCTCGTTAGCCGCCACCAGGCCGCCGACTCCGCCACCCAGTATCACAATCATCTTGCCGGCCATCGCCTTCTCCTTCAGGGAATTTGGCCCCTGGATTCTTGCCAGCGGATGGTACGACGTGCGAAGCCTGGCCCTGGCCTCGTGCTCAAATCAGAAGACGAGGACATGATCGGCGGCCAGCGTCCACTCGCCGAGCAACTCCATGCTGCCGGGCTGAATGCCTTGGATGGTCTTCTCAGGCCCGATCCCGCGAGCCTTGGCGCAGGTCCCTCAAGTAGCCACTTCGCCGCGCCGGGCGAGCGAGGCCATCATCCTCTCGATGTTGTAGTAGCCGTTAGGTGTCTCTTGGCCGGCGACGGCGCACTGCACCCCGTCGCCGAGGAGGAATACACGGACGCTGACTTCAGGGTGCTTGATGAGGTTCAGCGCCAGCCGCATTGCATTGTACGGCCGCTCGTTCCCATAAGGCCCGTCGTTGACAACAACCAGATAGTGCTTCATAGGTTTGTCGACCGAGGTAGCCGCATTGTCTCAGGGTTTGCCTCGGGCGGCCTGAGCTAGCTCCGCCCCTGCCTCCAGGTGCTCCAGCAACACCTGCCGCATCAGATCACAGGCTTTGAGGATCTTGGGATCTGCCAACCGGTAATACACATTCACTCCTTGGCGTCGTGCGAGGACCATGCCTTTTTGTCGCATCAGCGCTAGGTGTTGCGACAGATTCGACTGACTTACCTCAATGGCAGAAGTCAATTCGGTCACCGATTTCTCACCTTCTCGCAGGCAGTCGATGATTTCGAGTCGCTTGGGATTGCCAAGCACCTGGCAAATGCTGGCGTGTAGTTCGTATAGCGAAGGCTTTGCCACATCGCCCCCGATCTATATTAGGAGATGCTGATATTCTAATCTTATTCTGAGGGCTCGTCAAGCATTCTAGATGGCAGGATGTGCGTGGATGGGTCCCCCTGCCTGGGCTCCTGTCCACGGAGGCTGATCCATGTCTGGGTGCGGGCTGAGCGTGTAGGCTCTCTAGGTGTGGCCCCTCCCGTTGTCGGACGCGGACAATGGGGGAGATGTTTCGCGGGGAAAGCTGGACGCTGCCTGCTCCGGGTGTGGATTCACATGCGGTGCGGGAGGCAAGAAACGCTAATCCCTCGGTCTTCCAGCCGACGGTGCTCCATCGTGGGATGGCTAACGTCGGGGTGCCCACAATATGACGGCTGCGCCCGCAAGACAGATGGCGCCGCCCAGCCAGTCGAAGCGGTCGGGCGCACGGCCATCGACCCACCACCCCCACAACGTTGCCGTAACAATGAAGACACCTCCGTACGCAGCGAAGGCTCGGCCGAAGGTGAAAGGCTGACGTGTCTGAATCAGGCCGTACAGGGAAAGCGCCGCCAGACCGAGAAAGCCATAGAAAGCCGACTTCCCCTCGCGCAGCCACTGCCAAAGTGAGTAGGCGCCTCCCACTTCGGCCAATGCGGCCGCCACGAACATACCTGTCACTCGAAGAAAGTCCATCGTGTCCTCCTCCTGGCAGGCAGCCTGACCGCTGCGGCGCCTGCCACCGCGAGCGCACTTTCCTACCGAAAGGAAGCATGATACCGGTCGCGGCCCAGCCGGCAAGCGCGCCGGAGGTGAAGAACTCAACCATGGCGAGCAAGGTCGCGAGCCTGTGGATCAATGATCTATCGCCTTGCACCGCGCCCCCCCATGGCTCACAGCCCTTCCAAAAGGAGGGTCGATGTGGGCGCCGTCTGCGATGGTCGAGATTCAGTGTCGCCGACATTCGCCCACCTGTTCATGTTCTTGTCAGTGGCGCCGCTGTCCCGCGCGCGTCATTGTGACGCGTCTCCTCCAGCGCGGCAGGAACATCGGCACGCGCGCAGCATACGAGCGCCAAGCCTCGCCAAACGCCGCCTCCAGAACCTCTTCTTCACGCTTCGCTCTCCGGTACAAGGCGAGCAAGAGCAGGAACAGGATCAGGAGCGCCCAGGTGCGATACACAAGTGTTGGACCCAAGAGCAGAAGCTATATTCCCAGATACATTGGATGGCGGACGAGAGCATAAGGACCGTGCTGGACAAGCTGATGCCCCGCTTTCAACCGGACGGCAGAGCTGGTGCTTACGCCATACATCCTGCCGAGCGTCCAGCGCGCCCAGAGCACCAAGAGAGCTCCCAAGAGAAATATCGCCAGCCCAGCTAGGCGGATAATCTTCAGTCCATCGGCTGGCACGCTGAAGGGTAGCGGAATCCAGAACCGGAAACCGAGGTAAACAAAGAGCACAATGGTTATGAGTCCGGTAACGATCTGCGCCCACCGGGGTAAGGCGAACCACTTGCTCGAATCGAGAGTCCCCGTTTCTGGCGTGCGGTAGCTCAGCAACCAGGAGATCACAATCACCATCAGGAGCCCGGCGCTCGTGGCAGCGACGAACCAGTCAAGAAACCTGCTGACGTCCGACATCCTGTGCCGCCATCCTCTAATGCGAGTGAGCAACTCCATCGTCGTGCACATGTTCGCTGATCCGGTGGTGTATTTCCCCCGATGCATTCTCCGGATCGATGTGGAGGGTGGCCGAGGCAAGGTAGGGCAGGTGGTGCAGCAATTGATGCCGCGCCTCCATGGAAATCGCGTGACCTTCCTCAACAGAGAGTTTAGGATCCACCGCCAGATTCAGCTCCGCATGTAGCCGATGGCCTAACCAGCGCACCCGCACCTCTGTGACCTCTCTGACCCCAGGCGCATGCTCTGCTGCATGTCGGATTTCGTCGGTGACCTCCGGATCCACGCCATCGATCAAGCGGGTGAAGATCGATCTGCCGGATTGCCAGACGATTCGGACGATCGCTGCAGTAATCAGCAGGCCGACGAGCGGGTCGGCTAGCGGAACCCCCAGCCAAACGCCCACGGCGCCGAGTAACACGGCCAGGCTGGTAAGGCCATCCACACGGGAGTGGTACCCGTCGGCAATGAGTGCCGCACTGCCGATCTCTTTACCGACCCTGATACGGAAAATCGCCACGGCCTCATTCCCAAGAAATCCAATGACCGCGGCTGCGACCACTGCCAGGAGGTAGTCCACTGGCTGCGGGCGAATGAGGCGCTGGATTGATACATAACCAGCGAAAATGGCACTGAACAGGATGGTTAGGACGATGGCCACACCTGCCAGATCCTCCACCCGGCCGTACCCATAGGTGAATCGCTTATTCGGCTTCCAGCGCGCCATGGTGAATGCGAGCCACAGAGGCATTGCCGTAGTAGCATCGGCGAAATTGTGGATCGTGTCTGCCAGGAGGGCAATGCTGCCCGAGAGCCAGACGATGACGACCTGAAACAGGGCGGTGAGCAGCAACCCAACAAACGACCATTTGACCGCCCATAACCCACGCTGGGCGGTGAGAATCGAAGGATCGACCGAACCGTGGGCATGTCCATGGGGAGGGAGTTCATGATGCAGATGGGAATCGTACCTATCGCTCATCGAAGGATCCGTTCTTGAAGGCTCCACTCGCGATAGGCCAGCAATCTCAGTGCATTCAAGACCACTACAAGCGTGCTGCCCTCGTGGAAAACGATCGCCACGCCGATTCCGGCTAAACCACTGAGCGCCAGTACGATCAGCACGGCGATCACGCCGAACGAGATGGCGAGATTTTGCCGGATGATCCCTCGTGTGGCGCGTCCGAGACCAACAGAAAAGGGCAGCCTGGAGAGGTCGTCCGCCATCAGGGCTACATCGGCTGTTTCCAGCGCGACGTCTGTGCCCGCCCTACCGGCCATGCGCTGCAGGTCTTCAACAGAGACAGCCATTGGGTCGTAGTGCAGGCACAAGACCACCGGGGATTTCTCCAGTTCCAGATGGGCCCGCAAGATCCCTTTACGGCTCCCCATAGCCTCTTCTAGCCGTTCGATGCAGGCATCCCGGTCGTCCCCAACGCCAGGAAGCGGCATTGGAACCTCAAGCTCGAGAGTTTCTTCGGTCTTCATTCTCTACGCCCTCTTCGCTCAACATCCATTGGCGACCTGCGGTCCCTTGACCACACGACATCGGCCGGGCTGGCCTGAGCACTCGGCTTCAACCGAGCGCCAGGGATGCACCTTGTCTATCGAGCTTGATGCTAAACGATCGGAGGGCGATTGGGCGGGGGCAGGGACATCAATGCATCAAATGGTGATTGGGTCGCCAGCCCAAACATCAGACCCATGAGTATGGCAAAGCCAACAGACACCGCCCAGGTCAAGCCCTGGTGGAGAAGATGCGCCGTTGGCGAACCTGCAATCGAAGAGCTGTCCTGGCTTGAGCCCCGAACAGCTGAAGACGTGACGGCAGAGAAAGATGAGAATGCGTCGGCCGCATACTGGCCCAGAAGGCTCATCAACAGCAAGACTACGATCGAAGTGGAAGCAATGCTTACGACGTTCCGGCGGTGAATGTGCCGATCAGCCCTGCAATACATGGTCCAGTCCACGCTTGAAGAGATCGACGATGTGATCATCGTGCAGACAGTAGAACACTTGACGTCCCGCCCTGCGGGAGCGAACCAGCCTCATCTGCCGCAGTCCACGCAAGTGGTGGGAGACAGCGGATTCACTGATGCCGACTGCCGCCGCAATCGCGCTGACGTTCTCTTCACCCTCGGCCAAGACTGAAATGATCCGGACGCGGCTCATGTCCCCGAGGGCACGAAAGAGTTCCGCGATGTGGGCAGCCGTGTTCTCGTCGAGCAGGGTCTGTCGTTCTTGAGGAGCGTCCGTCATGTTGGAATACCTGAACAACTGCTCACTAATGATAGGAATTCTAAAGTTGATCTCGGGGTTTGTCAACGTGCATGGGTGCGGCCGGCTTGACAGCCCCACCTTTCAGCCGTATCATCTCATTGAATGCTGATACGATGATATTTAAGGAGGACTGATGCTGCTAACCGCCGAGAAAGCAGGCCTGGCTGTGAAGGCTAAACTCTTCCGGGGGCTGGGCGACCCGTCGCGCTTGAGCATCCTGGATGCGCTACGCGGTGGGCCCCTGACCGTCAGCGCGATCATCGAAACGACCGGGCTCTCGCAATCCAACGTTTCCAATCACCTCGGCTGTCTGCGCGACTGCGGCCTGGTCGTCGCCGAACAGGAGGGTCGCTTCGTGACCTATCATCTTAGCGACGATCGTGTGGGAGACCTGATCGCCACCGCCGAATCGCTCCTGGCCGACGTGGCGCGGGGGGTGTACGAGTGCACCCGCTACAACATCCCTCGCACTGAGAGTCGCCGCAAGGGGTACGAGGTAAGGTCAACATGAGCCAGGCACTCCGAACCCTCGAAGTCCCCGTCAAGGGTATGGACTGCGCCGAATGCACCCAGCACGTCCAGCACGCCATCGCCCAACTACCCGGGGTCGAGTCGGTTGATGTCCTCCTGTCGTCGGAGAAAGCCGTCATCCGCCTTGACCCGGCGCGAGTGGACTTGCCCGCCATCCGCAGGGCCGTCGCCAGCGTGGGCAATTACTCCGTACCCGACACAGCATCGGCGGAACCCACGGCCAGCCTGCCAACCCGGGATTTCAATCGCCAACTGGTGACATTGCTCGTGGGGGTATTCGGCGTGGTGCTGTCCATCGTCGTCATCGGCGAATGGCTGGGCGTGTTCGAGGCATTAGGAGAACTCGTACCCTTCCCTATCGGCGTGGTGCTGGTGGTGTTGGGCGGCTGGCCCATCTTCGTCAACGTGATCCGGGCAACGCTCAAGCGGCAGGTGATCTCACACACATTGATGACGATCGGGGCACTGGCGGCGCTGGCCGTGGGCGAATGGGTGACCGCTGCCATCGTGGTCGTGTTTATGCGGGTGGGCGAGTACGTCGAAAGCTTCACCACGGAGAGCGCCCGCCGCGCGGTAAAGGAACTCACCGCCAGCGCGCCGCAGACCGCCCGCGTCGAGCGCGAGGGCGCCGAAGTTGAATTGCCTGTGGCGCAGGTAGTCGCTGGCGAAACCGTGATTGTGCGCCCTGGCGAGAAGATTCCGGTGGACGGCGAAGTGATAGCCGGACATGCGACGGTCGACCAGTCGGCCATCACGGGCGAGTCCATGCCTGTCGAAGTCGCACCCGGCTCGCATGTGTTCGCTGCGACTCTCGCCAAACTGGGCGGCCTGCGCGTGAAGACCATGAGAGTGGGGGCCGAGACCACCTTCGGGCGCGTGGTCAAGATGGTGGAAGAAGCCGAAGTCCACCGGGCCGACGTGCAGCGCTTCGCCGACAGGTTCAGCGGCTATTACCTGCCTATCGTCGCGGGTTTGGCCGCGCTCACGTTTCTCATCAGCCGTAATCCGCTCTCTACAGCGGCAGTGCTTCTAGTCGCCTGTTCTTGCTCGATTGCGCTGGCAACTCCTATCGCGATGTTGGCTTCTATCGGCGCCAGCGCCAAACGCGGTCTGCTCATCAAGGGTGGCAAGTATTTGGAGATACTAGCCCGCGCCGATGTGCTGTTGGTGGACAAGACCGGCACGCTCACCCTCGGCCAGCCGCAGATCACCGACGTGATTCCGCTGGATGGCCTGGCCGCCTCCGAGGTGCTTGCCCTCGCCGCGTCGGCGGAACGTTATTCCGAACATCCCCTGGCCGAAGCGGTGCGCGCCGCCGCGCGCGCGCAGAGTCTTCCCCTCGCAGAGCCGGACAACTTTGAAGCCATCCCCGGCCTGGGTTTACGTGCGCAGGTCAATGGAAGCGTGGTGATGATTGGCAATCGCCGTCTTATCCCTACTTCCCAGTCGGTGCCTAGCGCCGCGGAGTTGGAAGCGCAGGGCAAGACACTGCTGTTTGTAGCTCGCGATGGTGTGCTAGTCGGGGTGCTGGCCGCCGCCGACACCCTGCGCCCCGAAGTGCCCGCCGCCCTGGCGGAAGCGCGCGCCATCGGCATGAGGCATATTGAGCTTCTCACGGGGGACAACGAGCGCACCGCCGCCGCGCTGGCAGAGCAACTCGGCGTGACGTATCGAGCTCACCTTCTCCCCGAAGACAAAATTGCGGTGGTGAAAGACTATCAGGCGAAGGGCCACACGGTCGTGATGGTAGGTGATGGCGTGAATGACGCGCCAGCTCTGGCGCAAGCCGATGTGGGAATTGCGATGGGCACCGCCGGAACCGATATTGCTGTAGATGCCGCGCACGTGGCCCTCATGCGCGAGGATTGGGCGCTTGTGCCGGAAGTCTTGCGGATAGCGCGGCGCACGATGGGCGTGGTGAAGACGAATCTGGCGTTCACCGCCGTCTATAACATTGCCGGGTTGGCGCTCGCGGCCTTCGGCTTCCTGCCGCCCGTCTTCGCCGCCGCCGCCCAATCCCTGCCGGATTTGGGAATCCTGGCGAACTCGGCGAAGTTGCTGCGTCAGCGTTGACAGGCCTGACGGACGACAATCGAGAGGGGCGAATGAAGAAGGTCGCGGCCTGGGGTATCTGGCCATCCTCTCCCCGCCGGCCCCCTACGGGCTCCGGCTGGTCGGCAAGCCCCCCCCCGCCGTGCCGGGACTGGCCTTTCCACTGCCGATGTTCGCGCCTCAGATCGACATCCGGGCCCCGGGGAGTGACCCAGGGCAAGAGTCGGACGTTGGCGCGAGTATCTGCCACTTTCCCGGCCTCAGCCCCAACCCCTTCCACATCTAGTCGGAACGCTCCAGCAAATACTCGTATGCCGCCAGCGCGGCCTTAGCCCCCTCCCCCACGGAGATCAACACCTGCTCGGAGAACACGTTTGTCACATCGCCGGCGGCGAAGATCGCCTCGGCCGTCGTCCGATTGCGGGCGTCGATCTTGATCCGGAGCATCTCGTCCAGCTCCACCAGATCGGCGACGATGTCCGACTGAGGCACGAGGTCCAGTTCGACGAAGAAAGCGTCGGCTTCGAGCTGGCGCTGTTGTCCGTCCTGGCGGATCACGATCTTGCGAGCGTACTCGTCGCCCAGGACCGCTTCCACCCGAAAGTCCTGGAGCACTTCGACCTTGGGGTCGCTCAGGATCTTGCGTCCCATGACCGAATCGAGCTCCCCGTGGCTGGGGGCAATAAGCGTAACCTTGCGGGCGATGCGGGCAAGCTCGGCTGTGGAGCGAAGCGCCAGATGGCTGTCGCCGACGACGCAAACCTCGCGGTCGATGAACAAGGGAGCATAGGAGACGGCGCTGTAGCACAGGCCGCGCATCATAAACTGCTTCTCTCCCGGGACGTTCATCAACTGGCCCAGGGCGCCGGTGGCCACGATCAGCGCCCGGCTCTCATAGGTGTTCCCCGCCCGGGTGAGGATCTTGAAACCGCCGTCGATGCGGTCGATCTTCTCGGCCTTGTCGAGCACACGGGCAAACTCCAGGTAGTCGATCTCATTGGCGAAGCGGCTGACGACTTCCTGACCGGTGATCACCAGATGTTTCTCGACAAACGGCAGCTGGAGGTGGTAGTTGGTCTTCCCACCAAGATCGCGACTGATCAGAAGCGCGTCAAGCCGCTTGCGGATCGCGTACACGGTAGCCGTGAGGCCGGCTGGCCCGCCACCGAGGATGATCAAGTCGTGCATTGTGTTCTCTCCTCTCGCCCGGGCCTAGTCTTCGGCCTCTGGAATGTACCCTTCCGCCATCATCGTCTGTGTGAGGTTGCGTGAGCGGCGGATGATCGCTTCGGCGTTCTTGAGTTCTTCGTCATAGGTCATCGGCTTTCGGGCGACGCCCTCCTCGACGGCCTTGGCCGCAACGGCCGCGGCCTCGCGTGAGAACACTTCCCACTCGTCCATGTTGGGCAGGATGTATTCCGAGGTGAGGCCCTTCTCCTCCGCCATCCCGGCCAAGGCGTTGGCCGCAGCCAGACACATCGGGTCGGTGATGGTTGAGGCCCGGACGTCGAGCGTGCCGCGGAAGATCCCCGGAAAGCCGAGTGAGTTGTTTACCTGGTTGGGGAAGTCCGACCGACCCGTTGCGACGATCGTCGCCCCGGCTTCCTTGGCCTCCCATGGCCAGATCTCCGGCACGGGGTTGGCACAGGCGAAGACGATCGCGCCCTTGGCCATCCCGCTGACCCACTCGGGCAAGATCGTCCCCGGACCGGGTTTGGAAAGGGCGATCACGACGTCGGCGCCCTGCATGGCCTCGGCCGGTCCGCCTTGGCGGCCATCGGCATTCGTGGACAGGCACATCTTCCACTTGTCGACGAATTCCGCCTTGCGCAATTCGATGTCTTTGCGGCCCTTGTGAAGGATGCCTTTGCTGTCGACTACCCGGCACAGACCGGGCGTTGCGCCACAGGCGAAGATCAGTCGAGAGACGGCCACGTTCGAGGCCCCTGAGCCGATGAAAGCGATCTCGACCTCATCGATCTTCTTCCCGACGATTTTTAGCGAGTTAATCAAGCCCGCCAGGGTCACCGTTGCCGTACCCTGCTGGTCGTCGTGCCAGACCGGGATCTCCGCCCGGGCCTTGAGTGTATCCAGCACCCGGAAGCACTTCGGTTGAGAGATGTCTTCCAGGTTGACCCCGCCGAATCCGGGTTGGATGAGCAGGACGGTTTCAATGATCTTGTCGGGATCTTTCGTGTCGAGCATGATCGGCCAGGCGTCGACACCGCCAAGGTACTTGTAGAGCAGTGCCTTCCCTTCCATCACCGGGAGCCCCGCCTTGGGTCCGATATCGCCCAGGCCGAGCACGCGCGTCCCATCCGAGACTACGGCCACGGTGTTCCACTTGTGAGTGTGCTCGTAGACCAGTTCGGGATTCTCGGCGATCGCCCGGCACGGCGCGGCCACGCCCGGCGTATACCAGATAGCAAAATCATTGAAGTCGCGCACGCGCGCTTTCAGCGCGACCTCGACCTTTCCACGATAGTAGGGGTGAAGACGCATGGCATCGGCGGACGGCTGTTTCGCCTTCGCCAGGAGCTCCTCCACGGTGGGGGGTGTGACCGTATTGGCCATGAATATTCCTCCAGTTGGGCTATGAGCGTTCAGCGACTAGCTGTCAGCTATCAGCCTTCAGCGATCAGCAACAAGCTGACAGCTGATAGCTGTAAGCTGTCCGCTATTCTCATAGCCTCAAATACGAGTCCGTATAGATCACCCGGTTCAGCAGTACCTGGGTGGTTTTCCAGATCTCGGCCTGGGCTGGATCGCTCATGTCGACCTGGTCGGGTTGCAGCTCATCGACGGCAGCCACCGCATCGAAAAGCCTGAGATAGAGCGCCCCGACTGGTGTGCGATCGTCTCGCGATTCGACGATCCGGATGACTTCCGTCAGTTCCCCGTCGAGCGGGTCGAGGATCGCCGCGTCCAATCCGGCCGCCATCAGCATCACGATATAGACGCGGTTGATGAGTGGCCGCATCTCATTCGGTACCTGGTTCGAGACGTTCGAAAGCCCGACGACCGTCATCGGCGGCGGGTCGGCGACCATCTTCAGCATCCTGACCGTCTCGACCGCATGCGGGACGTACTCCTGACAACCGGAGACGGTCAGGATCAACGGATCGACCAGGAGGTTTTCCATCGGCAGTCCGACCTCCTGGGCTCGGGGGATCAGCTTCTCCATGGCGATCCCTACCCGGGCGTCGGCGCTGACCGGGATCCCGCTCTTCTCCATGCACAGCGCAATCAGCTTCGACTGATACTTCGCCGCCAAGGGCGGGACGTTCGCCAGACGCTCCTCTTCGGCCGAGGTCGAGTTGATGATGGCGTTCGAGCCGACCTTCTTCAGGCCAACTTCGATCGCCTCCAGGTTCGTCGTGTCGAAGGACAGCGTCATCCCCGGCACGGCCTCCTGCATGCAATCGACAAGCCAGTCCATGACTTCCTTGCCGGCTTTCTTCTGCGGGCCGATGTTGAGGTCGAGCACGTCCGCCCCGGCTGTCTGCTGCTTCTTCGCCAGAGTGACGAAGAACGCGCCATCCCGGTTCGCCAGGGCCTCCTTGACCTTGGGCGAGATGATGTGGATGTTCTCCCCAATCTTGTACATTGACTCTCTCCTGTAGAGTGGATCTTGTCCCTGAAGCTCCGTGCTGCTCCTGCGAAAGGTCATGAAAAGCTGGTCAAGATCCTCGTTGTCAACCCCGAAACGGCCTCCGCCGCCGGTGAGTCGCCGTTCAAAGACACGAGTGCCTGTCCCTGGGCATCCAACTCCCCGACGCTTTCATCGGCGGGGATCATCCCGGCCAGCTCAATCCCCAGTTCGTCGATCACGGACCGGAGCATCGGCGAAAGAGGTCCGGTGACGCGGTTGACGATCAGATTCGTTCGACGAACGTTCACTTCCACGTCCTTCGCAAGCTCGGCGATCGAGCCGGCTGCGCGCAGCCCGCGCACCGTTGGATCCGTGACTACCAAGAGCTGGTCGACGTCTTTGGTCGTCCGGCGGCTGATGTGCTCCATGCCG
>MGOM01000123.1:50089-60792 GCA_001797105.1 Chloroflexi bacterium RBG_19FT_COMBO_62_14
GTTCCGCCCCAGGTCGTCGATGACCGTCCGCAGCAAGTGATTCACGGCGCAGTAACATCCTTGGCCCTCCGGCCGGCCCATGGCCAACAGATCGATCTGTTCCCCTTCCTCCACGGCCAGACGGATCTCACGTGAAAGGTGGTCGTGGCGGCTGATGCTCACCCCGAGCTGCCCGGCCTGGGCCGTCTCCATCATCTCCTCACGCACTTCGCCCACGGTGGCCGGTGTGGTCAGACCCAGGGCCATGTGAAGGTTTGTGGCCGGATCGGCGTCAATCGCCAGGACGGGGCCGAGCCCCCGCTGTACCAAGTTCTGGATGATTAGAGCAGCGATGGTGGTTTTGCCAGTACCACCCTTACCAGCCAGCGCGATAACCCTTGTCATTCCATACCTCCGTTGATACCGACCTCAGACGAAAGACGATAGACGGCGCTAAAGACCGCAGACCGGGGACGGCAGACGACGAGAATGACCGGAGACCGGGGACGGAAGACCGGAGAATAGACGCTGTGAGTCATTCGCCGGTCTTCCGTCTCCCTCTTCGGTCTCATACCCTCGTCTACCGTCTACCGTCTGCCGTCATGGTTTCTTCCCGCCCATTCTGACGCTCCCAGACCTCGGCCACGCTGGGAAAGCGCGCGATCTCCGTATGTGGAAGGAATAGTGCTGCAGTGAAGCTGTCATAGAAGGCGTTGTCGGCCGAGAGCTCGAGGTAAGTCATGCGGCCGGCAATCTGTGAGAGTTCAGCCCGGGCCTCCCGCGAGAGCAAGGCCATGTATGCGCCGAGGACGGATGTGTTGCCGAGGAAACTAAAGCGATCCCAGGGGAGATCCGGAAGCAAACCGATCTGAATCGCCTTCTCAACGTTGATGTATCTGCCGAATGAACCGCCGATCAGGACGCGCTTGACGTTGGCCAGATCGACTCCGACGCTGCTCGCCAGGACGCTGAACCCGGCGAATATGGCCGCCTTGGCGCGCATCAGATTGTCGATGTCGACTTTGGTCAGGCTGATATCATGCCCAGTCGCGCTCTCGCCAGCCCAGGCGACCACGTACTCCGGTCCGTGATCGCCGACCCGCGCCCGGGGCGTTCCCAAATCGAGCTTCACGCTGCCCCCACGGTCGATAACTCCCGTGACAAACAGCTCGGCCAGCAGAGCGATGAGCCCCGACCCGCACAGGCCGCGCGCTGGCCCGCCGCCGATCACCCGGTAAGTCGGCTCATAAGTCTCGGAACTGACCCAGACCTCCTCGATCGCGCCTTCCGTCGCCCGCATCCCATCGACGACACCGGCGCCTTCAAAGGCCGGGCCGGCGGAGCAGGCACAGGTCACCATCCACTCGCGGGTCCCCAAGACCATCTCGCCATTGGTACCAACGTCGATGAACAGTGTCAGCTCATCCGCCTCGGCCAGACCGCTGGCGAGAACGCCGGCAGTGATGTCGGCCCCCACGTAGGACGCGACTCCCGGCAAGAAATCCACGGAGGCATCGGGGTGAACCGGGAGGTCCAGCTCGCGGGCCATGATCGGTGCGGGGTGATTGGTGGCCGGGATGTAAGGCGTCTGGCGGATCGACTCGGGCGGGAGGCCGAGGAACAAGTGGGCCATGGTCGTGTTGCCGGCGACGGAAACCTTGAGGATCTGACTCGATGGCACGCCGGTCCGCTTACGCAGGCGCTCGAGGAGCACCTGGATCGTCTGGCGCACGAGGCCGCCAAGCTCGGCCAGGCCGTCGCCTTTGCCGGCGTAGATGATCCGCGAGATGACATCTTCACCGCACTGGATCTGTCCGTTGTACTCGGCCGCTGTGGAAAGAACGCGCCCGTCGCTGAGATCGACCAGGTAGGCCGTGACCGTGGTCGTTCCGATGTCCAGGGCAAGCCCGATGGGCGTAATCGGTTCGGCGGCCAGGTCGATCAGTCGGGGCTGCGCTCGACTCGTGTCGAGCGCCACCCAGGGCTGCCAATTCGAGGCGCGCAGCACGCCGCCCAGGCGACGGAGCAGGCTCAGGGAGGTCTCCACCTCCGAATACCCAAGGGAAGCCAGCGCGACCTCGAGGCGGGACAGGTCATCCAGGTTGTCCTGCAGGTCTGGAGGTTGCAGGCTGACGGGGAGGGCCGTTACCGTTTGCATGCTCGCCGGGTCATAGGGGAAGGGCAACTCGATCTTGCGAGCGGTCTTGTCCGTCACAAGCCGCCGTTCGATCGTCTCTTGCTCCGGGACGGTCACCTGCAGATCGCCTTCGACAACCGCCTGGCAGGCCAGGGCGCGTCCGGCGGCAAGATCTTCGGACGTGAGCCGGATGGTCGATCGTCGCCGTACGTCGGGACCGGTGACATCAACAGCACATCGGCCGCAGCGTCCTTGTCCGCCGCAAGGTTGGGCGAAGGTCAGGCCGGCCCGTTGGACGGCTTCGCTAATGAGTGTGCCGGTGGGGACTTCGACCGTTGTGCCGGCAGGGAGCAGGGTGACGCGGTGGGTCGCCACTAGGAACTCGGCCCGGCGCGATGGCGTGGGATCGACGGCTGGTGATCCTCGGGCGTCCTCCCCCTCCCCCTGCCTTCGCTCTGAACATCGTCTGGCGGACACAAAGCAGGGGGAGGGGGAAGGGGGCCGCCTGTCCCGATGCCTTGGTCGGGGTTCGCCCCGGATGTTCTTACCGGGGTGGGGTAACACGGATCAATGGGCCGTTCGGCACGCGGACTCAGGCCGAGCCAGGCCCGTCGTTGGACCAGGGGGGTGTCCTCAAGATCGAGGCTGGGAACAAGTTTCTTAGCTGTAAGCATCGGTAATGGCGTCACCGATCCGAGCGGCTTCCGCCCGTTCGTGATCCCAGAACCAGCGAGTCAAGGCCAGGCCCTCACACGCCGCCTGACCGGCCAATCGCATCACGCGCGGGATATCCGCCGCGCGCGGGCAGCCGAGCGTGCATGGCGCGGGCGCCGGGCAATGCAAGCACGCCGCCCCGAGGCGCGCCACTTCTTGTGCGTCGTAACCCAGGTACGGATCGTTGGGGACGTCCGCAAGATGCAAAGTCATCATGATCCTCCCGCCCGGCCGGCAATCCCCACCGGGATCATCTCTGCCACATCGCCTTCAGGTACGACCCGATGTCGACCGCTTCACGCGGGCCGACCATGATCTGCCAACCGGGAAGTTCTTCTTCAAGCTCACCCGAAAGCACGGCCACCTGACCCGGGATGATCAGCTTCTGGTGTTCGACTTTCTCCCCGATGTTGTGTGTTTTGACGGCCTTGGCGATCCGTTCGGCGTCAAACTTGCCCGCTGCCCAGGCCGTCAGAACGCTCATCCCTTCGGCATCGGTGACGACCAGCCAGGCCGGCCAGCCGGAGCCTTCGACCTCGTTGGCCACGGCGAAGTAGGTGATGGAGAAGTTCGTGGTTACCAACACCGGGGCGGTCTTGTCCGGGGTATTGATCTCGTATACCCCAGGCTGCACCTGGATCGGTTTCTGAGGATCGGTGTAGATGTTCTGGCGCAGCACGAGCAGCGCATACAAGAGGGCCGGATCAAACGTGTCCACGACAATCATCCCGGCGTACTTGGCGATCTGCTCAGCGGCGAGAAGCGTGTCGTTACCGGGGAAGGTGATGATCGGATAGCCCAACGAGCGGAAGCTCTTTTTCAGGGCCAATCGCCGCAGGCTGGTGAGGGTGAAGAGCGACTTGTAGAGTGTGTCGACGCCGGGGTCGAGCACCAGGTCCTCAAGCCCGGCCTGGGCGAGGGATGAGGTGAGTTCGGCCAGCTCATCGAGGCTATCCGACCGGATGGCCAACGGTGCCTTGGCGGCCTTGGCGGCCTCGGCCATCGCCTGCCAGTTGTCGCGATCGGCGGCATGGATCAGGGGGCGCGTACCAGCCGCAGCCTCCAACCCGGCCTTCGCCAGGTCGGCCGTCCCGGCGAGCAGGATCAACGGCTTCGTGCTCACCGACTGAACCGCCTCAACGGCGGCCTTGAAGGCGGCCGGATCTCCGGATTTTGCTTCCACGGCAAAGCCGTCCAATCCAAGCGCGATGCCGACGTAGTCGGCCCGATAGCCTTCGGCTTCGGCAGCCTTGCGTTTGACCTCGTTAACGCCGTCCGTGTCCGTCAGACGCAGGAACAACCCCGGTCGATGGTAGAAGGTCTTTTCGTGGCGGAAGAGGACGGTCTCGTTTCCCACCTGAATCGATCCATCCGCTCCCGCCAACTCAATAAGGCGGATCGGTGGAGCGGAGGCGGCTTCGAGTTTGGATTTCGACTCGTCGGTGACGTACGGGCAAGCCTTCAGTTCGGCCTGCTTGGCCGCCAGTTTCATGGCGAATGCCAGGCACGTGGGATATCCGCATTCCTTGCAGTTGGTCTGTGGCAACAGCTTGTAGATTTCAAGGCCGGTCAGGGGCATCCTTCGCCTCCACCTTTGCTAGGTTTCTCTCGGTCGAACTCGGGCTTTCCTGCCGACTGCGTTCGACCTGAACGGGTAATTCCCGGTTCTCATGCAATATGCCCCTGTCGGTCTCAGGCCGGAGCCCGTAGCCCATCCAACACCGACCGAATCCGCTTCAGGGTTTCTGGGTGACGCAGGATGAGGACGTCGGCTCCGGAGAGGAGTAGCGTCGTAGCGGTGACGGATTCCCACGCCAGCGCCCGACGCTCCCAGTCACCCCAGACCGCCGGTACACCCTCACCGACTTTGCTCTCCTTCACTTTCCAAGCTTCCTCGCCGGGGTTGACGAGCATCGGCTGCTGGGTCATCGTGTCCCCCTGCAGGGCGGCCAGCCGCAGACGTTCCATCACCGAATACCCGTACTCGATGCCGTAGCCGAGTGCGCCGGTGGTCGGATCCATGATGATTCGCTCGAGCGGCATACCCATGTCGTGGATCAGGATCACCAACTGCTTGGAGAGGTTGACATCCATCGGCGTTTTCGACTGCACCAGGTGGTCATTGGCCATGGCGCTGGCGACTATAGTCCGGTAGTTCTTGTCCTCGCAGATGCCGAGCATCACCCGCTCGCCCTTGGCCTCCTCGGCGGCCGGGACAATCAGCTCATTGTCCAATTCGGCCTGCCCCGGACCGATGACCGCCAGCGGCAGACCGGTCGCGCCGAGCACCTTTCGCACGACAGAGCGAGCATTTTCGCCAGTGTTCGGCCTCCCGTCGGCCATCGTCGACGAGAAGACCAGGTAAATTAGATCCGCCCCGGCGGCTTCGGCCGCCTTGGCCCAGTCGCCCGGGTCATCCATGGCTTCCCCCCAGGCCCTGTATAGCAGCGGGCTCCAATCGTCCGGTTTGCGGTCTCGGACTTCCAACGCCAACGCCGGTGAATGGGGCAGACTGCCCTCATGGGAAAGAAACGGAAGAGTGCCTTCTCCGCCGACCGTGACGGTTCGGGTGCGCGTCCCGCCCTGCGCCGCGGTGGCGCCAAGGGTGACTTCCCGCACTTTGGCGGCCCATTTCTCGATCGGGATCTCAACTGTCATTGGATGTAGGCCTCCGCGAAAATCGACGGAAGACGGGAGACGGGAGACCGATTGGTGCAGGATCAGCCGTATCGGCCTCGCGTCCCCGGTCCCCCGTCTCCGGTCTTCTATCCGTAGTCCATCGTCCGCCGTCCGAGGACTGCCGTCAGAAGATGGGGGGCATGTTCGGTGCCGGATGGTTCTTCTCGGCCAGGTAGGCCACCAGACCCTCGACGTCGGTGCACACCCTTTCGTCGGCGATCTTCTCGATCAGATCCGGATCACCTTCGCGAATCGCGACTTCCTTGAGCTGCTCGGCCATCTGTTCCTTCAGGATCGAAGACATCCACACGACGCGCTTGAACCCGCCGTCGGCCGAGATGAATTTCGGGCTGAGGATGTAGAACTTGCCGTGGCCCATGATCCCCGGGGTCTGCAGGCCTCCCCCGGCCATGCCAGCTAGGGTCGAGAAGGTCATCCCGGCCGGGCTCATGCTCGTATCCTCCCGGCTGAGAACCATGATGCCGTTGGTCTCGGGGATGACCATGGCGATGCACTCGAAGCAGCCGCAGGCCGTCATCGGGTTCTCCATGATCGAGTACATGGAGACTTCCTGGACCTGCTGATGGCTGGCGCTCAGCGCGAACTCGTTGACCCCGCTGTAATACCCCTTCACCGGGTCGAGGTTCGTTTGCTTCTTGATCGGCTGATTGGGACCGGTGGGGTTGATCTGATACGAGGCCTTGCAGTCCAGCCAGTTGTAGGCTCCGCACAGCCCCAGGCGCTCCGGGCTGATCATGCAAACGTGATTGGGAGCGAACGATTGGCACAGGGTACAGGAGTAGAAGGTGTCGACGCTCTCGTCCGTCATCGACCCGATGCGGACGTTCCGCTCTTCATACGCCTGGCGGGCCTTCGCCAGCCACTCGGCGTGGAGCGCCGGCTCGGTTAGGATCGTCACCTGGACCTTGTCGACGATGCTGCCGAACTCGGCATGGAAGCGTGCATGCAGGATCTCGCCGAAGTGTTTGACGTTGAAGCCCTTCTCGGCCGCCGCGTGGCTGATCCTGATCCAGGCGATATCGCGCTGGCCAATGTGCTGGATGCCCGAGGCCCCGTTGACGAAGTAATGGATTTGACGTTCGAGCACCGGCTCGAAGTCCTTCTCCATCTTGCGCCCGGCGACCTTGACGATGATCCCCAAGTCCATCGCGCCTTGATCCGGCACGTCGTCGAAGGCGGGTCCGACAAGCTCGATCTTGCCGTCCTCGATCTCGTCCAGGTCGGCCATGAGCAGGTACTCGAAGGCCCGGCTGTGCTTGCCACCGAACTCGACCCGCATGTCGGTCTTACGCACGACCTCGCCTTCAAAGGCGGAGCCGTACGGCACGGGCACGGGGACTTCGGTGACACGCACTTTCACGCCGCGTATCTCGATGCACTTCTGCACCAGCCGCTCAGCCCGCTCCAGATCATCGGCGCCCTCGATTTCATTGAAGGGCATCGAGACGACGTGCTCGTACGTCGTCACGCCGGTCGGCAGGATCTCGGGGATGATCGTGTCGGCGATCACGGGGAAGCCGAAGTTGATCGCTCCGGCGGCCGTGGCGTATTTCAGGTCGTCGACTTCTCCGAGAGCAAGGACGAAGGCGAACACCCGGTTCTTGTTGTAGAGCAGGATGTTGCGCGCCTGGCCACCCTTCATCCCGCCGAAGGTCAACGCCGAGCGAACGGCGAAGCCCAGGGCGTAGATCGCCGACTCGGTGTCGGTGCCGAAGGGGACGGTGTAGGTGTCATAGCCCAGCTCGACACCTTCCTCCTTGAGTTGATGAATGATGCTCCGACCGTTGACGTTCCCGGAAAGGAAGGTCAAGATGTTGCGTCGCTGCAACTCGCGCACGATCTTGACGGCGACCTCGTTGGTCTTGGCGCAGCCGACGATGGCAGCGAAGCCGGGCATGCGGCCATCGACCAGTTGGATTCCCCAAGAGCGAAGCTGGATGTCGTCGATGGGACCGTTGAGATGGCCGTCGGCGCTCGGGCCCGAGCCGTTGTCCGGGCTGGTGAAGGCCGTGCCGCCAGCAAGGGCAAACCCGGGCATGAGCTCCGGCTGCAAGCCGTAGATGAAACGCAGGGCCATGATCGTCTCTTCGGCCAGCAGGGTCGCCATCCCGCTGTCGAGAGTTTCGCCCAGGTAGGGTGTCCAGCGGCGGTCGGGTGGGACCGGATGCAGCAGCCCCTTGGCCTGCTCGACCACGGACTGCAGGTCCCCGACCTTGGTGATCTCCCGGCCGGTCATGCCCAGGATCAAGGGCAGGTAGTAGGCCGTATTGGGAAAGGAGACCGGCGTGTCGGCACCTTTCTCGGAGAGAGCTTTGTCAAGCATCGAAGCCGCCTCACCCACGATGGCGTGGGCTCCGCGGATGGCTCGGGTAGCAATGTATCGTGACATCTGCCTTCTCCTTAGTCCCCGCTCGCTGGCTGCCCGTAGAGCGCCTCGGCGCGCTCTTCCGGACTGAGCTGTTCCAGCTCCAAGACCCGCCAGTCACCGCTCCGGCCGAACCGCTCAGGATCGTAGGCCGGAAGCTTGAGGGCCTCGCGCTTCTTGTCGATGTGCCCGAGGGCTCGACGGACCATTTCTTCCGGTTCGACGACGAACTCGATCTTCCCTCCGACCATCTCTTCCCAGCCTCGGCTGAGGACATCCGTCACGACCGGGCTGCCCTCGACCGGGTTGCTGATCCCCATGATCACGTAGGCGCCAGAGGCGGCGCAGTAGGTGGCGATGGCGATAGCTTTTTCGCTCATCCACTCGGGGGCGATCCCAACGGCGGGGACGTCGCTGATGTCCTCGCCCAGGCCGCCTTCGGCCACGACCTGCGACAGCACGGTCAGAATGCGGGAGTTGTCGACGCACGAACCCATGTGAAGCACGGGCGGCATTCCGGTGGCCTCGCACACTTCCCGCAGCCCCGGTCCGGCCCACTGCATGGCCGCTTCGCCGAGCAGATAGCCGTATTTCCCGCTGGCGATCGCTCCGCAGCCGGTCTCCACAAGGAGCACATCGTTCTTCAGGAACTCGCGCACCAGGTATTCATGGCTGGCGTCCTGAGTCGTGCGCGGGTTGTTGCAACCAACGTCGGCGACCACGCCGCGGATCCGTCCGGACATGATGGCGTCATTTAGCGGGCGGAAGGAGGACCGATAGGAGCCGCCAAGCATGTAGTTGATGTACTCGTGCGAGAAACCCGGAACGACGTCCGATTTGACGTCCGGAATGTTAACCTCGCCCCGGTTGGGGTAGTTGTCGATCGCCTTGCGCACGATTTCCTTGGCGATGTCCAGCGCGTGATGTTCGTCGAACTCGATGTGGATAGCGCCGGTGATCTTGACTTTGGGCGAGGTGGTAATGACATGTGTGTGGAACTTCTGGGCCAGGTTGGGCAGAGCCTGCATGATGCACTGAACATCCACCACCATGGCGTCGACGGCGCCCGTGATGATCGCCAACTCCTGGTGCAGGAAGTTGCCGGCCGAAGGGACACCCTGGCGCATCAGTGTTTCGTTGCTCGTGCAACAGATGCCGGCAAGGTTGATGCCCTTGGCGCCCTTTTCCTTGGCGTGGCTCACAAGCTCGGGGTCGCTGGTGGCGGCAAGGATCATTTCCGAAAGCGTTGGCTCGTGGCCGTGAACGACGATGTTGACCTCATCCTTTCTCAGCACACCCAGATTGACCTGAGAGACTAGTGGGCTTGGAGTGCCGAAGAGGATGTCCGACAGATCGGTGGCGATCATCGAGCCGCCCCACCCGTCGCCGAGCGCGGCCCGCATGCCCTGGGCGAGGATATGTTCCGGATCCTGATCGTCGCCCATGTGCGTGCGGTGCAAGATGTCAACGATCTCGCGATCGATGCCGCGAGGTACCATCTTGAGTTTTCGCCAGAGCTCCTTGCGTTTCTTGGGGGCGCGTTCGATCATGGCGATCTCGCCGCGCTGTTGGGAGAACTGCGCCAGGCATTTCTCGCCCACATCGTGCGCCAGCTCACTCACTGGCCGGCCGTCGGTCGGTATGCCCAACTCTTCGGCCAGCTTCTTGAGCTTGAACGGGTCGCGTATCTTGTAGCCTTGAGCCTCGCCCTCGGCCACGGCCAGAAGGGTGAAGGCCAAGTCGCGCCCATGGTCCGAGTGCGACGCGGCCCCGGCCGCGATGGCTCGGGCGAAGTTGCGGGCCGTGACCGTCTCGACCGTCGCCCCGCACACGCCCGTCTGGCCGTCCTTGACCAAACGACAAGGTCCCATGAAGCACACCCGGCAGCATGTGCCGTTGGCCCCGATGGGACAGGGCGCCATCTGTTCGGCGCGTGTGAAGGCGGTGTCGAGGCCCAGCTCATCGGCCCGGATCAACATCGCTTGCGCGGCCGGGTCGATCGAGCGCTGTTCGATGGTGCGTCCTTTCCTCTTGGGTGTCTCAGGCGGCATCTCGCTATCTCCTTGTCGGCATCTTCATCAAGCTAACGGTAGGGAGGGACGATCGTCGTCTGTCAAACCCGCCGGGCGCAGATACGCGGTGGGCGATCGATACGGCGCCAGCGCTTGGTTGAGTGCTTCCTTTAAGAAGTTGCCCGACACGTGCATCAGGGTGTCCTGGTATTCCTGATCCTTGTTCATGCTGGCAAGGCACGGGAAGTGGTGGTGCAGCATCCCGCTTGCCTCATCCGCGTCTTCGACTGAGATGCCGGCCAGGCCCTGTGCCACGTGGTGGGCACACCCACATGCGGCATCGCGCACCACTCCCACCCGGGTGATCCGTCCTTTCTCCACTTCCACCTGGAAGACCGGGCGGCCGAAATGGGAGGCGAATCGTCTTACGAGCGGGTCGTCGTACTCGGCCAGGCGCGGAGGCCGGTTGATGGTCTCCGGCGTCAGGGAACAGAAAGGCATGGGGAAGACGATAGGGACACCGACCTGGGCCAGCCAGCCTTCGACCTGGAGCGCCAGGCCCGACGGCAGGGACTCACTGCGGTCGATTGGAGCCAGGACTGCCTTGGCGCCCGTCAGGCGAACAATGTCGGGGATGAGCTGGGCCAACCCCGGCACCTCGCCCAACGCCAAAAGCAAATCCGTCGCAGGCAATTGCTCCGGCAGGAACTCTTCCGGGTCGTCGACGATCGGCGGGATCAGGCGCGGCGCGGCCCAGGCGCTCACCTCCCAATCGGCCGGCGCATGCGCAGCCACG
>MGOM01000123.1:60811-72581 GCA_001797105.1 Chloroflexi bacterium RBG_19FT_COMBO_62_14
ACGAAATGGAACACCGGCCGTGGGCTGCGCCCCGCTGTCCATCACCTCACCCATCCAAACTCACCTGGCTGCTTATCTAAAGGATCATCCCCGTAAAGCTCCGGACCGCCCCAGTGGGATTTGTCACCCTTTTGGTCGGTAGGTTATCCCAATAGGTGGGTATCCCTCGGGACCTCGGTCTCGGCATGCCATTCCGGCTGTCGACTTGTCCCAGCGCCCGCGGATTTGAACGTGGAAATGCCATTTCAGGGAGTGGGCAGGGCCGCGGCTGGCCGGTTGCCGGGTGGAAAGGCACCGAGGGCCTTCGGATGCGCTCGAAGGCTGCCCGATCGCAAGCGAAGCTTGCGGTGTTTGATCCCACCAAGATCAACCGGAAGCTTCGCTTCCGAGCACTCCATCCCGCCTCCGGCCTTATCCTGGGCTCATGTGGGTACATCCCGCAAGGGACCGAAGCAGGGTGACGTGATGCCCTGAGATCAGAAGAACCCGCGCCCGGCTGAATCCGGGGATCGAGAGCAGGGCGATGCGCGGGCGTGGATGGCCCCCCGGTCGTTGGGCTGGCCGCCAGGGCGTAGCGGGTCGAACCGCTCCACAGACACGGGGGTCGTATACGCCGGACGAGCCCCCGGGCGAGACCCCGCAAGGGCCGGGCAACGCCCGGGGCATCTTGGCTATTGTGAACCACGGCGCAAGCCTGACATTCGTCCGTTTGGTACGCGTCATCTGTCACTTCGCAGCATGTGAAGCTTCTCACATACTGTAGTTGCCGCCGCCTGCAGACTGTGTCATGGCATTGCCTGTCCATAGTCCCGATAGGACCTCACCTCCCCTCCAGGCTCAGGCGGCGAGCGGGACAGGTGAGGTTTTTTGATCACTGGCGAGGTGCCGGATGAGCCGTTCTCTAGGCAACAAGGACGACGCATTTCTGAATGAGGTGATCGAGGCGACGCCGGGAGGCGAGGCGCTCGTCACCTGTCTCCAATGCGGGACGTGCGGCGGGTCGTGCCCGTCCGGACCGGACATGGATCACACGCCCCGGCAGCTCTTCCAGATGATCAACGCCGGCATGCGCCAGGAAGTGCTGCAGAGCAATGCCCCATGGTATTGCGTGACTTGCTACTACTGCATGACTCGCTGCCCCAAGCAGATCCCGATCACCGACCTCATGTACACCCTCAAACGCATGGCTGTCCGGGCCAAGCTCTACGATGATAGCGACGCTCCGGATTGGTCGTCGAGCTTCATCGGGTTCGTCGAGAGCTACGGCCGAAGCTTCGAGTTTGGACTGGCGACCCGCTATCACTTGACTCACAGCCCTCTGCGTAAGGTCGGCGTCGGCCCGATGGGGTTGGAGATGATCGTCAAGGACCGCATGCCTCTCCGACCCGAGAGGATCAAGGGGATTGACCAATTGCGGACGATCCTGGATACGGCGAAGTCATTGGAGGGCGTGTGATGCGCTACGGATACTACCCTGGCTGCTCCTTGACTGGCACCGCCCGGCCCTACGAGGTCTCGACCAAGGCCATCGCTGGGCCCTTGGGGTTGACGTTCGAGGAGGTAGAGGACTGGAATTGTTGTGGGGCGACGGAGTACATGTCCTTGAACAAGACCGCCGCCTACGCGCTGGTCGCGCGTAATCTGGCTCTGGCGGCCGGCGAGGACAAGCCGAAGGACCTGGTGGCCCCCTGCAGTCTGTGCTACCTCAACCTGCGGAAGACCAACCACTACATGGCCAAGTACAAGAGTCTGGGCAAGATGACCAACCAGGCGCTTGCGGCCGGTGGGCTGCATTACACGCCAGGCTCCCTCAACGTGCGCCACCTGATAGACGTCATCGTCAACGACGTCGGCTACGAGGCGCTGGGTGCCAGGGTTACCCGCCCGTTGACCGGATTGCGGGTGGCACCTTACTACGGCTGCCTGCTCGTGCGGCCGGATCTCAACGGGGGATCCTTCGACGACACGGAGTACCCGACTCACCTCGATCGCCTGATGGAAACACTCGGCGCTGAGGTCGTCGACTTCCCTCTCAAGACGCACTGTTGCGGCGGTCACATGACGCAGATCAGCGCTGAGACGGCGTACGAGCTCATCCGCCGCCTGCTTCACAACGCCGCCGAATACCGGGCCGATCTTCTGGTGACCCTGTGCCCGATGTGCCAATTCAACCTCGACGCTTACCAAACCCAGGTGAATCGACATCTCGGCACCGATTTCCACCTTCCGATCCTCTACTTCACTCAGATGATCGGATTGGCCATGGGGATGGAGCCCAAGGCACTGGCGATCGGACAAGAGATCGTCTCGGCGGCTTCCGTATTGCGGAAGATCGGGACGGCCGTCGAGGTTGAGGAAGCACCTCAGACGCGCCGGAAGCGCGACGACAAATCGCTGCCGATGCCCCGGATCAGGGAGGGGTAGCATGACCGAAAAAGTAGGCGTTTACATCTGCCATTGCGGGACGAATATTGCCGGGCCGGTCGATGTCGAAGAAGTGGCACGCTGGGCCAAGGAGAATCTCGACGGCGTGGTCCTGGCGCGTGATTACAGGTTCATGTGCTCCTCCCTGGGGCAAGAGCTCATTCAGGAGGACATCAAGAACGAGGGGCTGACGCGCGTCGTCGTGGCCGCCTGCTCGCCGCATCTTCACGAGAAGACCTTCCGCACGGCTTGCAGCAAGATCGGCCTCAATCCCTACCTGACCCAAATGGCCAGCATCCGGGAGCAGGTTTCCTGGGTCACCGAAGATCGGGCGGCGGCAACACATAAGGCCAAGATGATGGTCGCCGGGGCCGTCCGCCGGGTCCAGCTCCAAGAGGAGCTGCAGCCGACCGAGGTGCCGGTCAATCCCAACACCCTGGTGGTCGGCGGAGGCATCGCCGGGATTCAGGCCGCGCTCGAGTTGGCCGACGCCGGTCATAAGGTCTTCATGGTCGAGCGTGAGCCGTCGATCGGTGGGCACATGGCCCAGTTCGACAAGACGTTCCCGACGCTGGATTGCGCCGCCTGCATCCTGACGCCCAAGATGTCCGATGTCGGCCTGCATGAGAACATCGAGCTGTTGAGCTACGCCGAGGTCGACTCGCTCTCGGGCTTTGTCGGCAACTTCGATGTCAGGGTGCGCAAGAAGGCTCGCTATATCGATGAGGATGCCTGCACCGGATGTGGCATTTGTATCGAGAAGTGCCCCAAGAAGGTCGTCGACGAAGTCTTCGAAGCCGGCCTGGGCTACCGCAAGGCGGTCTACCGGCCATTCCCTCAGGCAATTCCCAAATTCCCCGTGATCGACCGGGATACGTGCATCTATTTCGAGCGCGGGACGTGCAAGGCCTGTGAGAAGTTCTGTCCGACCGAGGCCATCGACTTCGAGCAAACGGACACGTACCTCGACTTGAACGTCGGGAACGTCATCATGGCCACCGGCTATGACCTGTTCGACTGCGGCAAGATCCCTCAGTATGGATATGGGCGGCTGGCGAATGTCTTCACCAGCCTGGAGTTCGAACGGTTGTGCAACGCCGCCGGGCCGACCGAGGGTCACATCCTCCTGCGCGACGGTGTGACCGAACCCCAGTCGGTCGGGATCATCCACTGCGTCGGGAGCCGTGACAAGCAGCATCACGCCTATTGCTCGGCGGTGTGCTGCATGAGCGCCTTGAAGTTCGGTCACCTGGTGATGGAGAAGACCGGGGCCGAGGTGTATTCCTTCTATATCGACATGCGGCCGCTCCACAAGAATTACGAGGAGTTTTACGATCGACTGCTTCAGGAAGGCATGCACTTCATACGCGGCCGAGTGGCCGAGGTGACCGATGCCGCCCGGCTTCCGGGCGAGGACGGCAAGCTGATCATCCAGGCCGAGGACACGCTCATCGGGAAACAGCGGCGCATCCCGGTCGACATGGTGATCTTGCTCGGCGCGCTCCAACCCCGTTTCGATGCCAAAGAAACGGGCCTGAAGTTCGGGGTGTCGGCCGGCCTCGACGGCTGGTTCACCGAGCGCCACCCGAAACTCGATCCGGTTGCGACGATGACCGACGGGGTGTTCATCGCCGGGACCTGCCAGGGGCCCAAAGACATCCCCGACTCGGTCGCACAGGGCGCGGCCGCAGCCGCCAGGGTCCAAGGCATGATCAGCAAGGGGACGGTGCTCATCGAGCCGATCGTGGCCACGATCGAAGAGGCACGCTGCTCCGGTTGCCGTATCTGCAACACGCTGTGCCCGTTCAACGCGATCGAGTACCTCGAGGACAAGGCGGTCAGCTACATCAACCCGGCGCTGTGCAAGGGCTGTGGCACCTGCGTGGCTGCCTGTCCGGCTCAGGCCATCTCCGGAGCTCACTTCACCAACGATCAGATCTTCGCCGAGATGGAGGGTCTGCTCTACGATGTCATCGGCAGCAACGGCGCGACCGTCAAGAGCCCCCAGCCGGCGCTGGAACCTGCGTAGCGGGAGGAAGAGACCATGAGCGAATCTGCTTTCGAACCAAAGATCGTCGGCTTCCTCTGCAACTGGTGCTCCTACCGGGCGGCGGATCTGGCGGGGACGGCCCGGATGAAATACGAGCCGAACATCCGGATCATCCGCGTCATGTGCAGCGGCCGCGTCGATCCGACCTTCGTCCTGAAAGCGCTCTCCCTGGGTGCCGACGGCGTCATGCTCGCCGGCTGCCACCCCGGGGAGTGTCATTACATCGAGCAGAACTACAAGACCATCCGCCGCTTCAAGATGCTCAAGCATACGCTGCGGGCCCTGGGGATCGAGGAAGAGCGCGTCCGCCTGCAGTGGGCCTCGGCCGGGGAGGGCGCCCTGCTCGCGTCAGCGATCAATGAAATGGTAGACCAAGTCCGCGAGCTCGGCCCGCTGTATTGGCCGGGGAACTGGGCGGATAACGAGGGAAGCCAGGATGCCATCCAGGCCCTCCCCCGCGAACACGCTGAAGCGATGGAGGTGCCGGCATGAGTGATGGTGGAGCACCCACACCTGAGAAAGGCAAGCTGGCGTTGTACTGGGCCGCCTCTTGCGGGGGCTGTGAGATCGCCGTCCTGGGGATCGACGACAAGGTCCTCAAGGTGGCCGAAGCCTTCGACATCGTGCTCTGGCCCTGCGTGATGGACGGCAAGGTCCGGGATATCGAGAAGATGCCGGACAAAAGCATCGATCTGTGCCTGTTCAACGGCGCCATTCGGACGAGCGAGCAGGAATACATGGCCCAACTCCTGCGCCGGAAGTCGAAGGTCCTGGTGGCCTTCGGCTCTTGCGCCGCCGAAGGGTGTATCCCGGCCCTGGCCAACATGAACACTCGCGAGGAGATCTTCCAGACGGCCTATCACGATACGCCCAGCACGGACAACCCGGACGGCGTCCGACCCCAGATCGAGACCGAGGTCCCCGAAGGCACGCTTCACTTGCCGCTCTTCTATGACACGGTCAAGACGCTGGGTCAATCGGTCGAAGTGGACTACTACCTGCCGGGTTGCCCGCCGGAGCCCGATCGCATCTGGGATGCCCTCGTGGCTATCCTGACCGGCCAGCTCCCGGCACCTGGGAGTGTCATCGGGGCCACGACCACCGTTTGCGACACCTGCCCGCGAACCCGCAACGAGAAGAAGATCAAGGAATTCAAACGGACCTGGGAGATCATCCCCGATCCGGATACCTGTCTCCTCGAACAAGGCGTGGTGTGCTGTGGGATCGCCACCCGGGCCGGCTGCGGGGCTCTCTGCCCGACGGTCGGCTCACCCTGCATCGGATGCTACGGGCCGAACGAGGGCGTCGTCGACTTTGGGGCGCGCATGATGACCGCCCTGGCCTCGGTGATCGACTCGCAGGATCCGGATGAGATCGACCGGATCATTCAGGAAGGCATCCCCGATCCGATCGGGAGCTTCTACCGCTTTGGCCTGGCGAATAGCCTGCTCAGACGCAAGGCCCTGGCCCACAACGGCGACGGCCGCGTGGCCGAGCCGGCCTGAGAAGAGGTGCGGAAGATGAACAGAATCTCCATCGATCCAATCACCCGGCTCGAGGGCCACGGCAAGATCGACATCTTTCTCAACGATGACGGCGACGTCGCCAACGCCTACCTCCAGGTCCCCGAGCTGCGCGGCTTCGAGCGCTTCTGCATCGGCCGGCAGGCCGAGGACATGCCCAACATCACCGATCGCATCTGCGGTGTGTGTCCCGAGGCCCATCACATGGCCTCGACCAAAGCGCTCGATGCGCTGTTCCACGTCGATCCGCCCCCGACGGCGAAGAAGCTGCGCGAGCTCTTCTATAGCATCTTCTATGCAACCGACCACACGACCCATTTCTATGCTCTGGCCGGCCCCGACTTTGTCATGGGGCCCGACGCACCCGTGGCTGAGAGGAACATCTTGGGGGTCATCAAGAAGGTCGGCATGGACATCGCCGGCAAGGTCCTCAAAATGCGCCACGACGGACATCACCTGATCAAGATGATCGGCGGTCGGCCCGTTCATCCAAACTGGGGTCTGCCGGGAGGCGTGAGTCGCGGGATCACCGAAGAACAGCGAGAAGAGATCGAACGCCTCGGCCGCGATGCGGTCGAATTCGCCAAGTTCTCGATCCAACTCTTCAACGACATCGTCCTGGGCAACCCCGCCTACGTTGACCTTATCAAGAACGACGCCTTCGTGCACAATACGTACAACATGGGCACCGTCGACGCCGACAATCACGTCAACTTCTATGACGGCATGATCCGCGTTGTCGGTCCGGACGGGAAAGAGCACGCCAAGTACCATGCCAAGGACTATCGCGAATACGTTGCCGAGCACGTCGAACCCTGGTCGTATCTCAAGTTCCCTTACTTGAAGAAGATCGGCTGGAAGGGCTTCACCGACGGGATCGGTTCGGGCATCTATAAAGCAACGCCTCTCTCGCGTCTCAACGCCGCCGACGGCATGGCCACGCCGCTGGCTCAGGCCGAGTACGAACGCATGTACGAGGTTTTGGGAGGCAAGCCGGTCAACCACACCCTGGCGACTCACTGGGCGCGGTTGATCGAGCTTCTCTATGCGACTGAGCACTGGATTGAATTGGCGACCGATCCCGAGATCACCGGCGAGAACTTCCGCGTTCTGCCGACCCAGACGCCGAACGAGGGCGTCGGATGCGTCGAGGCACCGCGCGGCACCCTGACACACCACTACTGGACCGATGAGCGCGGTATCCTGACCAGAGTCAACCTGATCGTCGGAACGACCAACAACAACGCCGCCATCAACATGTCGGTCAAAAAGGCCGCCCAGGGCCTGATTACGAAGAACAAGGTCGTTACCGAGGGTCTTCTCAACACGATTGAAATGGGGTTCCGGGCGTACGATCCCTGCATGGCCTGCGCAACCCACGCCCTCCCCGGACAGATGCCGCTTGAGGTTACAATACGAGCGCCAGACGGCACGGTCGTGGAGCGGTTGAGTAAGAATCTGAGCTAGCCGATTGGATTGCAGGCGGCTCCCAGACGACCGGGAGCCGCTCTTTTCATGAAGACACTGGTCCTGGGTCTGGGGAATCCGCTTCTGTGCGACGACGCTGTCGGCCTGCACACCGTGCGCCGGCTCCAGCCGTTGCTGAGCGGGGCCGCAGACGTTGAGGTCGATGAAGACTACCGGGGCGGCCTGCGGCTGATGGAGCGCCTTATCGGGTTTGACCGTGCCATCATCGTCGATGCCATCTGCAGCGGTGCAGCCCCGGGGACGGTCCATCGTCTCTCGCCGGACGGGATCCCCACCCAGCACAGTGCCTCGGCCCACGACGCGAACCTCAGGACGGCCTTGGAGTTCGGCCGCCAGGCAGGCGCGCAACTGCCGGCGGATGATAGGATCTTGCTGATTGGAATTGAGGCGTCGGACGTGCTATCCTTCAGGGAAAGTCTGACGCCAGAAGTGCAGGCCGCCATCCCGGGCGCCGTTCGAATGATCCTGGAAGAGCTTGAGGCAGGGAGAGGGAAAACATGATCTCACCGGAACGTCTCCGCCGTTATCCGCATTGCGCCGGCGCGCCCGACGAATTGCTCAAGGCTGTGGCGATGTTGGCCCACGAACGGCATTTCAAGGCCGGCGAGAGGCTTTTCGAAGAGGGCGCCACTGCTACCAACCTCATGTTCCTCGACGCGGGCGAGGTGGACATCGTCTACCGCCTGGGGGATGACCGTGAGGTGACGGTCGATACCCTGGTGGAAGGCGATCTCATGGCCTGGTCGGCTCTCCTGGAGCCCTATCGTCTCAGCGCGACCGGGATTGGGCGTAAGGACGGGACGGTCATCGAGCTCGAGGCGGATGGCGTTCGGCGCATCTGCCGTGAGAATCCGGCCCACGGCTTCCACATGATGACCCAGGTGGCGATGACCCTGCGTGATCGACTGAACGCCACCCGTGTCCAGCTCGCCGCCCTGAATTAGGCTGCCCGGCCTCATCCGCGACCAATCTCAATCCATGATCCCCGATCTGCTGGTGATGCAGACGAGAGGCCCGCGTAGCGGGCCGATTTCTTTAAGCCACACGCGTGTTGACAGATAGGGTCTTTGCCCTATAATGCCACGGAAGATTCTATGCACTTTCGAGCGATCCCTGTTCCTTTACCCGCCTGCGACGAGGCCTGCGCCTCCAGGCGGGCGTCTTTTTCCACCCGAGCGAGAGCCGAAAGGCTCTCTTTTTTTGCCAGGAGGAGGGGTTCTGTCGGAGGGAGCGCACGATGTGGGGCATGGGACAACCAGATCCCATCTGCGGTTCGCGGGAAGTCTACCCCCGCCCCCTCTCTCCCCCTCTCCGCCTTGAGGGGCCATGACCTTGCTCGGGCCGCATGGCGGAGAGGGGCCGTTCGTCCCGGATGTACTTACCGGGAGGCGAGGAGGGTGAGGCCGTCGGGACGAAAGGCGATCACTGTCGTTGAGTGCGGATCAGGGGGGACCTCATGATTACCCTCCCGGGTCTGATCGACCCCCACGTCCACCTGCGCGAGCCAGGCGGCACCCACAAAGAGGACTTCGACACGGGGACCGCCGCTGCGCTGGCCGGCGGGTTCACGGCCGTGCTGGCTATGCCCAACACCCGTCCACCGCTGACCGACGGCGGAACCCTATCGGCCGCCAAGTTCGCCGCCGGCCAAAAAGCCCGGTGCGACTACGGGATCTACCTGGGCGCGGGAAACGAGAACATCACGATCGCGCCTGGATTAGCCGGTCGCGTGTGCGGCATGAAGATGTACCTCGACCAGACCTACGGTCCGCTCCGCCTGGATGGCCTGTACGACCTCATGCGGCATTTCCAAACGTGGCCGAAGGCAAGTCCCATTGCGGTCCACGCCGAGGGCCGCAGCCTGGCGGCGGCGCTCCTGCTGGCCGCCCTGCATGATCGCGCGTTGCACGTCTGTCACGTCAGCCGGAAGGAAGAAATCCTGCTGATCCGGGCCGCCAAGGAAAGAGGCTTCAAGGTCACTTGTGAAGTCGCGCCCCACCATCTTTTCCTCACTGATGAAGATCTGCCGCACCTCGGCCTGGGCCGGGCCGAGGTGCGACCCAGGCTTGCTACAGTCGCTGACCGCCAGGCACTCTGGGAGAACCTGGCCGTGATCGACTGTTTCGCCACCGATCACGCCCCCCACACCTCAGCGGAGAAGGACAGTGCGGATCCGCCGCCGGGCTTTCCGGGCCTGGAGACGGCGCTGGGGCTATGGATGGTCGCAGTCAGCGAAGGCCGGCTGACCATGGACGACATCGTCGAACGTATGCACACCAATCCGAAGCGAATCTTCCGGTCTCCCGAGCAACCCGAGACTGAGATCGAGATCGATGAGCAAGCGACCTGGGTCGTGCGTGCGGCGGACTTTCACACGCGCTGCGATTGGACTCCGTTTGAAGGCATGCTGCTGCGCGGGCGTCTCCGCCGTGTCCGGCTCAGGGGCGAAACCGCATTCGATGACGGCCACGTCCTGGCCCGGCCAGGAACCGGACGCGACATGTACGCCAACTATCCAACCCAGACTTAGCAGGAGGAGCCAATGGCCACATTTGTCCCAGCCAACGAACGTCGCGCGCTGAGCCCGCATCTGCCCCTTGGAGATCGGCGCGAGGCGCGCTTCTACGGCAAAGACATCCTCTCCGTGTCTCAATTCGACCGGGATGACCTCGAGTACATCTTCGGCGTGGCCAAAGAAATGCGAGCGATGGTCGAACGGGTGGGGACGTTCGACCTGCTCAAAGGGAAAATCCTGGCCAACCTGTTCTATGAGCCGTCGACGCGCACGTCTTCTTCCTTTACCTCGGCGATGGAACGGCTCGGAGGGAGTGTCATCCCCATCAACGAGGTGCGTTATTCATCCGTAGCCAAGGGCGAATCTCTCCCGGATACGGTTCGTACCCTCGAGTGCTACGCCGATGTCATCGTCCTCCGGCATCCTGAAGTCGGGGCCTCGGCGGAGGCTGCCCGCTACGCCCGAAAGCCGATCATCAACGCCGGAGACGGGATCGGCGAGCACCCAACGCAGGCGCTGCTCGATCTATTCACGATCGTAGAGGAGTTGGGAAGGGTGGATGGACTAACGGTAACGATGCTGGGCGATCTCAAGTACGGGCGCACGGTCCATTCGCTGGCCAGATTGCTCTCGCTGTACGACGTGCAACTCAACTACGTTTCGCCCGACATCTTGCGGATGCCGATAGAGCTTGTCGAGGAATTGAAGTCCAGGGGCGTACCTCAAGCCGAGTATGCCGGGTTGGAAGGAGCACTGGGGGAGACAGATGTGCTCTACGTTACTCGCGTTCAGAAGGAGCGGTTCGACGATCTGGGGGATTACGAGCGCCTCAAAGGCGCGTATGTGATCACACCGGAAACCCTGAGTGCGGCCAAAGAACAGATGGTCGTCATGCACCCACTTCCGCGTGTGGGCGAGATCAGCATGGATGTCGATCAGGATCCACGGGCGGCCTATTTCCGTCAGATGGAGTATGGGCTTTACGTCCGAATGGCGCTGTTGGCGATGGTCCTGGGGAAGGCGTGAGGTAGTTCGGACGGTCCCGGGGTCTGGGCTTCCAGCAGGGGCAGATGCCGCGAGCCATGTCACCACAGCCCGGGGGACCACCGGCTGGAGGTCAAATCATGCCTTTCTTCACTTCTCTGACGTCAACCGTCCGGGCCAAGCGGTCTCTCCTGTGCGTCGGGCTCGATCCGCACCCGGACTTGCTGAGCGGCACCGGCCCGGGAGCGGCTCTCGATTTTTGTCTCCGGCTGATTGAGGCCACACAAGAACAGGCCGCCGCGTTCAAACCTAACGCAGCATTCTTTGAGGCACTCGGGAGCGAAGGCTGGAAGGTGCTGGAGCAGGTCGTGGCGGCCGTGCCCGATGGAACCCCGGTCATCCTCGACGCCAAGCGAGGCGACATCCCTTCCACGACCATGGCTTACGCTCGCGCAGCCTTTGAGAGGCTGCGGGTGGATGCGATCACCGCCAGTCCATACCTGGGCCCGGATTCCATCGAGCCATTATTGGCGAACCCGGAGTACGGCGTCTTTCTTCTCTGCCGGACTTCGAACCCGGGTGCCGACACACTGCAGAACCTCATTGTCGATGCCGGCCTTCCGCTCTACCTGCACCTTGCCCTGCAGGCCGCGGGTTGGAGCGATTACGACAATCTGGGCCTGGTGGTTTCGGCGACCGATCCGACCATCCTGGCTGCCGTGCGTGCGGCGGCCCCGTCCTTGTGGTTCCTGGCGCCGGGTGTGGGGGCGCAGGGGGGCGATCTGC
>MGOM01000123.1:72669-78705 GCA_001797105.1 Chloroflexi bacterium RBG_19FT_COMBO_62_14
TGAAGAGGCCGAGCGGTTGCGGCGCGAGATCAATTCTGTGAGGGAGGGGATCGCATCGGAGGCGACCGTCCTGTCGCCTGGGCTGGCGAGCCTGGCCGACGATCTCTTCGAGGCCGGCTGCGTACAGTTCGGGCGTTTCGTCCTCAAGTCAGGGTTGGTGTCGCCGGTCTATTTCGACCTGCGTCTGCTGGCCTCGTCACCCAGGCTCCTGGCGCGGGCGGCGGCGGCGTACGCCCCGCTGCTCCAGAGCCTTGACTTCGACCGCATCGCCCCGCTCCCGTATGCCGGGCTGCCGATCGGGACGGCCATCGCCCTCCAGCTCGGGCGGCCGATGATTTATCCGCGGCGGGAGGTCAAGGACCACGGGCGGCACCTCGCCGTTGAAGGGAAGTACACCGCAGGTGAGACGGTGGTCGTGGTCGACGACCTGGCGACAACTGGCGAGAGCAAGTTCGAGGCGATGGCCAGATTGGAGGCGGCAGGGTTGCACGTCCACGACATCGTAGTTCTGATCGATCGGCAGAGCGGAGCTGCCGACGCTCTCGCCGCAGCCGGGTATACGCTCCACGCCGTCTATACGATCGAAGTCCTCCTCGATCATTGGGGGGCGCAAGGACGCCTCAGCCAATCCCAGGTCAGCGAAGTGAGGGCGTTCATCAATAGCTCCGATGCGACCGGCGGAGGGGGATGAGCCTCTACGATTGGATTCGGCCGCTATTGTTTCGGCTGGATCCCGAGCAGGCCCACAACTTGACTCTGCAGATGTTGGGGGCGGCGGGGGAGTTCCCTGTCATCGAGAGCGTTCTCCGGCGGTCCTTTTGGTTTGACCCGCGTACAACCGTGCGTGCCTTCGGGCTGGATTTTCCGAATCCCCTGGGATTAGCGGCGGGCTACGACAAGGACGGCCGAGCGATTCGCGGCCTGGCCGGTCTGGGTTTCGGCCATCTCGAATTGGGGACGGTGACGCCTCAGCCCCAATCCGGGAACCTGCGGCCAAGAGTCTTCCGGCTCACACAAGACCGGGCGCTGATAAACCGCATGGGGTTTCCCAACGCCGGTGCCGACAACCTCTTAGGGCAAATCCAAAAACATCGCCCCAAAGGGGTCATCCTCGGCGTCAACATCGGGAAGGGAGTGGAAACGTCCGTGGCGGATGCGGCTGAGGATTACCTGGCCCTGCTCGACACGTTCTACGACGAGGCCGATTACCTGGCCGTGAATATCTCTTCCCCAAACACGCCGGGGTTGCGCGAACTCCAGGAGCGGGACAGGCTCGAGGGATTGCTCTCCACGCTCGCAGCCCGTCGCAGAATTCTTGTGGAGTCGGGTCGGGGGTACGTCCCGATCCTGGTCAAGCTCGCCCCGGATCTTTCAGACGCTGCCCTGGATGAGGCGTGCGGAGCGATCGGAAGCTCCGGTATGGACGGCGTGATTGCCACCAACACCACTCTGAGCCGCCATGGGTTGCGCGACCGGAAACGGATTGAGACAGGCGGTCTCAGCGGTGCACCGCTTCGGCCTCTGGCCACCGAAGTCATCCGCACAGTGCATGGCCTGACGGATGGCAAGCTCCCGATTGTCGGTGCCGGGGGGGTGTTCGGTCCGGAAGATGCCAGAGCGATGTTCGACGCCGGTGCGTCACTGGTTCAAGTCTTCACCGGGCTGGTCTATCAGGGCCCATGGCTGCCGCGCCGGATTCTGGAAGGGCTTAAGCCGGACGGGAAAGACTGATCGTACCCCTTAACGCGACAGCCCCCCATTGGCAGGGGGGCTGTTGCGTCTTTGGTGCTGGCCCCTTAGACCTCGGGGATCTTGAGAATCTGGCCAGGCTTGAGGAAGTACGGGTTGTCCCCGATGACATCCTTGTTGGCCTCGTAGATCGCCCGCCAGTTTTCCTGGCCGCCTGGGCCGTAGTAACGGAGTGCAATCAGGCGGAGGCTCTCGCCGCTGGCCACCGTGTGTGTGGCCTTGGTCTTCGGTGCTGGCTTCGGACGGGAAACGGGAGGAGCTGCAGGTCTGGGGGCTGCGGGAGCTGGTCTTGGAGCTGCAACTCTAGCCGGCGCCTGAGGCTTGGCAGCCGGCCTGGCCGCCTTCTTGGCGGCCTTCTTTGCTGCTGGTTTCTTAGCAGCCTTCTTGGCCGCCCGTTTTGTAGTCTTCTTGGCGGCGCGTTTGGCGGTCTTCTTGGCCGCTCGCCGTCGCGGGCTCTTCTTGGCGGCGCGCTTGGCCGTCTTCTTGGCTGCCCGCCGCCGGGTGCTCTTCTTGGTGGCGCGCTTGGCGGTCTTCTTGGCCGCTCGCCGTCGTGGGCTCTTCTTGGCGGCGCGCTTGGCCGTCTTCTTGGCCGCCCGCCGTCGGGTGCTCTTTCTGACGGCGCGTTTGGCGGTCTTCTTGCCTGCCCGCCGGGTGGTCTTCTTGGCAGCCTTCTTGGCCGAGCGACGCCGGGTGGTCTTCTTGGCGGCGCGCTTGGCGGTCTTCTTGGCTGCCCGTCGGCGGGTGGTCTTCTTGGCGGCGCGCTTGGCCGTCTTCTTGGCGCCTGACCTGGAGGCTCTCTTGGAGGCCTTCCTCACGCTCTTCTTTGCGGTCGAGCGCTTGGCTCGGCGGACCGTCTTGCGGGCGGCCTTCTTCGCCGTCTTCTTGGTGGCCTTCCGGGTTGCCTTCCTGGTCGACTTCTTCGCCGTCTTTCTACTGCTCTTCTTTGCGGCTTTAGCCATGGATTCCTCCTTCAGTTTTCGGCTTTTCTATGCTCCCGCAGTGCCTCAGGCGGGTATTGTACAGCAGGTTCAGAAAAATGCGCTAGTGGGGCAAAAAGCCCCGCAACACCGCCAGCCGTCCGGGTTCGCATCAGCGGTGAGGCCATCCATGGCGTCGGGTTGAGGGGTCCGGAGGGATCAAACCGGGGCTCCCGGGCTCCGCCCTGGCCTCGTCCCCCTACAGAGCTCTTGACATAATAAACAGGACGCATCATGCTGTCCCGGGCGGACATAAGGAATGCCTCCCCATGCTCGGAGGCATACGTCTTGTCTGTCGTGATAAGCTGGATCAGAGACGCGTGACGCTCGAAATCGATCGCCCTGCTTGGCCGACCCACGCGAGGAGACTGTGGTTTCACTGCCTCGATCGCGGATACCGAGCGGGTGACCGGATCGTCAACGCCGCACGACGAGTTAAGTGCCGCCGTATGACGCAGATGCAATGAAGGGGGATCGATGGACTCACTCGAAGAAGACTCCAGTCAAACGGAAATCCGACGTAAAGACTCCACAATAGCAACCCGCGCCTCTTCAAACATGGTTGCATCCGTTCGGCTTGCACCCGGCATGGCGCTCGTCTTCCTGGTCGGGCTCTTCCTCGTCTTTCGCTTCTTGCCACTCCCTGCCCGCGAGCCGACAATCGGACCTGAACCGATTGGTGGCAGCGAAGCGATTCGGGTCTATTTCACGCAGCCGGCAAGCACGGGTTCGTCAGAACAGGTGGGCTCGGTCGAGGAAGAACTTGTAAAGGCCATCGACGAGGCCCAAAGCTCAGTGGATATGGCGGTATATGCACTCAACCTCGGTGACATCGCAGACGCCCTCCGCCGGGCGAATCAACGAGGGGTCGATGTGAGGCTCGTGATCGAGAGTGACAACGCCGATGAACCGGAAGTACAGGCCCTTATGGGTGCGGGCATTCCCATCCATGCCGACCAGAGGCCTCCGCTGATGCATCACAAGTTCATGGTGATTGACGGCGCCGAGCTCTGGACCGGGTCCATGAACATGACCTCCGGTGCCGCTTTCCAGGACAACAACAATCTGGTCCGGATTGCCTCAGCCCGGCTGGCCGATGATTTCACCGGCGAGTTCAATGAGATGTTTGAGCAAGATCGTTTCGGCGCCCTCTCTCTGGAGGATACCCCGTATGCAAGCCTCGAGGTATCCGGTGTGACTCTGGAGGTGCTCTTCTCCCCGGATGATGGGGTCGCCGCAAGAATCATCGACCTGATCGACGGAGCCGAGTTCAGTCTCGATTTCGCCGCCTTCAGCCTCACCTCGAATGCCATAGCCGACCGCTTGATCGCCGCAGCCGAACGGGGCGTCCGGGTCCGGGGTGTCATGGAGACCTCGCAGGTGGGCGGAACGGGGAGCGAGTACGCTCGCCTGCGCCAGGCACGGCTGGACGTGCGTCTGGATGAAAATCCATTCAACATGCATCACAAGTTCATCGTCATCGACTCAGCCGTCGTGGCTACAGGATCCTACAACTTCTCTGCCAGTGCCGAAGAGCGGAATGACGAGAACATGCTGCTGATCCACGACCCGCGGATCGCCAGTCTCTACCTGGAGGAATTCTCATGGCTGTTTGAGGCCGCCGGACCCTCGCCATAGACGGAGCTGGAGCGAGGCGCGGCTCTCGCCCGGTGTGGATTCGCGCCGCTAGCCAAGAGAAGCTCAACAAAGGCTGGACTCTCTGCCTGCAGCCTGCTAATGTTGTCATGAATGCTGCGTCCGTGCGACACGCATCGGCAAGGTGGCCCTCTAAGGGGATCGGTTTGGGCTCACCATAAGCGCGCGCACAAACCCCATAGACGGAGGCCGGTGTGCAGGACTACGAGAAGCTGGGTTTGTTCTATCTTGGCCGGTCTCATTCCCTGGAGAAGCGACAGACCACCGGAGATCTCCTGCTTTACGACTCGCGAGATCTCGTCACTCACGCCGTCTGCGTCGGGATGACCGGGAGCGGCAAGACCGGCCTGTGCATTGGGCTGATCGAAGAGGCCGCCATCGACGCCATCCCGGCTATCGTGATCGATCCGAAGGGAGATCTCGCCAATCTCCTTCTCACATTCCCCGGCCTGCGCGGGGAGGACTTCCTCCCCTGGGTGAATGCAGACGAGGCGCGCAAGAAGGGGGTCTCGGCCGAGGAGTATGCCGGGCAGCAAGCCGAGCTCTGGAGGCAAGGCCTCGAGAAGTGGGGGCAGGGTGCAGATCGGATCCAAAGGCTCAAGGGCTCAGCCGACTTTCGTGTCTACACGCCCGGGAGCAGCGCCGGACTTCCGATTTCGATCCTGAAGTCCTTCGCGGCTCCCGAGCAGGAGCTAATCCAGGATAGTGAGCTGTTAGGCGAACGGATTGCGACGACGGTGACAAGCCTGCTGGGGCTGGTGGGAATCGCAGCGGATCCCGTCAAAAGTCGGGAACATATTCTGCTGTCGACGATCCTCGACTGGTCGTGGAGACAGCCGAAAGATCTCGACCTGGGTGAGCTGATTCGACTCGTCCAGACCCCACCGGTGAGCCGGATCGGCGTCCTCGATTTGGAGACCTTCTACCCCGAGAAAGAGCGCTTCGATCTTGTCCTGGCTTTGAATAATGTGCTCGCCGCTCCTGGCTTCAGTGCCTGGCTCGAGGGCGAGCCGCTCGACATCGATGCGATCCTGCACACCCGTGAAGGCAAGCCACGCGTGGCGATTTTCTCGATCGCCCACCTCAACGAAGCCGAGAGGATGTTCATCGTTTGCTTGCTGTTGAACCAGGTCCTGGCCTGGGTCAGATCTCAATCCGGCACGACCAGCCTGCGGGCCATCCTGTACATGGACGAGATCTTCGGGTACTTCCCACCTGTCGCCAACCCGCCCTCGAAGCCGCCCTTGTTGAGCCTGCTCAAGCAAGCGCGCGCCTACGGGTTGGGTGTAGTGCTTACAACCCAAAACCCAGCCGACCTGGACTATAAGGGTCTGGCCAACACCGGGACCTGGTTCATCGGCCGTTTGCAGACGGAGCGCGACAAGGCTCGGGTGATGGAAGGCCTGGAAGGGGTGGGGGCAGGTGGGGAGTTCGACAGAGGAAGGATCGAAAGGACGCTGGCCGGGCTCGACTCCCGGATCTTCCTGATGCACAACGTCCACGAGGAGGCGCCGGTGGTTTTTGAGTCGCGCTGGGCCTTGTCCTATCTACGTGGCCCGTTGACACGGAGCCAAATCAAGATGCTGATGGATCCGGTGCGGTCGACGCCGGCCAAGACGGATGAGCGACGCCCGGCCGGAAGAGAGGCAGCCGG
>MGOM01000123.1:78711-80568 GCA_001797105.1 Chloroflexi bacterium RBG_19FT_COMBO_62_14
CCGGGGCGTGCCTGCTCCAGCCGAGGCGCCCAGCGCGGCCCCTCCGGCATTGCCTCCGGACGTCCCGGTGTTCTACGTGCCAACGCGCGGCCGTGGTCCTTCCGGGGCGGATCTCGTGTATCGCCCGATGGCCGTCGGTGCAGCCAGGGTCGGCTTTGTCGACAAGAAGGCGAATGTGGACTTTCAGAAGGAGACAGTGGTCCTGACCCCGATCCTGGATCAGGCTATCCCCGTTGACTGGGACGGGGGACAAGAGGCCGGATTCGAAATCTCGGAGCTCGGGAGGATTGGCGAGAGCCCGGCTCGGTTTGCCGGGTTACCCGGGCCGGCCGCCAAGGCTCTGAGCTACTCGGCGTGGGGCAAGTCGTTGGCCCGCTGGCTGTTTGACACGGAGCGCCTCGAGCTGCTGAGGAGCCCGAGCCTGGGAGTGCTGTCGCTGCCGGACGAAGAAGAGCGGGATTTCCGCATTCGCTTGCAGCAACTGGCGCGCGAACGCAGGGATCAGGCCGTTGAGAAGCTACGCGCCAAATACGCGCCGAAGCTCACTTCGCTTCAGGACCGCGTCCGGCGCGCCGAGCAGGCGGTCGAGCGAGAGACGCAGCAAGCCGAGCAGCAGAAGGCGCAGACAGCCATATCCTTCGGGACCACCATCCTCGGCGCCTTTGTTGGTCGTAAAGCCATTAGCGCCACGACGCTGGGGCGGGCGACGACGGCCGCCAGAGGTGTGAGCCGGTCGATGAAGGAAAAGGACGACATTGCCCGGGCCGACGACAACCTGAAGGTCCTTCGGGAGCGACTGCAGGATCTGGAAGCCGACTTCACGGCTGAGACCGAGGAGCTGGAAGCGGCGATCGATGCGCAGACAGAAGATCTCGAAACCATCACCCTCAAGCCGCGCAAGAGCGATGTGACCGTCGAACTGATTGCATTGGCCTGGTCGCCGTACTGGGAAGACGCGGGAGGTGAGGCTCGTCCGGCCTGGAGCTAGGCCACCCTCTCCATCCAATCCAAAGAAATGGAATCACGTGTTGGGGTTCGGCGGACAGATCCGAACTCGACACGTGTTTTCTTGCAGTATCCCACGCGGCCGTTGGAGAGACGGGACCTGGTCTGATCATTCCGCCTCATCCAAGCGCCGTTGCGCCGAGTCTTGTCTGCTCAGGCCTCTTGCGTCGGCCGTCGCCCCGCCTTCACCGCCTGCAGCACCATCCAGTACACGATCCCGAGCCCGACGACGAAGAGCACCAGGAAGACGATCATCGGGCTCGGCTGGAGCCTGACCGGTTGAGCCGTGACATCCACAACGGGAGCGAGTTCGGCGTTCTGGACGATCTGCCGGCTGACGGCATTCAGGGCCACCACGCCGTATTGGGCGAACCCGGTGAGTAGGGCCAGACCTCGGGCTTCCCGGTCCATGTTGAAGCGGATCACGAGCCAGGGAAGACCGGGAGAAAGTGCGGTCAGGAGAGTGAGGATCAGCGTCGGCGAACGGAGGAGGGTCAAACGGATCTCGGATCCGAGCGTCCCGAAGAAGTACCAGGAGCCGGCCAGGGCGAACCAAAGCATGCCGCCGGTGTAGACGGCGAAGGCAAAGCGACGGGCCCATTGCCGATACTCCACCTTCTCCTTCGCGGCGAAGAAGGCCGAATCGACCAGGACGTAGGCGCCCGTTGTTGTCAACGCAAGCCCGAACATCATCAGCCATCGGGGCACCAAGGACGGATCGGCTAAGTTGAGGCCGGTGCCGAGGGCGGCGCCGGCGAAGCTGGTCGAGCGCCACAATGCTTGCCAGCCGGACACATTCGTCATGAGACTGAACCCGTTGGCGAACAGGAACCCGACAAAGATGAACAGACC
>MGOM01000123.1:80598-87823 GCA_001797105.1 Chloroflexi bacterium RBG_19FT_COMBO_62_14
CTGTGACAGGCTTGGCCGGCTTAGCCCCACGACGTAGATGTAGACCCCATAGTAAGCCAGCATCACGAGCAAGATCACGCTAAACCACGGCCACGCCATCAAGATCGTGGCCGGGTAGAAGACCTGATAGTACGCCACCTGGGTAAACAGAAGGGGGACGATACCGAAGTTGATCCCCAGAGCGATCAGTATGAGCAACGCCTTGAGGAAGCGGTCTCTCAGCCGTCTGGCGTTCTCGCCGCCGAACCGGCCGGCGAGCAGAACTGTCAACAGGCCGGCGTACCACAGGTTCATCGGGATCATGTGGAGGCTGAAGCCGAAGACCTTGAAGAAGGCCAGGAACCAGTACGGCGCCGGGAATCCGAGGAGCGTTTCGGGTCCGATCAAGGGAGTGTCCATGCCTGTCTCCTAGCCTCCTCCGGGTATCTGGAGACCCGGTGGGTAGGGCCTGGCGATCGAGACCAAGTATTCCGTCAGGAGGTCGACCTCTTCGGGCATCCCGGCGAAAGGCGGCATAAAAAACTGGGCCCGCTCGGGGTGCTCGACCACAGACCGGATCATCTCCGGTGTCCAACCGCGCATCAACTCCGCTACCGACGAATAGCCGTCGGCGACAGAGTGGCAGTCATTGCAGGCGTTGAAGAAAAGCACCCTCCCGGCTTCGAGACGGTCGGACTCGGGCAGCGCCAACAGCGCGGCCTCATCGATTGTCCCTCCCCCGCCTAAGGCACCCGGAAAACGCTCTGCAACAAGGGCGCGCGTCCACAACCCGCTCTCCAGGTATCCCACACTGCGGAAGCGCTCCACTTCTTCAGGGAGTATCTGGCTGCTCAGCACGACTCCATAGACGATGAAAGGCTTCCGGACCGCCTCGCGGACGAATTCACCGGCCCCGATGGCTGCAAGCCCAAACGTGAACAAAAGCAAGGCGAAGCCGGGGGTGATCCACTCGGGGTTCCGATACGGACCGAAGTAGAGCATGGCGAAGACGACAATCGTGGCGGCGAAGATGATGACCATAAGGATGTTGAGTGCGCTGGCAGCCGCCAACGCTGCCTGGGCGGAGGCCGGTAGGGCCAGGTACCACCACACACCTCCGACGGTGACCAGTACCGCCCCGAGCAGACCGGGGCGCGTCGAGCGGGTGCTGATCAACCCTCGGAGTTCCGGGTCATCTGCACGGTAGAACGCGGCGTGCAGGTACACGTAGAGCGAGGCCAGCAGGAGCGCTCCGCCGGTGCGGGCGATGGTCTGAGGCAGGAATTGCGGGTTGAAGAAGCCAACCCAGAAGTCCTGCCGCTCAATCCAGGTGCCCGGGTTCAACATGAATGCCGTGATCCCCGTGATGAGGACCAGGCTCAACCAAGCCGAAATGCCGTAGATCCAGCCGATCGTCTGATGGGTCCTCGGTGGCAAGCGCCCCCAGAAGTAGAAGAAGATGAAGGCGGAGACGATCTCCAGGACGAAGAAGACGTACTCCATAGCCCAACCAAAAACGAAAATGTGGATCAGCGCCTCGGTCGCCAGGGGCGAGGCGAGACCGATCGTCCACCAGATTCCGACACCGGTGATGGCCCCGAAGACCACGGTGACCAGGATGAAGAACCAGGTGTGCTCCTTCAGATACGCGAGATAACGGCTGTTCGTAGAGCGGTAGGCATAGGCAGTCTCGACCGCCAGGAAGAGACCGCCACCGACGGCGTACATCGAGACATACACATGGATGACCGCGATCAGCGCGATCAACATGGGAGATGTCAGGAAGGGGACGTACCACCACGGGTAATGCATGGCGGCCTCCGGCGGAGTTCAGAGAGCGAGGCGCAGTGTGACTCGCCCGACGGGGTGAGCATCATAGCTTTTCGTTGGCGTTGGCTGTTCTTGTGCGCGACCGCATGTGGATAGTGTGGGACGTTTGATGGGGCGAACCCTCACTCAAGTGTCACCTGCTAGAGGGTGGAATGAAAGTGACAGATGTCACGATCTCCGGCCGGTTCAAGCTTGTGAGAGGTTCGCCTTTTGATCCTTCAGATCGAGGGAGTATGCTTCCTTCTATAATAAGAGCGCGTTGCAGAAAGAACACGGAGTGGCCGGGCAGAGGGCAGGGCGAGGTCTCAAAGGAGGTGAGGTGGGAATAACTCAGGCGATTCTCGATACCTTACCCGACGGCGTTGTGCGCGACGTGCGGATCGGGCTCCATTGGACCGCGGCCGTGGTCGAGGTCGAGGGGGAAGTTCGCTGCGGACTGGCTGCGACTTTGCGGCGACAGGGCGGCCACGAACTTGGACCGGCCGTGCCACGCGCCGGCGAGTTGGAGTCTTATTCCGGACGTGAGCTGGCCGATCTGGCGCTGGCGCCCGAGCCCGAGCTATCCAGTGTCGGCGTGGCCGCGCTCAACGCGCTCGCACCGCGGAACCCGCGGGCCTGGCGCGAGGGCAACGCGGAAGAGATCCTGGCGAGGCTGGGTGAGCATAAACGGGTCGCCCTGGTGGGCCATTTCCCATTCGTCCAGCGCCTCCGGCCCAAGCTGGGGTCCCTGGATGTGATCGAGCGAGATCCGCGCGAGGGCGACCACCCGGAAAGTGCCGCCCCGGATATCCTCCCCCACGCGGATGTGGTAGCGATCACCGGCATGGCCTTCGTGAATCACAGCCTCGAGGGCTTGTTGGGGCTGTGTTCACCTGAGTCCACGATCATGGTCCTCGGTCCCAGTACACCACTGAGCAGCGTGCTCTTGGATTCCTCCGTGGCCCTGGTATCTGGGTCGATCGTCACCCACATCGATCAGGTTCTGCGGGCGGTCTCGCAGGGAGCGGGCTTTCATCAGGTGCACCAGGCCGGGGTGCGGCTGGTGACGCTGGCGCGCCCCGGATTCGAGGCGGTACTGGCCTGATCCTCCGCGCCGGGCAATCTGGATAGCGAGCTATTTGGCGCACTCCCGGATGCCTGCCCCCTGACATCGGCGAGATCCTCCAACGGAATGCCCTGCCCCTCCGGCTATGCTGGGCACGATCCACACCTCGGCAGGGTCGTTGAGTAGAACGGCCGCCTCGCCTTCGCAACGAATCGGATCCCCATCCACGAACACATTGAAATGGCCTCACAGTCAGCCATCGGGCTCGAGCAGCCGATCGCCGATTCCCGGGTAGCGCTCATCGAGGCGATCCACCCTCTCTCGCACGGATCGTGCTTCGACCTGCCCGAGGGCCGGGGGATTGAAGGTCCGCCGCAAGGGCGATGCGATATGCACGCGAATCATCGCTCCGCCGCCAGTCCCACCTCGACGGAATACACGGGAGGGAGATAGTCGGCCAGAAGGAGACGTCCTCCGGAATCCGGATCGACTTCAGCATCACTCGGCGAAGGCTGATCGCTGAGAACCATCTGTCGATCTACCCGCCCGGCAAGATCCTCCAGAGCGAGCTCGGCGTGCCCTCGCATTCAGACCAAGCTCCACCACCAACACCCGTGATACGGCAGAGTAGGGGACTGTCCCAATCGCCGCCTCGAAGGGGGACCTGGGTACTAGCTCCTTGAGGCGAAGACCGGCCTGGGGAGCCGATTGGAGGTTGGGATTGGCGCAGGACCTCGGCCGGTGACTTGGGCATTCGCGCAGCCTATTAGTTGTAGGTCAACTGAAAGGTCTGGCGGCCGAATTGACCGTTAGATTTTAAGGGAACAGACACCTGGTGACTCTTGTATGGCGTCTGGCTTGCCTTCTATCGGGTTCCCCCGAATAGATCGGGGGGCGGATTGAGGTATCGATGCAACGTACGCACGATGACGATCTTCAAGGAGCGCGCGTCCTGATCGCCGATGACGACCCGGCGTTCCGGCAGATGCTGGCGCGTCGAGTACTCAAGATGGGGCTTTCCGTTGTGGAAGTGGAAAACGGTGATCAGGCCGTCGAGGCGCTGCAGAATGCGAGTTTCGATTTACTCCTTGTCGATCTGTCCATGCCGGGGAAGAACGGGCTGGAAGTGATCCAGTTGGCGACCCAGCTCGATCCCCTGCTGCCGGCGGTGGTTATCACAGGCACGGGCTCCTATCAAACGGCCCTGGAGGCCTTGCGTTCCCGCGCATTCGACTACCTCACCAAGCCATTCGAATCCCTCACGGCTTTCGAAATCACCGTCTCGCGGGCCCTGAAGCACGGCTTCATGGAACGGGAAGATGCCCGCTCCTTCGCCCGGGCTCAGCAGCAAGCGACCACCGATCCATTGACTGGAATCTCGAACAGACACAGGCTTTATGAATGCCTGAATACTGAGGTGGCGCGGGCCAGACGCTACCGCCGACCGTTGTCGGTGTTTTTGATGGACCTCGATGGGCTAAAGACGATCAACGATAGCTGTGGCCATCCTGCCGGAGATGAGGCGCTACAACACGTCGCACACTCGTTGAGATTGGAGCTTCGAAAAACGGACATACCCGGTCGCTATGGTGGTGATGAGTTCCTTGTTGTGCTGCCCGAAACCGACGCCGTCAACGCGGCGGCCGTGGCGAAGCGTATTCTCGCCCGCGTCCGCGAGCTCCGGGTGGGAGAGAAATCGGTTTCGGTGAGCATCGGCGTCGCCCAGCTTGGCGGAAGGTGCCGGGCGCCCAACGAACTCATCCTGGCGGCCGACCATGCTCTGTATTGCTCCAAGCGCTCCGGCGGTGGTCAGATCTCGGTCGACGAGGCAAGAAAAGAGGGTGCTGATGTCCTCACGGGCTGATCTGTCCACACCGAGTCCACCCATGCTTCCCGGCTCAGGTGCAAAAGGCCGTCAAGCGGGGATGTTCGACGAACTGGAGGAACTGGAAGACGAGGCCGCCGAGCGGGCGCTAGACATGAGCACCCAGGCCGCTATCAGCCTTCCGACCAGCAACCGCTTCCTGGATCTGATTTCCAGCTTGAGGATCAAGCTGGTCGTGCCCTATGTCTTCCTGACCCTGATCACGGCGATGATCGGTACTTTCGTCGTCACCCGCCTGGTCACGTCCTCCGTGCGCGAGCGCTTCGCCAACCAGCTCCTTGAAGCGGGCCGGGTCGCTTCGGATGGAATCGTGCGCCGCGAGCGTACCCATCTCGAGGCATTGCGGCTGATGGCCTTCACCCAGGGCGTGCCTGAGGCTCTGGCCGTCAAAGATGGCGATCGGCTCCAGCAGCTTCTCTACCCCCTGGTGGTCAATGGGAACGTCCATTTCCTGACCGCCGTCGACGCGCAGGGACAAGAGATCATCAGCCTCGTCCAGGATCCGGCCGCCGGCACATACGCCATTTCTGAAGGGGGAGACCTCTCCGCCCTGGCGATCGTCTCCAAACCGTTGAAGGGTGAGCAGGATGTTTTAGGGGACAAATTCGCCGGCCTGATCCAGACCGTCCACGGTCCATACCTGGCCACGACGGTTCCCGTGCGCGGTACCGACGGGAGCATCGTTGGGGCCCTGATGTTAGGCACCAGGCTGGACAATCTCCTGTCAGACCTGAAGACCCAGGCGCTGGCCGATTTGATCGCTCTGGATCCGACGGGGAAGGTCATGGTGGCGAGTCTGGCTGAGCCCGAAGGTGGTTTCCAGGTCCTCGACCTGAGCCCATCGCAGGTTTCGGAGTTGGATCCGGCTATCGAGCGGGAAGTCAACTTGTATGACCGCAGATTCCAAATCCTGTACGCGCCGCTGGTTGTCCGCCAGGAACCGGTCGGAGTCCTCGGGATCGCCCTGCCGAGCAATTTCATCGTGACCACCGAGGCCACGAGCCGCAATCTGTTCAGTCTCATCTTCTCGCTAGGGACGGTGGCGGTCATCGTCGTCGGCTACCTGCTGTCTCAGAGCATCGCCCGACCGATCCTCAGAGTGCGTGATGTCTCCCTGGCTGTTGCATCGGGCGACCTGGGCCAAAAGACCGGCATTGAACGCAAGGATGAGATCGGCCAACTGGCCGCCGTCTTCGACCTGATGACCTTTCGTCTACGCCGGCGTACGGCGCAGGCCGCCCGGCTAACGGCGGAAACGATCGAGCGCAACAAGGAGCTGGCGGTAGCCAATACACGTCTGCAAGTCGCCCAGCAACAGCTCGTCCAGTCCGAGAAGCTCGCCTCCGTCGGCCAGCTTACAGCCGGGATCGTCCACGACGTGAAGAACCCGCTTGGGGTCATCAAGGGACTGGCCGAGGAAGTCGAGGAACAGGTTGAGGCCAACCCGGAGATCGTTTCACAACTCAAACTGATCCGGGATAGCGCCGTGCGGGCCAACACGATTGTGTCCGACCTGCTGAAGTTCGCCCGCCAGTCGAACCCCGAGCTTTCCTATCAAAACATCTGTGCCACGGTCGAGACCTCGGCCCGCCTGACGGATTATCTGGCCCGTAAAGCCAGTGTCAAAGTAGCCACTGAACTTCCGCCAAGCGGGGTGATGGCGTTCTACGACGCGCAACTGATCGAACAGGTGCTCATCAACCTGATCCAGAACGCGATCCAGGCGATGCCCAAAGGCGGATCTCTGAGATTGAGAGTGTCCCAAAAAGAGGATTGGGTGGAGACCTCGGTCCAGGATACCGGGACCGGCATCAAGAAGGAGAACCTGAGTCGGATCTTCGATCCATTCTTCACGACCAAACCGGCCGGAGAAGGCACCGGTCTGGGGCTCTCGGTCAGTTACGGCATCGTCTCCCAGCATGGCGGGGAGATTGCCGTTGAAAGCAAGGTCGGCAAAGGGACAACGTTCACCATCCGCCTGCCGCGAACCCGCGCTCAATCCGAAGCAAAGATGGCGGCTCAGGCGAGTAGCAACTAGGCGTGGGCGGAAGAGGTCGGCGAGATCCACTTCCGCATTGAGACAGTTCAATCGAGAAGCTCGCTCCCGGGGTTGGAGGACCCTGGTGAACGAGAAGGCAACGGCAAGATTGACCCTGCGATTTCGTCGGACGCACACGGGCGTGGCGGCCGGCGAAGGTACGAGGTAGGGGATAGCCGTGCCTTCCCCAGGAATACCACGCGCGGCGGGAGGATCAGCAGGGCGCTGATCCCGGTTTGGGCACCGACCTGTCGCGCCGGGCAAGATGGTCGGTAGACGTGCTCCACCGGAGTGATCCAGGTGGATAAGGGCGTGGGCGTGAACCAGGCTGCTTCCTTCTTTAAAGAGCGGTATGACCGAAACCGGTTAGCCAAAGTCGCTATCTGGCTTCTTGTGTTTCTGGCGATCCTTGGCTTGCTCTTCGCCTGCGGATGGATTTCGCTCCTTT
>MGOM01000124.1:0-735 GCA_001797105.1 Chloroflexi bacterium RBG_19FT_COMBO_62_14
GTCCACGGATTGGCCGACCAGTTCGTCGCGGGTGTACCCGTTCATCTGGCAAGCCGCCATATTGCAGTCCAGGATCGGCCACTCATCGTGCGGGTCAATCAGCAGGATTGCATCAGGCGAGGCCTCAAAAAGCGTGCGAAATTGGGAACTGCTTTCTATCAGCGCCTGCTCCGACCGCTTGCGCTCAGTGATATCGCGTGCGATTGTCGAGAGAAACTCCACCTCGCCGCCTGGGCCCCGGTGCGCCAGGATGACCTGGGACACCAGGATCTCGCGGCCGGTGCGGCTTAGCAGAGCCCCTTCTCCGCTCCAACTTCCTTCGCGAATTGCCGCCGGAATCGCTTCGTTGACGACAAAGGCCCGGGCCGAATCGGCCAAATAATCCGCAATTGCCAGATTGGAGACATCCTCCTCCGCTCCGATCTCCAGCATCTCCCGACCGGCGCGATTGACATAAATCGCTCTTCCTTGCAGGTCTGAAAGGCCAATGAAGTCCGGAGTGGCCTCCTGGATGGCGGCACGCCGGTCGCGCTCCTGCTCCGCCTGCCTGCGTTCGGTGATGTCGTTGACGATGGCAAGGCATACAGCCTCGCCGCCGGTCTCGACCTGCTGAAGATGGACCTCGACGGGATACTCGGAGCCGTCCCTGCGGCGGTGAACGGTCTCGAAAACCAGAAGCTTGCGCTTCCCAGTCCTTAACGGCGGAAGCAAGGGGCGGAAGGACTCCTGGGTGAA
>MGOM01000124.1:761-1075 GCA_001797105.1 Chloroflexi bacterium RBG_19FT_COMBO_62_14
GGTTGGCGAGCTCCTCCACCGTGTAGCCGAGGTTGTCACACGCGCCGGAGTTGGCGAATGTAAACCGAAGCGTGAGTGAGTCGAAGACGTAGACCTCGTTCAAGCTCCGCGAGATCACCTCGTGCAGCCAGGCGCGTTCGTGCGCCATCGCATACCGCTCTTGTAGGAAGTGCAAACGCTGCCGCCTCCAGATCAAGCCGACCCCCGAGCCTGCCCCGAAGAGTAGAACGCCCACGAGAACGACCACTTCCCAGAGTTTGGCTCTCACCGGCGCGTACACTTCCGCCTCATCCATGCGCGCCACCATGAACCAC
>MGOM01000124.1:1087-2441 GCA_001797105.1 Chloroflexi bacterium RBG_19FT_COMBO_62_14
TACGGGCACCCCGCGGTAATCCACAGCCTCCACGATCCCCGTCTGCCCCATCACGGCCATTGCGGCGGCCACGTCCTCCCGCTCGAGCGAGACGCGTAGTGCCAGGGCGGAGTCCTTCTGAAACCTGAGATCGTTCAGAAACAACGCCTCGTTCCCATCGCGGCGGACAATCAGCGTCTCCGCTGTCTGGCTTGGCGTCGGCCAGCGATTGATCAAGGGATACAGATACCTCTCGGGATCGATCCTCAGAACCAGGATGCCGATCACCCTGGTTCTATCCACTTCCTCCAGAATGGGAACGAGAACCTCCATGTGAACAGGTTGATCTTGCGAATCGCGGTGGAGATCCAAGAAGGACATTTGCCGCGAGCCTATGATATCGAGGATGTCCTGCGAGAGATGGAGGCCTACCGGCCCGGGCGTGTCCGGGACAGACATCCGCTCGGAGCCCTGTGCATCCAGCAAAATGACCCGGTCATAGTCGTAGCTCTCCAGAACCCGGACTAACCACGCCCGGAGTTCTCCGTACGCCTCCCCATCCTCCGGCCGTCCGAGGACGCGCCCAACTAAATCGGAGAAGGTGGGGTTGTTGTAAAGCACGGAGCCATCGCCCAGGCGCTCATTGCGCCACCGCGCGATTTCGCCCACCTTGAGTTGCGCAATGGCCGACAATTGGTGCTCGACCTCAACGCGGTAATTGTTCTCGTAATTTCGGTAATAGGCATAACCGGCTGTTACGATGCCCAGGGCGAGGCCGACCAAGGTTACCCAGAGGGCGAATGTAGATTGGGTGGTGTGCGCCTCAATGGGTTCGCTGGACGGCCTGGCGTGTGTTCTGGCCGACGCCGCCAGGGCCACGCCTAGAGCCAGGAAGGCCAGGCTGGTCGGAAACGCGGGAGGAATGAACACGCCTCCGTAGAGTAGGGGGAGCCCGACGAAATAGGCGAGCACGAGAACGTAGTGGACCAGGATGGCAAGTCCGGCCGACCAGAGAGCGAACGTTGGTCGCTTTGGCCGGTCGGAGGAGGATGAAGCGGACGCCACGAACGACAGGCTGGCGAGTACGAACGAGAAGGCCGTCACGGGCGACATGTGCCCGATCGGTATTCCATTCAGGCTCCCAGTGATGGGGATTCCCAGGTGCTCGGCCTTCAATTGGATCCCCATGGATGAGGTGAAGAACAGGAGCAGGGTGATGAGAGCGCAGAACAGGCCGACTGCCAGGATTACCCGTTGCGCTCGGCGGCTCTGCGGCAGGCGGCCGTGCACGAGGGTCGCGATTCCAAGCACACCGAACATGAAGGCGGAGCTCGGCGCCATCGGGATCAAGTTCAACCCGAAGCTCGAGAGCAGA
>MGOM01000124.1:2460-5732 GCA_001797105.1 Chloroflexi bacterium RBG_19FT_COMBO_62_14
AAGCCGGCCGCAATAGCCCCAAAGATTTGAGTGAGCGCGCTGAGCAGGCCTCGTTCTCCTCCTTTGATGCTGCTCACTGGCAAACCCCCGAGAGTGGACGGAGGCTGATCGCAAGCCTTCCCAGGAGTCGTGGACTCTTCCCGCACGGGGGCGAGAATATCAGCCCCACAGGACGGGGCAAAAGCACTCTCCCGTCGCTCCAGCCGTGACACTTGCTCGGAGAGTCGTCCACGATTCACCTCCCGCGGGGGTGGACCGGAGCACTCATTGAACGGGAATTCAATAGCGAAGGGGACCCGGGTTGTGAACGTCCGCTTTGACAGCCCCCGCTCGCGTGAGATTTAGCATAGTGGCTTTCTCGAAACCCCGCAATAGGACGGCCAGGGTGGGGACCGATCGCGAGATCTGGCCGGAGGGGCCCTGTCAGCCGGGCAGACGGAGGGTCGTCGTTGAACCGGGGGCCGCCGGGTCCTGACCCAGAGATACCTTCCCAGCGCACGAATGCGCCCAGCCGGGCCATCGCCTCGAGCCTGACGTGCATTTCCTTCGTATGGAAGATGGGAGGTGAATGGGGTGCTTCGCCTCGGCCCGCTTCAGCGGGTGTCGATGAAGGATCAACGCTTCGAGGCACTGCGGGTTACCTAAGGTCTAAGGCGAGAGGGCGCCAGACGCATGGGCTGGCCTGTCCCTGGTGCTCCCCCTGGACGCCTGGCGCCTCTCATCATCCGATCCTGCCGGTGGGCCTGAGGTGCTTGCCCCCGAGATCCGAAGCCGAAGACGGCAGTGGCGTAAGGCAGATTGACGGATGGACGTTCTTTCATGCAGTGCCGGACGTTGCTACGGCACTTTCGGGGGACCTCAAACGCCCCCACCTCCCAAGAACCCGGCGATCCGTATGACCATCCCGGAGAGCGGGTCGATCGCGCTACGAACCACTATGAAAACGCGCAACGAAGTGAAGCCGATCGAGAACAACAGCAACAACCGGTAGATGACCTCATCCGCATCGATCGACCACCGTGTCTGAATCATCCGTAGACTTTCCCCCGGACGGGCAGCAGACCCTTCTCGCCCGATCCACGGACGCCATCTATGCGCCGGAGCCCGGCCTTCGTTCGCCGGGACGAATCCGGCCCTCAGCTTGCCGGCGGCACTGTTCGCCTCAGGCCGCCTGTTCCTCATCACCGACGACAGGCTCTGGGCAAAGCCCCTGCCTTGGGTCATGCATCCCAGCCGGGCTCCTATCCTGCTCGGCGTTCTGGACCAGATCCAGTGCGAGGGCGCCGAACTCCTCGAACGTCGATGCCCGGATTGCCTTTAGCTCTCGCCTCATGTCCGGCGCGAAGTCGTATTCGGCTAGGATCTCGTCGAGTCTGTCCTGTTCGAACGCTTCAATCACACATGGGTCGATCGTCGACCGCCCCAGAAGACGGTTCAGTGCTCGGATTGACATCGGTCTCCTCCCTGATCGCACTCTGCACCCTGTCATTTCGAAAGCCAAGGGCAGCGACACGTTCGCTGCCCAGTGCGGCGCTGCGCCTTGTCTTGGTAAGTGCAGGGGCTTCCTTGAGGGGATTAGCCCCCGCCGCCGCTACCGCCGCCAGATGCAGGGCTTCTTGGCTGGAACATGGCAACCTCCTTTTTTGATCTCTCCACTCTGGTGACAGGCTAGCAAAGCACCCCTTAAGATTTCCTTAGCCTGGCGGATCGAAGGTGCCAACTTCGGGAAAACATCGGAGCACGAAGCTTGACGCACCTAGGCCGGAACGACTCACGGTCAACTCAGGGACGTCGAAGGTGAGCGACTCCCCTGGTCCCCCAAGCTCGAGGCAGAGACGCGACTGAGCAGGGGAGTGAGGCAAAAACGATCAGTGATTGGGTCGGGAGGGGCGGCGCTGAAAGAGGGCAGCAATGTCCGGGCGCTCGTGCTCGCCGAGCGCGAGCGGACCTAGTCACGCCTGGTCACGGGCTTAGATCGCTCTACGGCTCGGCCGGGTTGGCCACAGATGTCCTGCCTCGATCTGTCCACAATCCCGCGGAGGTGGCTGAGTCAGGAACGCAACAGCGGGCGGCCACCAGGCCGCCCGCTTCTTCGCCGGGCGATCGAGTCCGGGACGGGACTTGCTCGTTATCCGATGAGGCGAGTGTAAAGCTCGCGTAACGGGTCAGGAGGGTCGAGGCCGAGCTCATCGGCCAGCAGGCGTACATAGCGTTGATAGTGGCCGATCGCCTCGCTCCTCCGGTCGAGCAGTTTCAGTAGCTCGAGATAACGCAAGTTGAGGTCGTCGCGCAGCGGCTCGATGTCGAGCGCCTGGCGGATGCTGTCCACCGCATCGCCCAGCTGGCCTCTCGCCAGGGCTTCTTCGGCATGGGCCGTGAGAAGCCGAAGGAATCGCGCTTCGAGCGCCTGCCGACGGGCGCCCACCCACTCCGAGCCGAATTCCGGAAGAAACGCGCCGTTGCAGGCGTGGATCGCCTCAGTCAGTGCGAACAGCCGGCGCGGATCGCCGGTAGGCAGGCCTTCAGCCATGGCCGCCACCTGTTCGAACTCGGCAACGTCGTAGTGCAGCACGTAACCTGGGTTTATCTGGTAAAGGAGCCCCTCGATATGGATGATGTCCTTGCCGAGCGCCTGACGCAAGGAGTGCAGACCGGTGTACAGGCTCGCCGTCTGCCGACTTGCGGGAGCTTCGGGCCAAAGGGCTTCCATCAGGCGGTCGCGTTCGGCCGGTACGTTGTCGGCCAGATAGAAGAGGATCTGTCGTGGCTGAGGTTCGAGTTCGGCGATGCGTTTTCCTCGATGCTCAACCTCGGCTCCTCCAAATGCTCTTAGCCGGAGTTGGACCTCTTCGGAGGTGGCCTGGGTCGACTGCTGGTGCTTACGAGCGACCGCCCGCATGAGCTCCACCTTCTGCAGGAGAACCTGTCGTACGGGGCCGTCTGTCATGGTCTGTGCCAGGAATTCACGGGCTTGTCGGTCATAGGTGAGCTCGCCCGCGATCAGTTGCTCGGTACCGTGCGAGCCCGCCCACTCCAGAGCGCGGCTGAATGCCTCGAGTGTCCTCTCGGTGTCGCCGGCCACGAGTTCAAGTTTCCCGAGGAAATAGAATGCCATTGTCCGCTGGTCGGCATCGAGAGCGGGAGATCTCTGATCGAGCAACTCCAGCAGCCGCGCCCGGCTACTCTCGACCGACGCCTGCATGGTCAGCGCGGCAAGCTGAATGGCGACCCCCGAAGGTTGCTCGTTCGAAACGGCGGCGTCGCGGGCTCGC
>MGOM01000124.1:5775-6063 GCA_001797105.1 Chloroflexi bacterium RBG_19FT_COMBO_62_14
GAAGGGCGCTGGTCTGAAGGTAGCCATAGCTCAAGAGCTCCGGGTTCTCGATTTGCGTCGCCAGTCGAAGCCCCTGGTTATATAGTTCGGCGGCTTGATAGGGCAGGCCGAGGTCGGAGAACACGTCTGCCTGGCCGAAGAAGATCCTGGCTTCGAACGCCGGCGCCGCCGCCTGTCGGGCGTGTCGGAGACCGCTCATGAAGTGCTGAAGGGAGGCTTCGTAGTCACCGGCTCGATAGGCGAAGACGGCAAGATTGTTCGACGAGATGGCCAGTGGCAGTGGAGACC
>MGOM01000124.1:6072-6427 GCA_001797105.1 Chloroflexi bacterium RBG_19FT_COMBO_62_14
CCAGGATCGCATGCGCCCGCTCACTCGTGGCACTCGCCTCATGGGGCTTGCCGCGGGTGACCTGAATGAGCGAGAGATCGAGCAGGGCCTGGGCAATTGAGTAATCCCCTTTCAACTGCTCGAAGGCTCTGACGGCTTGAGCTGCGAGTTGTTCGGCCTGCTCGGGATCGCCTCCGGAACCGAGGATGGCTCGCGCTCGCAGCCTCATACCTGCGGCATGCCATAGCGTCGTGCCCTCTCCCCCGAGGAGTCTCTCGGCTTCTTCGACCGAATCGAAGACCTCCTGGAAGCGGCCCCGATGAAGTGCGATCCGAGCTCTAGCGTTCCAGGCATGCGCCCGGGTTGCTTTGGATGC
>MGOM01000124.1:6555-8441 GCA_001797105.1 Chloroflexi bacterium RBG_19FT_COMBO_62_14
GCCGCCGAACCCACGTTTCAAGGGTCTGGACCCGGCCTCGCTGGTGCATCTCGCCGGCGGAGCGGGCGATAAGAGCCGCGGCCTGTTTTCCTGCACCGGCCTCGAAATAAAGCTGGACAGCTTCTTCGTGGGCGCCGGTTCGATCAAGGTGGTTTGCTGCGAGTTTGCGGAGGGTCCGAAGCCGAGCGGGGTCCTTGTTGTTGAGTGATTCCAGCAAGAATGCCCGCATCACCGGATGGTACTCGTAAGTCCGCGGAGTCTGTTCAGTCGCCATCACGAACAGCCCTTCCCGCACGAGGCGAGTCAGCAGCCGCTGGCTGTCGTCCCGTTTGAGGACCGCGTCGCAACTCGCCACTGTCATCACCGGCAGAACAGACGAGTCGAGCATGAAGTGTGAGACCTCATCCGGCTGTTGACCCAATACCACGGCCGCCAGGTACTCATACACCATCGGCCGGCCGCGCTGGGCGAGTGTCTGGGAAGCGGTACCGAGCATGGTGTTCGATAGGAGAATGCCGGAGATCCAGCCCTGGGTTTCTTCGTGAAGCCGGGCCAGCTCGACTTCATCCAGGTCATCCCCCAGTCGTAGCCTGGCGAGCAATCCCAACTCTTGCCGGGTCAGGGCGAGCTCATGGGCCCCGATACCGACCATCTGACCGTCAACAACCAGGGTCGCCAGTGAGATGTCGGGGAGCTCCTGACCGGAGGCCAGGACCGTCATCCGGTCGGGCTGCTCTCGGATAAGCGTGTCCAGAAAGGTCAGACCCGGCGGGGAGGGGTTGATGAGGTGCATATCGTCGATGGCCAGGATGAAGGCCTCGGGGATGTGCTGCTCGATCGTATCGACAAAGGCGCGCGCCAGGCCCTCGGGAGAGGAGCCGGCGAGGGCATCGAGGTCCGGTTGCCCGCGGAGTCGGTGGAACCGCTTCTGGAGGGAGGCCCGCATGACGTTCGCCAGACGCATCACATCCTGATCGGCGGAGGTCAACCGCATCCACGCCACCGGCAGTTCGGTGTGAGTGGCGAAGTCTGCCAGCAGGGTGCTCTTGCCGTAGCCGGGTGGTGCCACAAGGGCGATGAGTCGGCGAGGCAAGGTATTGTGGATTTGCAGGACGAGGCGTTCTCGATGGAGCTTCGCCCGGTCGAAGGCCAGAGGGGTGACGGCGTGGGTGAAAGGCGAACTTCGAGGACTCAAGGGTGACCGCTATTGTGAACCGATGATGTCACACGGCCTTCTGGGCAGGGAAGTGGGCCAGGAGGTGAACGGCGAGGCGTGTACGCGGACACGACCTTCCTCCGGGCAATCCCCCAGGGGGCTCGATGTAGGTGGGGAAGGGGGCATTCCACAATACTCTTATAGCAGAATCCGCCTCCATAAGAAAGACCCTGACTTGTCGTCAGGGTCTTCTGCCTCTGGCGGTTCGAGCCGAGCGGCAAAGATCATGGCGCCCCCGGCGGGACTCGAACCCACAACCTACTGATTCGAAGTCAGGCGCTCTATCCATTGAGCTACGGGGGCGGATGGCCTAATTATAACCTCAGGCTGCAGCTTACAGCTCACAGCTTGCAGCTTGTCACTCGTGTCTTGTGTCTTGAGTCTTGTGTCCTGCGTCTTGAGTCTTGTGTTTTGAGTCCTTTGTCCCGTCCCCCGTCCCCGGTCTCCCGTCTTCCGTCGTCCATCGTCTATCGTCCGCCGTCCGTCCTCACGGCCCATCCACCTCGCCATGACTTCGCAAACATTGCACCAAAGTGGCGATCGCTTCGTTGAGCTGCTTCTGTAAGTCGTCGAGCCCGGCCTGAGCCTCGCCCAGCCGGCGGACGTCGCCTTCGGTCAGAGCCTTGGGGATGCCTCTCGGGTCGAGGGGTTTGGTCACGGCGAACTTGCG
>MGOM01000124.1:8448-10208 GCA_001797105.1 Chloroflexi bacterium RBG_19FT_COMBO_62_14
CCGAGCCTCCAGACTTCTCTACGCTCTCTCCGGCAAGGATCATCCGCCATAAGAAATCCTAATGAGTCTGCCACGCGCGGTTCGCGTGGGCACGAAATCCTAGCATGAAGGCAACTTATGAGCAATCCGGGCCCTTGCGTCGAATGCCGTTATGCCTGGCCACGGGGGGAATTGGGAACCAACGTGGATCACTAGGCCAGCCCAACGGACTCCGCCCGCACAGCAATAGTTGACATGCAGGACGCTTCGCACCACACTCATCCTGTCTGAGCCTGAGACAACGGGTGTGTCCCTGGCACGAATCGTGCACTCATTGGTGATTGAACCTGGACTTGGAACCGGGGACGCTAGCCGGGCGTCTTCCATAGGGGCGGCCGCGAGGCGAGCTTACGACACCGCCGTGATCGACAGCGGCGTGCTCTCCTGCTCCGCCATGGCTCATGAGCAAAGGATTGGATGATGAACAACATGCGATCAATCCCGCTGGCGGTCGTTCTGGCTGTGAGTCTCGTCTTGGCCGGATGCACGCTGCCGGCGCCGCCCGGAGGCGGCACTTCGCCCACAACCTCTGGCAGTACGGTCGCCTCGGTATCCGGTCGCGTCTGGGACGACCAATGCCCTCGTCCGCAGGCGGGCGAGACGCTGACGATTGCCCCGCAGGGGTGCCTGCCGGATGGCTCCGGAGGCTTCCGGTCGAACGGCACGTTCGACTCGGGTGAGGCCGGCCTGGCAGCCATCAAGGTCGCTCTCGCTTCGGGCCCTTGCCCGGCGGAGATCACGACCACGACCGACACTTCGGCTGATGGCATCTACGCCTTCGCCGACCTGACCCCCGGTACGTACTGCATCAGCATCGACTCGACTACCAACGCGGCTGTGCTTGGCGCCGGAGGCTGGAGCTCGCCGGCGGTCTCCCCCGGAGGCCTGATCGGTGCCACGGTCGATCTCCAGGCTGGTCAGGTGATCAGCAACGTGAACTTCGGCTGGGATCGCGGCGCCGGAGGAGCACAAGTCGAGGTCCCAACCCCGGAACCGACCCTGGCACCTGAAATGACCTCGACGCCCGAGCCGACTGCCACTCCTGAAGCAACGGCCACGCCGAATCTGACGGCAACCCCGCAGGCCTCGGCGAGCATCACCGTCAGTCCGTCGCCGACATTCGCCTCGGGAGATCCGAAAGCCGGCCTCGGGACGCCCACGTTCCGCGACACCTTCGAGAGTGCCGCCAACTGGCCTGTCTACGAGGACGACCACGTCAAATTCGCGATCACCGACGGCGATCTGAAAATGACGGCGTTCAACGCCGATCATTGGAACGGATGGATGCTCACCTACAACCAGTCGCAAGACTCCTACATCGAGCTGACTGCAACCAGCGGCACCTGCAGCGGGCTTGATCAGTTTGGGATTGTCGCCCGCTCCAGCGGGACTAGCCTTGGGTACGTCGGCTACTTCTTCGGAATTACTTGCGACGGGCGCTACTCGCTCCGGACGTGGGATGGCGAGAAATACACGCGACTGGTCGATTGGACGGCGAGTGCCGATATCCTGAGCGGTTCGGACAAGACCAACCGCCTTGGGCTCAAGCTGGATGGGACTCGGATCGGTGTGTATGTCAATGGGAAGCTCTTGAAGGAAGTCGTGAACGACGCTTATAGTGGCGGCATCTACGGCGTCTTTGTCGGTGCCTCGAGCACAGCCAACTTCACGGTCACGGCTACCGAATTCGCTGCGTGGGATCTGCCATAACGCAATAAGCC
>MGOM01000124.1:10218-10353 GCA_001797105.1 Chloroflexi bacterium RBG_19FT_COMBO_62_14
ATAAGACCTAAACATGAGTGGAGGATGACAAACATCCACCACACTTCTTATGCAGATCTACATCTGGCCCATCGACTGACAGAGAGAACGCGGGGCAGGGGGCCGCCTGCCCCGCATGCCCTTAGCGGGGCCGTT
>MGOM01000124.1:10456-10630 GCA_001797105.1 Chloroflexi bacterium RBG_19FT_COMBO_62_14
CCGTCGTCGCCCACCGGCCATCGTCGAGCTCGACGGCGCGCGTGCGACTCTGCAACCCCGCCAGCGTCTCGGACGTGACATCGGCGTGCCATCCGAAGAGCTGGCTGAGCTGTCTCGGCTCCGCTGCACCGACGGAGTCCAAGTATCTGCCTGCCAGGTGCAACCGGGCGTCCG
>MGOM01000125.1:0-6426 GCA_001797105.1 Chloroflexi bacterium RBG_19FT_COMBO_62_14
CGGCGTGATACTCAGAAGGTGTCCTGGCCGGGCCGCTCAGCTCGAGGCCGTTCGGCTGGCCTCTTAGCAATGCGAACGGGCCCATGGATGGCCCATCATGGATAGTCAATCGACATGCAGCCATACAGACTGGTATCAGTAGCTATTGCCTTCCTCTCCATGAGCCTCCCTGCATGTGCTCCTGAGAGTCAAACAGAGAGATCCCTGCTCTTGCTGGCCTCGCCGACCATTCCAGCCTGCTCCCTCGATGACATCCGCAATTCCATCCCCTCCGAGCCAACCCCTTCCCCCATTCCCACCAGCGATTCTAGGGAGATTGAATGGGCCACGTACACCAACTCAGAATATGGCTTTTCCTTCGAATATCCTGCTCAATACACTAGTAATCAAGTTCCTAAGTGCGCTCCGAGGGGATTGCAGCACTCCAAGGGCGCAGGAATTGAGCTATACGTAGGATCGAGTACTGCAATCTTTGTTTGGAAGCTCCAGGATCCAACATGGCAGGACTATGCTTGCAGGATGCTCAAGATCAACGAAGGCCGTTGGGAATTGACATCCCTGCAAGACATCACGATTAACGATGTCACAGCACTTGAGGCTCGATACTCTTCGCAAGAGACTTCTGCAGGGATAACGGTCTTTGCCGGTCTAGCTGACAACACATTGACTATCACACTCGGCTCCAACACGAGTTGTGACATCCCCAGGAGCGGTATCGATGGTCTTGTGGTTTTCTCTCATGTAATCGATAGTTTTCGACTCGGGGCACAGTAGATCTGGACTGTCTGGGAGAGTCACGGACTTGGTGCAGCCTAACCACTCGCTGGAGCCCTGGAAGTACACCAGGATCCCGGAAAGTACCTCCGGGACGGACGGTCTTCGACGGACCCGGCCAGCTCGGCGCGATACTATGAAGGGATCTTGGCCGGGCCGCTCAGCTCGAGGCCGTTAGGCTGCCATCGCACAGCGAAGCGATATGGACGGCTATCCTGTCATCCTTTATGACGGAGTCTGCAACCTATGCAACTCCTCGGTCGATTTCGTCTTGAGCCACGATACGACAGGGCGCTTCAAGTTCGCGGCACTCCAGTCCGCCGCTGGCCAGAGTCTCATTCGCCTTTGTCCAGCGGAGCAGCCTTTGGGGAAAGCAATCATTCTTGTCCAAGCAGGCAGATGCCTCACTCGGTCCGATGCCATCCTCGGGATATTGAGGCTCCTGCCCGGAGCCTGGTCCCTTCTGGATGCATTGCGCTTGGTCCCCAGGCCTATCCGAGATTGCACCTACAATATCGTTTCAAGGAACCGATACAGATGGTTTGGAAGAAGGACTCTCTGTAGGATGACTCTCGACGGCTTTCAAGATCGTTTCCTGGAGTAGATCGATATGGGAGCCTAACCACTCGCTGGAGCCCTGGAAGTACACCAGGATCCCGGTAAGTACCTCCGGGACGGACGGTCTTCGACGGACCCGGCCAGCTGGGCGCGAAAATAGGGGCATGACTTGGCTGCGCCGCTCAGCTCGCAGCCGTTAGGCTGCCTGCAAGGTGCGATTCGGCTCGATGAAGTCCCTCATGAGACAGACTATCGCAGTCATAGCCAGCGCGCTACTGCTCGCATGCACTCCGTTGCCAGAGCGCGATACGACACCAGAGTGCCCGGAACTCCCGTCGACTTTTCGCCTAGAGGACTTGGTTGGTACTTGGGCTGCGTCCTACAGTCTCAACGACTCCGATCTTCTCCTTATCAGAGACGATGGAACATACACGCAGATCTACGATGATCCCGATGCTCGCCGTCACTATGAAAGCGGCTGGCTCAAGTGGGACATCGAATTCCGAGAGAGCAACTTCGCTCGACTGCATTTGAACGGGATGCGACGGGCGGGTGATCTGGACTCCATTTTCAACCGCGAGTCCGGCGGAGTGGACCCCGAGCTGTTCACAGCAATCGACTACTGTGAGAACGAGGTTGTCGAGATGCCGGACGGAGTTGTTCTGATCGTGACAGGAGCCACCTATGAAACTCCTCGAGGGATTGTGCTTCGGCAGACTCGACTGGCAGGTTCAGAATGGACCTGGTCATTTGAGCTCATGGAAGAGTGATCCTCATCATTCCTTCGCCGAGAAGCCCTATGAGCGCTGAAAGCAGGGGCAGCCTAACAACTCGCTGGAGCGGACGCAGCCTCAGCGCGAATTCATGTACGATGTAGCTGTGCTGCGCCGCTCAGCTCGCAGCCGTTAGGCGCCGCGTGTAGGTTTGATGGGAACGGAGGTTCAAATGCCCGCAGCCAAGAAGCCCCGCAAAGACGCGCCCGCTAAGAAGTCTTCTGCGCCTTCCCGGAACAGGCCGCGATCGGCGCGAAGTAATCCTGCTGTCGATCGATGGTTCGATGCCCTGGATCATCCCCTTAAGCCGCTTATGGTCCGTGTCCGACGCGTGATCCTTGCCTCAGACAAGAGGGTGAGTGAGTCAATCAAGTGGAGTACCCCAACCTTCTCGTACAACGGGGACATCGCGAGTTTCATTCCAAAGGCAAAGAACTTCGTTAGCCTGCTCTTTCATCGAGGGGCTGAGATCCCAGGGAACCATCCTCGCCTGGAGGGCGATTCACGCTTGGCCAGAACCATGCGATTCGCTAGCGCGGATGAACTCAAGAAGTACACACCCGATCTCCAGAAAGTCATCCGTGCATGGTGCAACCACAAGTCAACATGACAGCAGCGCCTAACCACTTCCATGAGAAGGCCTTGTTTGTCAAGAGGTCGACGTGGCGACCTACCCTGGGGACATCCTCCGCCTCCGCCATTCGCCTCGCTTCCATCCGCACTCTTAGTGGGCTCCTTACCTGAGCCCGGTGCCCGTTGGGGTTCGATCCAGGCGGGTGCTGCCATCTCGCTGGCGGTCTGTCTAATGGACCCAGTGGTTAGGCGCAGTCAATTCCCTTCGGGGACCTTCGGCCGAACGGGGCGTAGGCTGGTGGATGTGATCAGGTGGTCAACCTGGAAAACCCTCCCCTTACAGACCTTGAGCAGACAACCTGCTCTGTCTCCATCGCAGCTAGTTATCCGACGACGGCAGCAACTGTAGTAGGTACCCCGATTGGTTCTTTTGCTTGGTAGAGCAAGTCGTAGATTACTCCATTCGTCCAAAGGTGATGGAGCAAGATGGCTAGTTTTCGAGCAACCGCGACGATGGCCCTCCTTTTGGCGTTCTTCCCGCCTCGTTCGGCGAGCTTGAGACCCCAGCGGCGCAAGTCGCAGTCGGGACCAAAGGGGCCCAGGATGTATTGCGCAGAGCCGACAAGGAGACGACGCAAATAGCTATCACCGGTCTTGGTAATCCGCAGCTGAGGATCACGATCGCCGGATTGATCTCGCTTGGGAACCAACCCGAGGGCGGGACCAACCTGCCGGCTCCGGGCGAAACGTTGTGGATTCTCAAGCGTGAGCACGAATGCCAGGGAGGTCAAAGGCCCCACCCCGGCGATGCCCTGCAGGTGGCGGGTTTCAGGATAGTTTTCCTGGCAGAGCGATGCGATCTGGCGGTCGTAGGCCCGAATCTGATCCGATAGTGAGGCGATCGTATCAAGTACCGGGAGCAGCGCTGGAAGAAGCGGCTCAGGGACGGCAGAGGCAACTTTGCCGGCGAAACAGTCGGCTGAGCAAGATGGCAGGCGATCACCGCTGCATTTGGCAATGCCGCGGACGTGGTTGATGAGCAGGGTGCGGGCGCGAACGAGAGCGTCGCGGGAACGGATCACCGCCAGATGAGCCTGCGCCTTGGGTGAGCGGTGGTGATGGGAGAGAGCAGCTCAGGATCGAGCCGCGCCAGGCGGGCAAGGGTCTCGGCATCAACTCGATCTCCTTTGCGCGGGTTGTGATAGATCGCTCGCAGCTTACGAGCATTGGCGACAAGCACATCATGCCCCAGTTCTCGAAGCAAGTGGCTCACCCAGCGGAGTGGGCGCCAACCTCTGTGGCCACCCGACACGCTGGCAGGCTGGAGAACTTACGCGGGAACGCCGCACGGGTCGTCGGCAGGCGAGCTTCCTCGATCGCATCGCGGTTCGAGTCGAGAATGACGACGTGAGAGTGCTTGTCTCTCAGGTCCAGTCAAACGGATGTCGTGCTATTCTTAAACACGGCCGGTTCCTCCTCCTTGCACCTTTGAGTGCGCTTAGATTGTGCTCATCGTTCAGATCAAGCACGCTTACTGAGGGACCGGCCTTCTCATTCCAAACTCGCTGCCTGCCCGGGCCGCCCTTGAGGAGCACAAGCATCCCGCTACGCCTCGCTTCGGGGGCCCCGAAAGAGCACCGGGACAGGCAGGCAAGCAGGCCAGGCGTGCCCTTGTCATCTTCCAAGGGCCCCCCTGTCATCATCGGTGGTAGAAGTCCCTAAGTCATCGGTTTGGAAAGTCCCCTGAACATCGGTGTGGATGTACCTTCCTGGGGAGTACCCGTGGGAGGTGCACATGCTGAGGAAGGAGGACTTCGCTGTGATAAAAGCCCTGAAGAAACGCGACGTCTATGTGAAGGATCTCGCCGCCGAGTTGGGTGTTCACCCAAAGACTGTCAGCCGGGCGCTCCGGCGGGGCTCAGCCCCATCGCCAGCCGGCCGTCGAGGCGCCAGCAAGCTTGACCCCTACAAACAGACGATCAACCGCCTGCTGGGCGAAGGCGTCTGGAATGCGATGGTCATTCTGAGGGAGATCCAGGCTGAGGGCTACCCGGGCGGCATGACCATCCTGCGGCAGTATGTCGGACCCAAGCGAGCTCTGCGGCCCAGCCGGGCGACCGTCCGCTTCGAGACCGAGCCGGGAAAGCAGTTGCAGAGCGATTGGGGTGCGATCGTCGTGCCGATCGCCGGCAAACCCACCCGAGTGCACTTCCAGGTGAACGAACTGGGGTACTCCCGGCGGTTCCACGTGTGGTGCACCGACCGGGAAGATGCCGAACACACCTACGAGGGTCTGATCCGGAGCCTGGACGCTTCGCGGCTTCGGCGGCGTTCCGGAAGAAGTGCTGGTGGACATCCAGAAGAGCGCTGTGCTGCTTGCCTCCAACTCCGGCCACCCCCGTTTCCATGAGCGCTTCGTCGATCTGGCAGGCACTACGGCTTCACCCCACGCGCCTGCCGGCCCTACCGGGCGCGCACCAAGGGGATGACGAGCGGATGGTCGGGTACGTGAAAGGCAACTTCTTCGTGCGCTACCGCGCCTTCGAAAGCTGGGCGCATCTGAACCAGCTGGCCGAGCGGTGGCTGGCGGAGGAAGCCGACCTGCGCGTGCAGGGGACGGTGAAGGAAGTGGTGGCCGAGCGTTTCTTGCGAGAAGCACCCTGCCTCAAGCCCTTGCCCCTGCACCGCTACGATACGTCCTACCTTGAGTTGCCCCGGGTGGGCTGGGACGGGTACGTCAATGTGCGGGGCAACCGCTATTCCGTCCCAGGCGAACTGGCCGGGCAGACCGTGGCGGTGCGCCTTGGATTGGACGACCGGCTGCGGGTCTTTCACGCCGACCAGTTGGTGGCGAGCCACAGCCTGCGACCTGCCGAGACAGGCTGGAGCAGCGTTCCAGACCACCACGCCGCTCTGTGGCAGGCGACGCTCAAGGTGGAGCGGCGGCCGCTGGAGGCCTATGAGGAGGTGGCGACATGGAGCTAGATCACCTCCTCGGCAAGCTCAAGATGGATCACCTGGAAGCGCAGCTGGATGCCGTCTGCGAGCAGGCAGCCCGGCGGCAGGCCGACTATAAGACCTTCCTAGTCCAGGCGCTGCAGACCGAGTGGCAGGGACGTTACCAGCGCGGGACAGAGCTTCGGCTGCGCCAGGCGCGCTTCCCCTGGCTCAAGACGCTCGAGCAGTTTGAGTTCGACTTCCAGCCCAGCCTGGATCGGCGCCAGGTCCGGGAACTCGCCGGCATGAGCTTCGTGGAACGGGCGCACAACGTGATCGTGCTCGGCCCGCCCGGGGTGGGCAAGACCCACCTGGCCATCGCCCTGGGCATCAAGGCCGTGGAGGCCGGCTACTCGGTGCTGTTCCTGACCCTGGAGGAACTCATCAGCCGGCTGGTGAGAGCCGCCTAGGAGAGTCGGCTGGAACGCAGCCTGCAACAGCTGACTTACCCCAAGGTCCTGATCATCGACGAGATCGGCTACCTGCCACTCTCCAACTTCGAGGCCAGCCTGCCTGCACTGGGCCGCAGGCACACGTGTTCTTCCGCCTAGTCGTGCGCCGGCATGAGCGGGCCAGCATGGTGATCACCAGCAACAGGGGCTTCCTGGATTGGGGTGAGGTGTTCCCTGGCCTAGTCCGCCAGGACAGGCAGCGACCCGGTGCTGGCCACCGCCATCCTGGATCGCCTGCTACACTACTCGACCACGCTCAACATCAAGGGGGAGAGCTACCGGCTCAAGGAGAAGCGTCG
>MGOM01000125.1:6485-7931 GCA_001797105.1 Chloroflexi bacterium RBG_19FT_COMBO_62_14
ACATCTCGTTCCGATGATTTGGGGACATTCTCAGGTGATGTTGACACCCCGTCCAGAACACGGGATCTTCGACAGCTCGGGGGCGTTAGGCGGCTGGGCAGTGGCCTTCATCTTGGACCGTGCAGGCGCGCAAGTGAACCCGACTATCCAGAGGTGACAATGTCAACCAAGGTATTGGTGGCATTCGCTACACGCTACAGCTCCACCCAAGAGGTGGCTGAGGCGGTCGCGGCCTCGCTCCAGGAAAGTGGAGGTGCGGTAGACCTTCAGCTCTTGAGGGAAGTGCGCACACTGGCAGGGTATAGCGCGCCCGTTATGGGAGCGCCGCTCTTCATGTTGCGTTGGCACAAAGACGCGCTCGGCTTCCTATCTCGCCACCGTGAAGGTCTAATGGAGCGGTCAGTCGCAGTATTCGCGCTCGGGCCAGTTCACGAACCTTACGATGAACAAAAGCGGAAGGATTCGCGGGCCCAACTCGACAGGGAGCTGGCAAGGTTCATATGGTTCAAGCCAATTGCCATCGAGATGTTTGGCGGCAAGTACGACCCAGCGCTACTGCGCTTCCCTATCAGCACGCTTGCAGGCAAGGGACCGGCAAGCGATCTAGGGAATCGGAAGGCGATCCGCGGCTGGGCAAGCGACCTGTCCCGCAAGCTCGAACCTAGTGAACCGCGATTGAGCGAGTCTGGCTAGGCCAGCCGTCTAACAACTCGCGGGGCGGACGCAGCCTCAGCGCGGTTTCATGTACGACAGAGCTCTGCTGCGCCGCGCAGCTCGAGGCCATTGGGACGCTCGGCGGGCGCGGGTTGCTGCCAGGATCAGAGGCAAGGCAGTGTATGCGACTACGAGCCCGGTTCGGGAAGAACGGACACCCCGCGTCGTGAAAGCACCTGTTGGGCTACTATGATGAGGATCCATTCCTAGCCATGAGAGAGAAAACAGCCTCAAAGACCACACCGGATCGATCCGTGGAGCGTAGCTCGCGCAATCACAGGCGCTTCGCGCTCTTGGCGGCGAAGGAGGCTGAACGAGTCCTCCCGATCTTTGAACGAGAACGTCCGAAGGATAATCGTCCTCGCCAAGCGATTGAAGCAATCAGGGCCTGGGCGCAAGGAAAGCGAGAGCTCGGAATGGCAGAGGTACGCAAGCTCTCGCTCGGCGCTCACGCTGCGGCTCGCGAAGCAGGGCCGGACGCGGCAAGATTCGCCGCTCGCGCCGCTGGTCAAGCTGTCGCAACCTGGCATGTGCCAACCCATGCCATGGGCGCTCCTATGTATGCATGTAAAGCCATCATCGCAAGCATGAACACACCTTCCAAGAAACCGAGAGAGTAGACCGGCTGGCCTAAGCATACGCTGGCTGCCCAGGCCGCCCTTGAAGAGCACAAGGACAGGCAGGCCAGGGGAGCCCCCTCCGCGTCGCTTCGGGGATGCTTCGCGACCCTGG
>MGOM01000125.1:7976-11083 GCA_001797105.1 Chloroflexi bacterium RBG_19FT_COMBO_62_14
CTAAGAACATGCGGGGCGAACGGCCCCGCTAAGAACATGCGGGGCGAACGGCCCCGCTAAGAAAATGCGGGACGAAAGGCCCCGCCCAGAACATCCGGGGCAGGCCCGGTCTCCGACCCCATCCGCTTCGATCCTGGGGCCCTGGAACTGCACCAGGACAGGCAGGCGGACCTAGCCAGCTCGGCGCGATAATGTGAACGGGGCTTGGCAGGGCTGCTCCCTGGCCTGCTTGCCTGCCCCGGTGCTCTTTCGGGGCCCCCGAAGCGAAGCGTAGTGGGGTCCTGGTGCTCTTCAAGGGCGGCCTGGGCAGGCAGCTCGAAACCGTTAGCCGGATGACAACAGCGGCCTTTTCTCACCGGATAGGATGTCCGGCAGGAGGGAAGCGGCCTTATCCGCTTCTGTGTACACGGGAATGTTCTTTAGATCCTGGTTGACCCAGCCCTCACGTGCGCTATCGAATCCATGATCAGCCCTCTCATGAGGCATGGTCGAGCGGCATGAAACGAAAGCGTTCACCGTCAACCCAATTGGCGTGACTACATGACCTGCTTCCGGCGTCTGCTCCCTTGGGTCACCATCGCCTTCTTCTCACTCCTGGTACTACTGTCGCTTTCGGCGGGGTTGACAGGCGCCGACCTGGATATGAGATGGGGGGTATTCAGGCGAGCCGTGTTCGTTTCTGGCTCAGCAGGCCTGCTCGGCGCAGCATGCCTCCAGTTGATCCGCGTTCTTGACAAGCGCATCCTATCGAAAATCCACCATGTTGAGGCCTCCGAGCCTGAGCTTGAGGTCCAATTTCCACACTCTCAAACGAAAAGCGTGTCCATTCGGCCCTTGCTCGTGCCAACCGCTAAGCGACATCGACGCTGGATTGCCCTGGCCGTGGCCATTACGGTTGCAGTCATTGGCATCGCATATGTCGGCTTGGTGAGTGTATGGCGCTGGACACAATGGCCAGCCACTGACACATACTATGGGATGCTTGGCGACGCCTTTACCCAGGGCAAGACCTACCTTCCGATTGAGCCCACACCTGGATTATCCAATTCGCAGAACCCTTACGAGGGTTGGAGTGCGAAGGGGGGCATCGTCAACCTCTCCTACTACCAGGGAAAGTACTACATGTACTGGGGGCCAGCTCCTGCGGTGGCCCTTGCCATACTCAGGATAGCCGGCGCCCCTATCCTGGGAGATGATGTTGTCGTCTTCGCTTCGATTTCGTTCATTTTCCTATTCTCATGCTTGATTGTTTTTCGTTTAGAGCACGCTTACTTCGAAGGGGTGCCACTGTGGTTGATTATTGCCGGGGTCGTGATCGTGGGCACGATCCATCCGATGCTGTGGTTTCAGAGCAGCCCCGGCATCTTGACCGCAGCCATTGCCAGCGGGCAGGCCTTCCTTGTAGGTGGTGTCTACTTCATGGTCAGGGCTTTGACTGACACAAATGCAGGGCCTGGGAATTACGCCGCCGCCGGGGCGCTCTGGGGAATGGCCATGACATCGAGGCTCACGACTGTTGCGGCGGTGATCGTGTTGGTATTGGGCGTCATGATTCACTCATTGAAACGGGCTGGATCAATGCATAGGCACAGGACTGAAGTCGTCAACTTGGTTTCGCTTATGGCCCCCGTGGTGCTCATACTGGGGCTTTACGGTTGGTACAACGCTATCAGGTTCGACAGCCCCTTCGAGACTGGATGGCGCTACCAATTCGTAGGAATAAACCCGAATGACCAGATTGCCAGGGGGACCCACTTCAATTGGCGCTATCTAGCCCCCAATGCCATCCACTATTTTCTGACCCCTATCCGGCCGATCTCTAGCTTCCCGTATCTTCGTGCTGTCTACTACGAGTACCCTCTGTTCGCCGGACTTCTCTCCAGACTTGGGGTACCTGCAGATTACACGGTTGAGGACGCGACCGGATTGGTATTCGCCGCCCCCACGCTTCTCTTCGCCATGACGTTTGCTCGCAAATGGCTCTATGACGAAATCCCGCGTCAAGCCGGGAACGACCCGCCGCTGATCAAAGCGGCCGGATGGACCTCCATCGATCAGGGGCCACTAGGGGCCCTTTTGCTCCTTTCGGGCCTCGCGGGCGTGGTGCCGATAATCCTATTCTATTACTCCACAACCCGGTACGAAATGGATTTTGTTCCGTTGTTGGCGATAGTTGCCGTACTGGGGTTGTGGCGATTCTATGAGGATACTCGACCGTTCCCTATCCAGAGCCGGATGGCCACAGGTACGATCATCCTGATCGTGACGGCGGCGCCCCTGGTAAGTTTTCTTCTTGCAGTCAGCGGGGCAGGATCGAACATTGACGATCTTAACCCTGACCTGTTCTCGTTCTTGGTCAACTTCCTCCCACATTGGTGACACATTACGACGATGTTTGCGCTTCGAATGCGTCGAGGCGATAATGAAAACTGGACCCCCGCCTGATCCTTCATCCGCCTAACCACTCGTTGCCTGCCCTGGCCGCCCTTGAAGAGCACAAGGACAGGCAGGCCAGGGGAGCCCCCTCCGCGTCGCTTCGGGGATGCTTCGCGACCCTGGAAGTACACCAGGATCCCGGTAAGCGCATCCGGGACGGACCCCGCTAAGAACACGCGGGGCGAACGGACCCGCTAAGAACACGCGGGGCGAACGGACCCCGCTAAGAACATCCGGGGCATGCGGTCTGCGACTCCATCCAGTTCGCTCCTGGGACCCTGGAACTGACCCAGGACAGACAGGCGGACCAGGCCAGCCCGGCGCGATCATCTGAAGGCCACTTGGCCGAGCCGCGTGCCTGCTTGTCCAGATGTATTTCCAGGGCATCCGCACGGTGTCCTTGGCATCTTACAAGGGCCCCCCCCGCACAGAACGCGGGACAGGCAGCTCGAGGCTGTTAGGCGGCGATAGATGGCGCTCGGTCTTCTCAGGGACAACGAGGAAGGTGGAATGAAACTGACTATCCGTCCGCTCACCCCAGGTTTGTGGCCAGCGCTCGAAGATCTCTTCGGCAAGAGCGGCGCCAGCAGCGGCTGCTGGTGCATGTATTGGCGCCTCGGGAGCGACTACTACAAGAGGCCGCGCGAGAAGAACAAGGTAGCGTTCCGAAG
>MGOM01000125.1:11162-11525 GCA_001797105.1 Chloroflexi bacterium RBG_19FT_COMBO_62_14
GCGCGGCTGCTTCGGCCGGTGGACGATGTGCCGGTCTGGTCACTGTCTTGCTTCTATGTACGCAGGGGCTACCGCAAGCAGGGTGTTACGTCTGCGTTAATCGCCGCGGCGTTGAAAGCCGCAAGGCGCGCTAAGGCACCCGCGCTCGAGGCTTATCCCGTTGATACAGATGCGCCGAAGAGCACGACTAACATCTTCACGGGCACAGCCTCCACGTTCGCCCGCGCCGGATTCAAGACGGTTGCTTGTCGTGTGCCGTCTCGCCCCATCATGCGCCATGATCTCAAGGCGAGCAGGCGGTAACGGGCCCAAGCCTGGTGGGGGGGTTCCTGACCAAGCCGCCGACTTGGGATGAGGCCCTTG
>MGOM01000125.1:11566-21446 GCA_001797105.1 Chloroflexi bacterium RBG_19FT_COMBO_62_14
AATCGCCGCCTGACAACTCGCTGCCTGCCCCGGTGCTCATTCGGGGGCGGGCAGGCCACGGGAGCGGACGCAGCCTCAGCGCGAGAATGGGATGAAGTAGTCTTGCTGCGCCGCCCAGCTCGATGCCATTAGGCAGAGAGCGGCGAACCAGTCGAAAGTCAATTCACTGAGCGGGGGCACAAAGAAACGGCGGAACACAAAGGAAACCACATGAGCACTGACGTGACGACCACTAATACTGAAGTAGAGAAGGGCGTGCCGCCGACGTTGATCGCTGTGATCCTGGACGAGAGCGGCTCGATGGGGGCAAAGTCGGGCGACGTGATCGGCGGCTTCAACCGCTTCCTGGAAGATCAGAGAGCTCTGCCTGACAGTTGCCGCATGTCGCTCACCAAGTTCAATACGGTCTGCAGTTTGCTCTACCCGCCCACGCCATTGGCGCAGGTCGTCCAGCTGGACACGCACAACTACACTCCCGGCGGCAATACAGCGCTATATGACGCTATCGCCGAAACGGTGCGTGTGGCACAGAATCACAAACTAGATAGCGAGCGCGTGCTATGCCTGATCATCACCGACGGGGAAGAAAACTCCTCCCGGGAGACTACGCGCGAACAGGTGACAGAACTTATCAAGGCGCTCGAAGGTCGCGGAGACTGGACTTTCGTGTATCTGGGAGTGACACCGGACCAGTTCGTCAAGGAAATGGACCTGGCGGGCACCCGGACCGCAACGAACACGGCGGCTTACAACAGGGCGGCCCCGGACCAGTCGTGGGTCCAGACTAGCCATAGCACAGCGCAGTACCGCGCGAGGCGCGACAAGAGTGCGAAGGACTTCTACAAGCCTAAGTCGGATGAGTGAGGGCGAGAGGCCGTGTACTCATTCCGTTGCCGGTGAATGCCCGACCCGTTCTCTGCCCTACCACACGCTGCCTGCCCAAGCCGCTCTTGAGTATCACAAGGACCCCACTACGCTTCGCTTCGGGGCCCCGAAAGAGCACCGGGACACACCTTCGCTTCGCTCCGGGTGCTGGCAGGCAGGCAAGCAATCCAGGAGAGCCCCCTCCGCGTCACTTCGGGGATGCTTCGCGACCCTGGAAGTACTCCAGGATCCCGGTACGAGTATCCGGGACGAAACCCCGTCTCCGACCCCATCTGCTTCGCTCCTGGGACCCTGGAACTACACCAGGACAGGCAGGCAGACCCGGCCAGCTCGGCGCGACAATCTGAACGAGGCTTGGCCAGCCCGGATGCCTGTTTGTCCTGACGTATTCCCAGGGCACCCGTCGGGTGTCCCGGGGGCCTTACAAGGGCTCCCCGGACGGAACAAGGGGTCGCATCTGCTCCGCTTCCGGGGCCCGGAACAGCGCCGGGACGGGCTGGCAGGCAGCTCGAAGCCGTTAGCCTGCCAATTCAAGTAACAGATCAGCCTGCCGCCGGTATTTATCATCATCGGAGGATACGATGTCTATCGAGAATGTTAGGAAGTCCATCGAGGGCGCAATCGATTATCTGAACCAGCATCCCCACGAGGCCCGATACACAGACACCGCCGCAACAGCCACCGTTGAAGAGACTCTGCGATGCCACGCATCCGCCCCGGATGGTAGGGCCATCAAGAGCGACATGCCTTCGAGTGTCGGTGGAGCAGGATCAGCCCCTTCGCCGGGATGGCTCATGCGCGCGGCGCTCGCCAATTGCGACGCCACTCTGATCGCCATGAGAGCTGCGCAGGTGGGGATTCTGCTGACTGACCTCGAGGTCGTCGTTGACAGCGAATCCGATGATCGCGGCTTGTTGGGGATAGACGATTCAGTTCCCGCGGGTCCTCTTAGCATGAGGACGCGCATTCGAATTGCAGCAGAGGGGGCAAGCAAAGATAGCCTGCGGGAAATCATTGCGTGGGCTGAGAAGCATTCTCCCGTTGCGGATGCGATCCGTCGCGCAGTCCCCGTCAGGACTGAGGTGGAATTCAAGTAGGGGGAACCCGAAATAGCGCCGGGACAGGCAGGCAGTCAAGGCCGTTCGGCGGCACGTGCGAATCAAGCTGGACCGAGGTGGAGGAGAGAGGAGCATGGATGAGTCACCGGAAACTCTTCGGGAGATTGCACAGTATCTCCGTAACTCCACTCGCCTATTCCCTTCCCCCCGCGCAAGTAAGGCCTACGAATGGCTGACGGTCAAGGCGGCGCAAGCTGATGACCATGCCGCGGCCTGGGAGGCCGACAGGAAGCGGCTAAGGGCGTTGCGGCAGATGTATCAAGAACATACGGCCTGCGACGACTTGCAGATCGACGCCAGGCTTGTTCATTACATTGCCGCGCAGGAGTCTTCCGATGAGGATTGATGAATAGCCGGCTAAGCCGGGCCTGGTATGCCCGCCCGAGGGATCGTCCGAGATTCTTCGCAAGGGCTGGGCTATGTTATCGGCGCCATCAACGATGCCGCCTTACCACTTGCTGCGTACCCACGCCGCCCTTCAGGGGCGCAAGGACCTCAGTAGGCTTTGCCTCGGGGGGCAGGCAGGCAACGCGAGACCAATCGGCGGCTCATGGGGCGTCTTGAACTCGGGCTCGCTCTTCGACAGCTGAAGGTGGGGTCTGCATGGAGAATCCGAATCGCTTTGGCTCATTACGGTCCGCATACAATGGCTTCGTGGCGTGCATCCGTTCCCTCGCTGAAGAGCATTTTCTCTCCCCAATGAATGGCTGGGCCCCGCGAGATGTCGTCGCCCACCTGATAGGGTGGAATCGTCTCATGATCCAAGCGAGCAAATCGATTCTCGCGGGACACCAGCCCGCGTATTACTCAGACGCGCTAAATGACTATCGGAATATCAATGCCGCGTTCATTAAGCAACACTTAAGCCGGTCGAAGGAAGAGCTTCTCCACGAGCTCCACTCGTCGATGAGAGACTTCGATAGCTACGTCGCCAGTCTTCCCGGCTCCGAGCTGTCATCAGACCACGGTGTCATGCACTACAGCGGTCAACCGGCCACAGTCGGAAGGATCATGGGCTCGCTAGCCAGCGACTACGAGCAACACACCCGCCAGATCAGGGAGTGGGCTGCATCGGAGTGAACTCGTGTTCATGCGGGCATACGAAGCCGCCGAACAACTCACCCGCCGCCCAGACCGCAATTCAGGAGCACAAGGACCCCACTCCGCTTCGCTTCGGGGGCCCGGGACGTACACCAGGGCAAGCAGGCAATCGGCTCCAGGCAGTCAACACCATGAGAACCAAGGAGGGGACTCGACAACATGCACAATCTCATCGCGGCCAGAGTCTTCCACATCCACAGCGTCCTCCTGTTCCCTGTCACGCTGATTGGCTATGTGATCTGGGTCGGTATGGGAATCCTCACCGGCCGCGGGTCCGGCGTGTAGGGGACGGCGCAAGGGCCGCTCTCCGCACGCTGGTTCGAGCACAATCTGGGCACCAGGCAAGACGAGGCGGCGAATCGGCTGATGAGGATCCTGCCGAGTGTCCCGCTGTTGGGCTTGCGCCTGGTGGCCGGCCCCATGCTTCTGGCCCACCGAGTGACCGGCTACGTGCCCAAGGCCTTCAGGTACCCATTCGAAGGCGATGTCCCTCCGCAGTACGAGGCCTCCGCCCGGGTGGCGTTCTTCGACAACGCCGTCGATCGAAACCTCGACGACATAACGCAGTTCGTCATCCTCGGCGCAGGTTTCGACACTCGCGCATTCAGACTGCCGGACGAGGCGCGGGCTCGATGGTTCGAGGTCGACGCCCCGCAGACGCAGGCTATCGAGCGCGAGACGCTGGACAAGGCCGGGACCGACTCGATCGGGGTCACGTTCGTGACCGCCGACTTCGAGAAGGAGGACTGGCTCAAGCGGCTCGTGGACGCCGGTTTCGATCCCGGCCAATCGGCCCTCTTCCTCTTCGAGGGCGTGATGATTTACCTGGACAGGGAAGCCGTCGAGGCCACCTTGCGCAAGTTCGCCAGCACCGCCAAGGGCACCGTCGTCGCATTCGACCATTTCACGACCGAACCCCTCGTGTCGCAGGCGCTCTATTCCCGTTACGGGAGAATGATGACGAGAGCCGCCGGAGAACCGCTGACGTTCGGGATCGATAGCACACCGCCGTCGCGTGAACGCCTCGTCGAGCTCCTACGGGTCTGTGGGCTCTCACTCGTCGAGCAGCGCACACTTGGGCAAGAGACGGAGGGGAAGCGCGCATGGGACGGCTTCACAACCGCAATCGTGAAGTAAGCGGTCCATGCCGGGGCCGTTCCCCAGGCAGGTGGCGACATGCCGTGCCCGAGCATATACTTGAAGCGGATGGAGCAAACGCGCATGCTGAAGAAGGACGCTTTCACGACAATCCTTGCGATGGCTGGAACAGCGCTCGTGTGGCTGCCAGTTCTGGCACCAGTCCTTTTCTCCGTGGCTTCAGTCAGTCAAGAGCGTGCATTCCGGTTTGACTATCTCATGCCTGCTGAGCTCTTTCCGGTTGTACTCGTCGGTGGATGCCTGCTCATCTGGAGCACGCTCCGGGCACGTTTGCGCCGGAGACTCATCGGTTGGGGTTTCGCCATCGCAGTGGCCATGTTGGTTGGTGGTCAGGTGCTTGCTCTTGTCACTGGGCTGTCCTCCGGAGAGACTGAGCCGGCTGGTTGGTGGGGGGACATCGTGCTCACGTCGATCGTGGCCTATTCGCTCTCAGTTGCCGCAATCGGGATCGGTGGACTGAGTCTATTGCGCGATCTACTCAAACACCCTCAGATGCCAGCAGAGAGTCGCTAGGTTCGCCTGAGCAGACTCTGGTGAACCCCGGGAGTATTTCATCTGCCTTCCTGGCGTTGCGTGAGTGTCCGTCAACACAGACGCTGATCGCATTGAGCCGGGTCGTGCAGTTGGACAGGGCCGAGCATTCGCGACCCGCATCTGGAGGGAACTAGTGCTCATAGGTGAGGGTGTACGCAGCGGTCTCATCGCCCTTTTCCCACTTCCAGGTACCGGCTCCCTTGAGCCTTGCCAGCGCCAGTTCCTTCTCAGCGACCACGAGCCTTGGTCCCCATTGACGTGACCCCCCCGTCGGTCCACTCGCTGTTAGAGTACGGCGTATCATGAGGCGGACGCGACCTTCCAGAGATAGCCGTCTGGGTCGCTGAAGTACCCGGAGTACCCCCACTGAACGGCTGCTGCTTCCTTCACGAGGCCGCCACCAGCCGCCACGGCCTTGCCCATGACCTCGTCCACACCTTCCCTCGACGGGACGCTGAAGTGGAACGAGACACCCCGGAATCCGGATCCCTCGGATGAGACGCCGGCATATTGGGCCGCCGCCTCCCTTTCGTAGAGGGCCAGCGACGACGATCCGTCACCCAGGTTGAACGACATGAAATTGGGATGGTCCTGGTCAATCGTGCAGCCCAAGCCTTCCCTGTAGAACTTCTTGGAGCGGGCCAGCTCCTCGACACCGATCATGATGGCAGTCACCTGCAAAGGCATGGTTGTCTCCTTTCTACGGTCACACCAATGGGGTTTGTTTCGTCTAATATTATGACGGACTGCGACTCGAAGATGTGACTACTCGCGACGACGAATCCCTGGCGGAGCGGTTCAAGGCCCACCGCTCCCATCTGAGGGCAGTGGCCTACCGGATGCTCGGCTCGCTAAGCGAGGCGGACGATGTCGTCCAGCAAGCCTGGCTGAGGCTCAGTCGGTCCGACACGGACGGCATAGACAACCTCGGCGGATGGCTTACGACGGTCGTGGGGCGGGTCTGCCTGGACATGCTCCGCTCGCGCAAGTCGCGGCGCCAGGAACCACTGGGCGCGCACGTGCCCGACGCGATTGCGGGTCGCAAGGACGGGACCGACCCCGAGCACGAAGCCCTGTTGGCTGACTCGGTCGGTCTCGCGCTGCTGGTGGTGCTCGAAACCCTGACCCCCGCCGAGCGGCTGGCGTTCGTGTTGCACGACCTGTTCGCCATGCCGTTTGATGAGATCGCCCCCATCCTGGGGCGCTCCCCTTGCCGCGGCCAGGCAGCTCGCCAGCCGGGCACGCCGCCGGGTGCAGGGATCGGCGACGGTTCCCGACCCCGATCTCACCCGCCGGCGAGAGGTGGTCGAGGACTTCCTAGCGGCCTCGCGCGGCGGGGATTTCCAGGCGCTGCTGGCGGTGCTCGACCCCGACGTCGTGCTCAGAGCCGACAGCGCAGCCGTGCAGATGGGCGCATCGAAAGAGGTCCGCGGGGCGCCGGGCGTGGCCGACACCATCACAGGGCGTGCCCGCTTCGCACAACCGGCACTTGTGAACGGAGTCGTGGGAGCCGTATGGGTTCCGGTTGGACGACCGCGCGTAGTATTCGGCTTCACGATTACTCGCGGGAAGATCCTCGAAATCGACTTGGTCGCCGACCCCGAGCGCCTTGGCCAGATCGACTTGGTGTTCCTCGAGGACTGACAACCCGGCCTGCGTTGCGGCTCGGGTCAGCGCCGGGTGACCGCGTCTTGGTGCGTACGAAGGCATCTTCGGGACCCTCGATCGCAGTCACGATGCCTTAGAGCCTGATGTGCCGCAGAATGGCGTGTGCCTATCACCTCGATCGAGCCCCATCCACGTCGGTCATCGGAGCCCCTAGGCCACGCTCCGGGGGCCCTGGACGAACACCAGGACTGGCAAGCAGGCCAGGCCGGCCCGGTCTTTGACTTTGGTGCGATACTTGGTTTGGGCTCTCCGGGCGCCTCCCTGCACAGAACGCGGGATCTGCGGCATCTCGAGGCCGTTAGGCTGCCCATGTGAAATTCCGAGGGGTCAGGAAGTCTTCGGTTGTGGCTTCATAAGAAGGATGTGCATCCATGGCCAAAGCAGCATTGACCACCGTCTTGGTACTTGCCATCATCTACATCGTGCCGTTCTTGGTGTATGGCATCGGCAACGTTGTAGCGGATCTTCAGCCCCCAGAAGGCGCATCGCCAGCGCGTTTTCTAGGTAGCGTGCTGGTTTCCAAAGTGGGCGTGGCGATTGCTTTCGTTCTCATCTTCTACCTGGCCCGTAGTTCACTGAGCCGGCAGTGGTTTCTCTATGCCGTCCTGTGGTGGCTCATGTTTGTCGCCGGCGAGGTTGGACAAGCCATCGGGCCGAATTACTCTTGGAAAGAGGCCATTGCGGGAATCATCTCCGAAACCATCTACGTCCCACTTTCGGCATACTTGAGCAATTGGCTGATAGGTCAAAGATAGGTGTGGTGATTGTTTCATATCGATGAATCTGCTCGCCATCATTCCTGAGGGGAACGGGCAGCCCATCCAGTCGCTGCCGCCCACCTGCCTCCCCCGGGATCACCGAGAATGGGGTGCCTGCGCCACCCTGGCCTGCCTGCCCGGCCGCCGTTGTGGAGCACAAGGTGCCCAGACGCATTGTGGATTGTGGCCCGGCTATCTTGCAGGGGGGTCCCCGCACACAACCGGGCTCCCCCGCTCCTTGTTGATGGCTCTGACAAGGGCGCTCCCTCGAGAGGGAGGCTACCTGCCAGTGGACGGGCGAAACCGCTAGGCGTCTGATCCTTCCCACTCACCGGCCAGGTCACTTGCCGGCATCCGAGCACAACAATGTGAACCACCGAGATCACGCAGCCCTCCTCCGAAAGGGAGTCCCGAAGCAAGGTGGCATCTGGGCCGATCTGGGCTGCGGGTCTGGCGCTTTCACCTTGGCGCTCGCAGACCTCCTCGGGCAAAGGGCAACTATCTACGCGGTCGACCTCGACCCCCGCGCCCTTGCTCAGCTCCAGCAGCAATCCAAGGCCCGTTTCCCCGACTACGACATCCGGACTCTGGCTGGCGACTTCACTCGCCCTCTCAAGCTCCCTTCCCTCGACGGCATCGTCATGGCCAATTCCCTTCATTTCCATAAAGATAAGGAGTCCATCGTGCGCGATGTGCGGAGGATTCTGGGCCCGACGGGCCGACTTATCCTGGTCGAGTACAACGTTGACAAAGGCAATCCATGGGTACCATTCCCCATCTCGTATTCCCGGTGGCAGAAGCTGGCACTCATGTGCGGGTTCTCGGCAGTGGAGAAGATCGGTGTCAAACCGAGTTCCTTCCTCCGAGAGGTATACTCCGCACTCAACTATTGAAGCCAACCGTTGCCTCAGAATCACTTCCCACACAAGCAATTGAACGCAGCCATCTGGCAACTCGCGGACTGCCCACTTGTGCATCACTGCCCCCTGGCCTGCCTACTTGTCCTGGTGTTCGTCAAGGGCCCCCGAGGCGAACTGTAGTGGGGTCCTTGTGATCCTCAAGGCCGGCCCCCTGGGCAGGCAGGTGCATGCAGGCCGCCTGCCCGCCTATGGCGCCCTGCCTTGTCCAGCCAGCGGTGCCTCCGGCCATGTGCCCCGATCCTTCCCTCCCCTCGGCTCTTGACAAGGGCACTCAGGGGACAGCCAGGCGGCACAGTCAGGCACAGGTTGAGGGCAACTCGGTGCCTCTAGGCCGCCGGACAGTATGTTCAATGGGGTGACGTGATGAAGACTACCGTTCACGCGGGAATCCACATCGATCGGCCGCCGGAGGTCGTCGCCGAGGTCATCTTGGATCCGAACAACGCCGTGCTGTGGACTTCTGATCTGGAGCGCTTAGAAGTCGTCTCCGGAAAACCTGGAGAAGTCGGGGCGACGGCCCGCTTGCACTACGTTCAGAATGGCCGGGCGTATGTCATGCACGACGTGCTTCTCAGTGTTGAGCCAAATCGGCGGTATCTGTCGCGCGTCTCGGGGGAAGCACTGACGGCTGAGGTAGAAACGTCGTTGACTCCTGCTGACGGCGGTACGCGGCTGACAGTCCGTTGGACTGGTTCCGGCAGGATGCCGCTGCTCCGTCTGCTCCTTCCATTCATGCGCGGCGCAATTGCACGCCAGGCCCAAACTGACCTAAGGAAACTCAAAGCTCTCGTTGAGGCGCGGCAGCCCGGTTTGCCGGAGACTTCTCTGGGGGGGGCCGCCTCAGTAGTCGCTCAACGCGATGTCCTTCAATAGTGGGCGCAGAGAGCGGGCTGCGGTTTGGCACCTCGCTGCTACTGACGTTGTTTGTCGGCGGCGCAACAGGTTGTGGATGCAGTCAGTCAAGGGCCGCCCGTCGAGCTCGATACTATTGGGAGGCGTCGAGTGCGGATGCCCTGATGTACCCTCCAGATTTCTGGAGATGACCAGAACGTTGACGAAGGAGTCCTCCTTTGTTCAAGCCATGTTCATGTCCCTCATGGCCCCTCTCATGGGTAGCATTGCGGGAGGCGTTATACTGGTCGCCGGCGTGACGACTGGAACTACGCAGTGACTCGGCATTGTCTCGCCGACCTCTCTGGGCCGCAGTCGGCTCGCTGGGTATGGCCCGAGGACCTGGGCAGTTGAAGGGAACAACCATCTCGTCAATTCCGTGCAGTTCGGCGCGAGCTTGGTCGCTTGGTGCTGACCCCATTCTCAACAAAGGCTAGACGAACGGCTTGCGCCGTCCGCCCTGGCATTGCGACTCTCCTGAAAGGAGAATCGGTCGTCGAGTGGCTCTTGGCCCATCCAGAGGCCTCCAAGAAGAGCGTTCTGAGGGTCACGGACAGAATCTCCTGGAATCCACTGAGCCTCTAGCGAGGCCGAATTCGATGAAGAGACTACTTCTGGTGCTTGTCGCAACGACGGTGCTGCTGGCGTGCTCCTTACCCAGCGGGTTGACCGCCCCTGAAGCGCCTGCGCCTACGGGGACCTCCATTGCGGAGACATCAACCCCTACCGTGGCCCCGACCGATACTCCGATTCCCCCCACCGCGATCCCTCCCTCCCCCACCTCGGCGCCGCCTGTGATCGAAGTCGAGTCTGCGGGCAGACTCTCGAACTTCATGACACTCGGCGA
>MGOM01000125.1:21457-27875 GCA_001797105.1 Chloroflexi bacterium RBG_19FT_COMBO_62_14
TTCGTGACTTGGAGTTCTCGCCCGATGGCAAGGCGTTGGTCTCGGTAGCAGGCAACAATTCAGACTTCGCCATCCGATTGTGGGAGGTCGGGAGCGGGCTACCCGTCCGATCCCTCCAAGGGCACACGTCAATTGTCTGGGGAGTGGCCTTCTCGCCCGATGGCAAGATGCTGGCATCAGCCTCCAAGGATGGAACTGCAAAGGTCTGGGATTGGCGCAGCGGGGAGCTGCTTGAGTCGCTCAACTTCCCCAGCGAGGTCACCAGCGTGGCATTCTCTCCCGACAGTCAGACATTGGCCGTAGGAGGCGTCGACGGGTCGCCGAATGCCGCGGTCTGGACTTACTCAGTCGCCTCCTGGCAGCCGCTGATGACGCTCACGGAATTCTGGAACATACCTGCTATGGCCTATTCGCCCGACGGGAGTCTGCTCGTGGGCGGCGGGACATCGCGTAACGTCCGCGTCTGGAGGACGAGTGATGGCGTTCCGATGTTCATCCTCTACCACTCCGGGCAGGTCTCGAGCGTGACCATCTCACCCGACGGCTCCAAAATAGCGACCGGACTATGCCAGGCCTCCGAGGACTTTCAGTGTACGCGCGGGGCAGTGTGGCTTTGGGACTTGCAGAGGGGGACTTTGATCAAGAGATTGGCCGACTTTCCTGATTGGGTACAGGGAGTTGCATTCTCTGTCGACGGTTCGGTGTTGATTGCCGGGTCACGGGATGGAATGCTCCGCGCCTATACCACCGCGGACTATCAGACTGTGTTCGCCAGCACCTCGCCTTTTGGAGTCCAGGCCTTGAGCGTGTCTCCGGATGGCAGGCTCCTCGCTACCGGTAACAACCGGGGAGAGGTGGAGCTCTGGAGGGTCGAACCCTAGGGTTTGCTGCGGCCGAGCTGGCTGCCCGCGCGCTCGGCTCAGCTGTCTCTGGCGGCAAATATCCATGAGGGTTCAAGACAATGCGCCCGAGAGCACTCCGATCAGCCAGGGTCGTTAGAGCCAAAGATGACGTCTGCGACGGGCCAGCAGACCCTTCGCCCTTGATAAGCAGGAGGACACTCTACACTTCGTTCCGGGTGCCCTGCAGGAACACCGGAACAAGCAGGCATCCTCCGCCTTGGTTCGGTTGCCCGGGAAATGAATCAGGGGAAACACGCAGTCAGGCTGCCTGGGTCTGGCCCGGCGATTGGCCAGGCTGCCCTGGCTGCAAACCGGCGCATGGGTCTAGATTGTTCCGGGATAGATCACCCTCATGACCTACTTCGTGCTATTCGCCGTCGTCGTTGCGTTAGTTGTCGGGTCGTGGGCCGGTTGGCGTTTGGTTTCCCAGCGGCGTTCGCTCCCCTGCCCGACGTCCCTCTCCTGGCTTCTGGATAACCCATTCACTGCGGGCTATCATTCGGCGGTTCTTTCCCGCCTCGAGCTCTCCCCGGGACTTACAATCCTCGACGCGGGCTGCGGGCCTGGCCTTCTCACGATACCGACTGCCCGGGCGGTTGGCGCGCAGGGTAGCGTCCTTGCCCTCGATCTTCAACCCGGAATGATCAAGATGGTCCAGGAGAAAGCAGCGGAGGCGGGCCTTTCGAATATTCGCTTTCTCGTCGCCGGGCTCGGCGAGGGGAGACTCCCCGAGTCATCATTCGATCGCGCACTCCTCGTCACTGTCCTCGGCGAGGTCCCCGATCGGTTGGCTGCGCTGCTCGAGATCCACAAGAGCCTTAAGCCAGGGGGTTTCCTCTCCATCACCGAGGTCCTTCCCGATCCTCACTACCAGTCGTCCCGCAAGACGGAGGCCCTAGCCTTGCGGGCGGGCTTTCAACTCCGAAACAAGTACGGCAATTGGTTCGCCTTCACCCTCAACGTGGAGAGACCACGCGCTGCCTGACCCCTGATGGGGGCGCCCGGATTGGGCGGATTGGCTGCTCGCCCGCTTACCCTGGCGTCCTTACAGGGGGCCCAAAAGTGCCCCGAGGGGTCCTGGGCTCGGTCAAGTCCGGTCCTGAGGCTCTAGGGAAATACCACCGGAGGAACCAGGCACGCCAACAGGTGAAAAGGTGCACCAGGTGCGTGCCGGCCTTCCTGGAGGAGCCGGTGTGCAAGCCAAGAAATCCCCCCATGGGTCACGCTCGTATGTGATATATTCGAATAGGACCCGAATAGACCACAATGATATTCGCTGGTGCGACAGTGCGTACATAACCTGCCCGGCGGTGCGCCCGTCGCTATGGCGCAGATGGTCACGCTCTCGCCGAGTTGGCGAACCGACGGGGCATGGGGAGCGTCGATCCAATCTGGCACGACAGCGGACAAAGACTCTGGCGAAGCTCAAGGAGGAGCAAAGCATGAGCGGGATACGGGTACTCGTCGGCACACACAAGGGCGCGTTCGTCTTGACCTCGGATGGAACACGCAAAAAGTGGAATGTCAGCGGGCCACACTTCGGGGGCTTGGAAATCTACCATCTGAAGGGGTCACCGGTCGATCCGAATCGGATCTTCGCCTCGCAGGCCAGTGACTGGTTCGGTCAGGTGGTGCACCGCTCCGACGACGGCGGCAAGACGTGGCAGACAGTGGGCAATGAGTTCAAGTACGACGGCGACCCGGGCACCCATAGGTGGTATGACGACACGCCCCACCCGTGGGAGTTCAAGCGCGTCTGGCATTTCGAACCATCGATGTCCGATCCGGATACCGTCTATGCCGGAGTTGAAGATGCAGGCTTGTTTCGCTCGAGCGACGGCGGGGGGACGTGGCAGGAGATCGCCGGGCTGCGCCGCCACGCATCAGGGCCGAACTGGGCACCGGGCGCCGGTGGTCTGTGCCTGCACACCATCCTGCTGGATCCGAAGAATCCGGAACGGATCTTCATCGCGATCTCGGCCGCCGGCGTCTTCCGAACCGACGACGGTGGTAAGACCTGGCAACCGATCAACCGCGGCCTGAGGTCCGACTTCATGCCCGATCCGGTGGCAGAGGTCGGGCACTGCGTCCACCGCATCGCCATGCACCGATCGCGCCCGGATGTGCTATTCATGCAGAAGCACTGGGACGTCATGCGTAGTGACAACTCCGGCGAGTCATGGCAGGAGGTCAGCGGCAACCTGCCGACCGATTTCGGGTTCGTGATCGACGTCCACGCCCACGAACCGGAGACGATCTACGTCGTCCCGATCAAGAGCGACTCGGAGCACTTCCCGCCCGAAGGAAAGCTGCGAGTCTATCGCAGCCGTACGGGCGGGAACGACTGGGAAGCGCTCACGAAGGGCTTGCCGCAACGCGATTGCTTTGTGAACGTGCTGCGCGACGCGATGGCCGTCGACTCCCTCGATCCTTGCGGCGTGTACTTCGGCACTACTGGCGGGCAGGTGTACGCCTCAGCCACTGCCGGAGACAGCTGGGCGCCGATCGTCCGCGACCTTCCCGCCGTGCTGTCTGTGGAGGTCCAGACGCTGTCATGATCCGGGTCATTCTCCCCTATCATCTGCGGAATCTGGCGGGCGTCGGGAAAGAGGTGAGCGTGGACGTCGACAAGCCTGTCACGCAGCGCTCAGTCCTCGACGCTCTCGAGATCGGTTACCCGATGCTGCGCGGGACGATCCGTGACCACGCCACTAAACTGCGGAGGCCCATGCTTCGTTTTTTCGCATGCGGGGAGGACCTGTCCCACGAGCCACCGGACTCCCTGTTGCCCGTTGAGGTTGCGTCGGGCCGGGAGCCTTTTCTGATCGTCGGGGCCATAGCCGGCGGCTAGCCCTGATGAAATGTCGGGCGGGAAATCGAAGGCTTGAAAGTGGCTGTTCAACGCCGGATGGAAGCTGGATGGGGATCGAAGGTCGCGCTTCGACCGGCTACACGGGCTGATCCCCCCCAGCAGCCGGACGCCGTGGTCGCCGCCTCGCATCCGGGAGGGTGATACGTTTAGAGTAGCGCAATGGGCTCCCGGTAGTTTAAGGTACAAGCATGACGATCGACTCCAACAGACCTCGCGGTCATCTGGATCGAATCGACGAGGTTAAGCGATACGTCCGGGAGCATATCGACGAGGCTCTCGACCGGCAAGTGTTGGCCGCGGTTGCAGGTTTCTCCGTACCCCACTTACATCGCATCTTCACGGCCAGCGTAGGCGAGAACATCGCCGGCTATGTTCGTCGGGTGCGCCTAGAACGCGCGGGCCGGAAGCTGCGGATGGGCGCAGTCGACATCACCGAGGTTGCGCTCGCTGCCGGTTACGATTCGCATGCAGCCTTCGGCAAAGCTTTCAGACAACGATATGGTCTCAGTCCCAGTGAGTTTCGCCAACTCGGTTGCCGGGCGGCCACTCAGCTTCTGAGGGAGGGTTAGATCGGCATGAAGATCAAGCTAGCCAGTGTACCCATAGGCGACTACGACCAAGCCCTGAAGTTCTATACAGAGGTTTTGGGGTTCGCGAAGAAACACGACATCCCCCTGGGGGAAGGCGCTCGATGGATCACCGTTGTCTCGCCCGAAGAGCCAGACGGGACCGAATTGCTGCTTGAACCAAACAGTGATTACCAGGCGATGAAGGCGCTCAAGGAGTCTTTGGTGAGAGACGGGATACCGTTCACGGCATTTGAGGTTGATGACATTCAAGAGGAATACGAACGATTGAAAGGCCTGGGCGTGGAGTTCACGATGGAACCCACGAACATGGGAATGACAACCATAGCCGTGTTGAACGACACCTGCGGCAACCTCATACAGATCTATCAGGTCACCCCTGAGTAATCTCCTGGCGAACGGCGAGGCCATTCTCACCGGGTCACGGCTCGTAGCTGGGGGAGCATTCCCAGGATTGAGACTAAGGCCGAACACCGGCATGGCGGCCACTCGCTGCTGCTTGCCTTGCCTCTATTCCAGTCCGTTCTTTGCTCACAACTAACAACTGAGGACGGGCGTTCAACGGCAAGGGACATGTGGCGCTCCGCCCCTCACTCAGCCTGCGGCTCGCCGCTTCGACCACGACAACCGGCACTCCCGGGAATAGCTCTTCTACGTGTCGATTTTGCCCCTCTTTGTTCGACGTATAGGTAGAGCCCGAGTTCAGCCGGGCGTAACCGGCCGGAAGCCTGGGCCGAATCCGAAGCCATAGGGAGTGATCGCGATGAGAGTCATGGTGCTAGTCAAGGCGGACGAGAACTCAGAAGCAGGGGCCCTCCCGGACGAGAAGACCCTCACCGAGATGGGCAAGTTCAACGAAGAGCTCGTAAGGGCCGGCGTGATGCTCGCGGGAGAGGGTATTCAGGCGAGCTCGAAGGGCGCACGCGTTCGCTTCGGCAAGGGAACGAAGCCCACGGTGTTCGACGGACCGTTCACTGAGGCGAAAGAGCTCATCGCCGGCTTCTGGCTGTGGCAGGTGAAGTCGATGGAAGAGGCGATCGAGTGGCTCAAGCGCGCGCCCTTCCAGGACACCGAGGTCGAAATCCGCCCGGTGTTCGAGTCCACGGACTTCGCGCCGAGCGACCCTACGGGAGAGCTGATGGCCGCGGAAGAGCGCCTGCGTGCGCAGTCGGAGCAGCTTAACAAGGCCGCCAGGCGATAGTCTAGACCCTCAGGAGGTATGACAATGCGATTTATGATGCTCATGATCCCAAAGGGATACGAGATCGCAGAGCCGGGGACCATGCCGGACGCCAAAGCCGTGGCCGGCATGATGAAGTACAACGAGTCCCTGCAGCAGGCCGGCGTGTTGCTCGCGCTCGATGGCCTCCACCCGCCCTCGATGGGCGCCCGCGTCTCGTTCCCCGGTGGAAAGCCCAAGGTAACCGACGGGCCTTTCAGCGAGGCGAAAGAGGTGGTCGGCGGCTACTGGATGATCCAGGTGAAGTCGAAGGAGGAAGCGATCGAATGGGCGAAGCGATGCCCGGGCTCGGAGACCGAGGTGATCGAAGTCCGTCAGGTGCAGGAGATGTCGGACTTTCCCCCCGATGTCGCCGAGGCCGCGGCCGGGTTTGCCGACCTGCAAGCGCAATCTGGGCAAAGCAAGGGGTCGTGATCCCGGCAGGGCTGCGCCCCACGGTCCCTCCCTGCGGGCGGGCAAGTTAGCTCGATCTGTCCCCATGACGCCTTCGGATATCCATCGCGCCATCGAGGCGGTCTGGAGGATCGAGTCCGCTAGGATCATCGCCGGGCTGGCACGGATCGTGCGCGAGGTGGGACTCGCCGAGGAGCTTGCCCAGGACGCGTTCGTCATTGCGCTCGAGCGCTGGCCGGTGTCGGGCCTCCCGGACAACCCCGGCGCCTGGCTCACGGCCACGGCGAAGCATCGTGCGATCGACCTGCTGCGCCGGAAGACGGTGCTCGAGCGCAAGCACGAAGAGCTCGGGCGCGAGCTTGAGACCGAGCAGGTGATAGCCGTGCAGGATAACGAGGCCGCGATCGACGATACCGTTGGCGAC
>MGOM01000125.1:27893-29153 GCA_001797105.1 Chloroflexi bacterium RBG_19FT_COMBO_62_14
TTCACGGCCTGCCATCCGGTTCTCTCCCCCGAGGCCCGCGTCGCCCTCACGCTCCGCCTGCTCGGAGGATTGACGACACCTGAGATCGCGCGGGCATTCCTCGTCCCAGAGGCGACTGTCGCCCAACGAATCGTGCGGGCCAAGCGGACCCTGGCTGAGGCGCGCGTACCGTTCGAAGTCCCTCACGGGAACGAGCTTTCCGCTCGTTTGTCCTCGGTCCTCGAAGTGATCTATCTCATCTTCAACGAGGGCTACTCGGCGACCTCCGGCGATGACTGGCTTCGACCGGAGCTTTGCGAGGATGCGCTCCGGCTCGGTCGTATCCTAGCCGAGCTGCTTCCGCAGGAGCCTGAGGTGCACGGGCTTGTCGGGCTGATGGAGATCCAAGGGTCGCGGGTGAAGGCGCGTGTCGGCCCCTCGGGAGAGCCCATTCTCCTCCTCGATCAGGACCGCGCCCGCTGGGATCAACTCCTCATCCACCGCGGTCTGGCTGCACTCGAGCGCGCCGAGGCCCTCGGCGGCGCGCTCGGCCCGTACGCGCTACAGGCAGCGATTGCCGCCTGCCACGCGCGGGCGCGAACACCGGGGGAGACCGACTGGGGGCGTATCGCGGCGCTCTACGATGCACTCGCCCAGCTCGCGCCGTCACCCGTGGTGGAGCTGAATCGTGCAGTGGCGATGGCAATGGCGTTCGGTCCGGCGGCAGGCCTAGAGCTCGTCGATGCCCTGACCTCGGAACCCTCGCTCAAGGCATACCACCTCTTGCCAAGCGTGCGCGGCGACCTCCTGGCAAAGCTTGGCCGCTTGGCGGAGGCGCGTGCGGAGTTTGAGCGCGCGGCCTCGCTCACGCGCAACGCTCGCGAGCGGACGCTACTCCTCGAGCGCGCCGCCGCCTGCGGGAGCGAATGGCGGCCGCCGCAGGCTCAATGACGAGTGTCGCGTGGCCCGCCCCCTGCCTCTCGATGCGGCGTCCTTCTGGTTGCGCGTGGCGGCTGTGTCATGTCTGATCGTATCAAGATCAACACAGTCGAAGTGAATTCGCGGTCGCCCGCCAACCGGAAGCTTCCATCCCCTGATCCAGGCTCTCTCTCATCTGGGCCGGCCGACGACTCGCTCGCTGCCCAGGCTAGCGGTCTGGGCAACAAGCTCCTGGCTGTTGAGCCGCACGTCGGATTGCCAGCATAGACGTGCGCCCCCTCGAGCACAGGAGCTAGCTCAAAGCAGTCGAACGGCGAGAACACCTTGGGCGACAACGAGATG
>MGOM01000125.1:29174-35496 GCA_001797105.1 Chloroflexi bacterium RBG_19FT_COMBO_62_14
CGATACTTGGATTGACTCGAATCCGCCAGACCGCTCCCTGCGCCATCCGACAGACCATGCATGCGACCCTAGCCACAAGATCAAGAGGTTACCCTGCCTTGGATACCCAGTACTTCATAACAACAGACAAGAACCGGCTGGAAATCCCAATGATCCACGCCTACTTGAGCGGCTCGTCCTATTGGGCGGCAGGCCGCGCAATAGAGGCCGTTAGGAAGTCGATCGACAACTCATTATGCTTTTCAGTCCTCACCTCCGACGGGAGACAGGTCGGTTTCGCCAGAGTTGTCACGGACTACAGCACTTTTGCCTGGCTTTGCGAAGTGTTTGTTCTGGAGCAGCATCGTGGCCGCGGCCTAGGAAAGAGGCTTGTTGAGGCGATCGCCTCCCACTCTGAACTTTCCACGGTGAGACGCATGCTTCTCGCCACCAGAGACGCCCACGAGCTGTATCGGCGGTATGCCGGGTTCTCGGTGTTGGAGCACCCCGAGAGATGGATGGAGAGGCTGCCAACCGATCCAACCGCCAGTGGAACTGACGTGGCCTGACATCTAAGTCCCCGCTTAGACTCTTCAATCAGACCATCCCCCGACAAGGGAGCCGGGCCAGGACGAACAGGCAGGCGAGCCGGCCGAGCAGGTCCTCGCGCGTCTCCAGGTACGAATTCGAGGCGCAGCCGATTCGAAAGAGGATCACGTCCGCCCCTATACGGTTTTGGAATGGTACCCCCCCTGCCCGGCCTAATCCTCGCCCGTTTGCAGTTCTCATAAAGGATTGATGCGGCCCAATTCTCTTCCAGCCAATCACCCCGAACGACGTCCATTCCCCTGAGAGATTCGACCGAACCCTGCCTGAAGGCAAGTCAGGCCTCCTCCGTCCGACCAGTGCTCGCCTGGCGCAAAGTCATACCCGGGTCCCCTCAGTTCACTCCGGGTGTGCAGCTGAGTGCAGGCCAGTCAAGCTCATTGTCCCGACCCAGCACCCCGTCCGAGCCGCGAGCCTTGGCCCGTCGGGGGGGAGACGGCCTGCGGGTCTGGGCAGGTGTGTTCTTCGGAAAGATGAACGATCGACACCTGCCGGCCGTCTCGCTCTGGCACCGTACAACCAGAGGATGAGAGTGGCCCAGGCCCGTGGCCCATCCCCGGTGTCCTTGGAGAGGACAGACACGGTTACCCCGCGGAAGGTTTCGGCAATCCCCAGAGACTCGGCGTCGGGTCGCGCCGTCCAAGCACGGCTGCCAACCCTGAACAGGCGCCCAATTCACCCAATACCGGCACACAAGGGTGTGATTCACCGCGAGGCTATTGAAATCAGGGGAGTTGGCCATAAACTAGACATGGGGACCTCGTCGCGTTAAATCCGATGATGACGCGCCCAGGGGCGGGAAGACTCCCGGAATGACACTCAGGGATTACAGAGTTAGATCGCTTCAGCTTTGGTCGCCATCGGTGAGGCGTGTCTCGATGTTTGCTCAGAGAACTTGGACAACGAAGCTGTGATAGACGCTTTTAGCCGGATGGGTGGCGATAAAGCAGCCGACCTGCTGATTCGGGCAGGAACGTCAGTGTCCAACATCAACATTGTCGCCAAGGCAGCCCACTATCTGGGGGAATCCAGGGCAGGAAGGGCCGTGGGGCCGCTCTGTGAAGCATTGAAACGAGTCACAGACGCGCCATGTCTGGATTCAATTGCCGAGGCGCTGCGAAAGATCGGCGATCCTTGGGCAATCTCCTCCTTGGTTGACGTCTTCCCTGAGATCGTTGCTCAGAGCAGGTTTCTGCCCAAGATCGGTGGCCACCCCGAAGTGGTTCACGCTCTGATCGCAATGGGTGAACCGGTGGGAGAACCTCTGAGGGAGTTGCTCGAGGAGGAGACCCTTATCCACGTCCGAGAAGAAATCGAGTACGTCCTCGGGCAGATCAGATTCAGCGCAGCCTCCCGGGCGGCACCGCTGTAAGGGTTTGATTTCGTCCTCACCTTCTTCTGAAGGTTCTCATGGCCTCGCTCATTCTGGCTAGTGTCGGCTCGATCATGTGCCGGGAGCTCACCAGTCAAGCGACTGACACCCTTGAAGCCATACAAAAAGCCCGGGTGAAGTTGCTCGCCGCCAGATCCCCGACATTCGTCCGAGACGCGGCCGAGCACCTGATCGAGCTAGGTGTCGCGTTTTGAGCCCCTTCTCGCAGACGGCCCGGGGGCCGGCCGCCAGCCCGTGAGATTGCTCCACATGACATGGGGTGCCTGCCCTCACCTTCGAACGGACGCCTACAATCACCCGAACCGCAGGCCAGCATGGTCGGCAGGAGGCATCCTTGTTTGAGTTGCCAGAGTTCGTCACCCTTGCCCGGCAGATGAACGAGACTCTCTCAGGTAAGCGCATCATCAAGGGTAGTCTCAATCCAACTCCACACAAGTTTGTCTGGTTCAACCGGACCCCCAAGGACTTCGAGGAACTCACCCGCGGCAGGACGCTCGGGAAATCCTCCTCGAGGGGGAAATGGCTCTTTTCCCCGGTGAAGCCCGGCTACGTGCTGGTGTTGGGTGAGTGCGGGGGGCGTGTGCTTTACCACCCCGGGGGAGCTACGCTTCCGAGGAAATTCCACCTCTGCCTTTCGTTTGAAGACGGGTCTTCACTTACCGCCACGACACAGATGTGGGGGGCGATGGAGCTCTTCGAGGCGGGTCAGGAGAAGCATCGAAAGTACATCCGGGGGATGCGGTCAACACCCGCTGAGCCGGAGTTCACATTCGAGTACTTCTCAGATTTGATCGACGAGGTCGCGAAAGAGGGCAAGAGGAGTGTGAAGGGCCTCCTGACTCAAGACCAATTGATCCCTGGCCTCGGGAATGCCATCTGCCAGGACATCCTCTTCAAGGCGAAGCTTCATCCCAGGCATCCGATCGACAACCTCAGCAGGTCCGAGCGTCGGAAGCTTCATCGGACGATCTTGAGGACGGTGGTGGAGAGCGTCCGTCTGGGAGGTCGGAACGACGAACGCGACCTCTTCGATCGCCCTGGAGGGTATGTCCGCATCTTGGACAAGAATGCCGTCGGCCATCCGTGTCCGGATTGCGGGAGGAGTATTGAGAAGATCCAGTACCTCGGCGGAGCCTGCTACTTCTGCCCAGCTTGTCAACTATGAAGCTGCTACCCCCGGAGCGCAGCGGCGCCCTCCCGGTGATCTTCCGGCGAGGGGACAGGAGGGTTCGAGACCTCAGTAGTCGCGATCCTAGTGCGCTGGATCCCGCCGTTTCGGAATGGAGTCCCCACCCGGTCGGAGTATTGCAGATTTCGTGACAAGGACCGCTCGCTCAAGGAGCCTGCCATGCTGTCGATCGTACTGATGGAATTCACGGCCATTGTCGTTCTGGCCGCCCTTGCCATCCGCCGCAGGGCTCAACGCATTGTCTTGACCGGCTGGGGTAGGGCTTTGTCGATCGCCGGGCTGATCCTGCTCGGTCTGCAGTCCGCCGTCTTCCTCCTCTTCGGGGCTGGCGAGATGTTGTCCGGCGATTTAAGCGGAGCAGGCCACCTCGTTTCCCTCGCCGCAGCCGTTCTTCTGGCACTGCTAGCTTGGAGGTGCCCGCTCCAGGGTGGGATCGCCCTGCTCCTGGTCGGTCTAGTCACCCTGCTGCAGTTCTCCGATCCCACGGCGAAAACGATCATGGCCGGTCCCCCGCTCCTTTCCGGCGCATTGTTCCTCGGCGCGGGGATCTCACGACGGTGTGAGGCGATACCCAAAGAGAACCCGTCGAACTGACCCCGGCGCTGCGCATTCATCGCTCACTCGACCCCACACACTAAGCCGGGATACGGCCCTTGCATTGCCTGAAGGGGGTGAGGAAGGACGGTCTCGCCGGGAGCTCACCAAGGGGACCGGAGAGCCAGAAGGTAACCGACGTCTGCAACCTCACCTTCCCCGGCATTCACGGGTGAGTCCCTCGTCGCTGATCCTCCATCTCGACGAGAATTCAGTATCCTGACGCAAGCGGCCCTCTCGAGTGATCGGCTGCAGTCGCATCTTGCTCGCGGTTCGGTCCTTCCGACCTCTGTTTCGCAGGCGGTCTCGTTTTCCCTCCATGGAACGGACGCCGTAGCTTGAGTCCTCAGCCGGGCTCCCCGACCGGGTGGCCGCCAACTCCGGCGTTAGCAGAGTCGGCCCATTGGGTGTTCGGCAAGGCTGCATTGCATCATTCGACCATCCTGGCCAGCCATCACGCTTCCGCCTGCAACGAGGCTCTGACTCTGATCGAACCAGGTCATTCGACACTGTCTATTCCACTCTGGCAGCGTCCTCATTGACTCGCGGTCAAATCAGGCCTATTCTCGAATTGCTGGGCATCCGAGTATGCATGGGGTCTCGAAGGGGGAATCCGGTCCGCATCCCGGCCGTCTGCTCGTTGCCTGCCAGAGCTCTTCCCCTGGCCACCACATCCGCCTCGAGCCGAGCAGACCCCGGGACACTTCCTACTCAGCACAAGTAGCCGATGGTGAGTGCCTCCCCTCGAGCAGACCTCCTATTAGGTCTTCCTGCAAATTGGCACCCTTGAGGGAAACGTCGAAGCTCGCCATGGAACGCCCCGAATCATGAGGTACCGTTTGCGTTAGGCGAGGGGAAACCGGAGGGGGTCGAGTTGGGACATCGTTCCGCCTGAGAACGACACCCCGACCAAGGCTTGCATCAGGAGTTGCTCGGGGCGCGGGCCGGGCCACGTCAGGATTCGATAGATTGAGGCTCCCCTCGTGGACGCCTCGGTGCATCTCTAGGGGGGCGTCTCCGGTCCGATCCCGGGGGCTGCGGCCCCCCTGCCAGAAGGAACCCTGGATCTATGGTTGTGCAAGATTGGCTCGTCCCCGCCATCCTCGCCGCCACAATCATGGATCTTGGCGTGGTCTGGGCTCTGCGGATTCGTAGACACTCGCGGCGTTCTCCGGCGGCCGACCACAAGGGAGGCGAGGCCCGGCCGAGGCTGCAGAGGGTCGTCGCACAGATCAAGACCGGGGGTCCTTTGCTCATCGGCGGAGCAGCCACACTCGCCTCGACCCGACTTCTAAACCCGATGCTCATCCCCGAGCTTCGATGGACGGCTGCACCATTCATGACGGTCGGGGGGCTTCTCGTCCTGTCAGCGGCTTATCCCCTGGCGTTTCGCCGACGTGGTGGTGGCAAGCCGGCCCTGTGGGCGCGCCTCACCGGCTGGCTCGGACTTCGTCCGACTGGCCTGTTGTCGATTGGGGCTGCGCTCGCCTTCGCCCTGCTCGCCGCTCAGGCCGCCAATTTCGGCATCCAGCCGGATACCCAGAAGTTGGCGGCGGTCTGCTGGGGGCTTGGGATTCTCTTGTTCGTCCTGGGAGTCTCTCAAGTAGACGGGGAGGTCTTTCGACCGAGCCCAAGGCTCATCCTCGGGCTGGCGGGATTGACGAGCCTGGCGTTTCTAGTGCGTGGGACGGCAACATCAAGTATCCCCTACGTGCTCACCGGCGATGAGAGCCTTTTCGCACTGGCTTCGGTGGAAGTCCTGAAGGGTAAGGCTACGAACCTCTTCGCCTCTGGCCCTCACCTCTTCCCCACACTATTCCTATACGGTCAGGCTCTCCCCATCCTCATCTTAGGGAACACCGCCCAGGCAATCCGGATCCTGTCTGCGCTGGCCGGTGCACTGACGGTGAGCGCATTGTATATGCTCGGTCGATCGATGTTCGGCCACCGGGCCGGTCTCTTGGCGGCGATCTTCCTCGCCTTCTCGCACTTCCACATCCACTTCAGCCGCCTCGGGTTCAACAATATCTGGGATGGATTGTGGTACGTCCTGGTCCTGGGCGCAGTCTGGCACGGCTGGAAGACTGGCAGACGATCCTCATACATTCTGGCTGGCCTTACCCTGGGCCTGTCACAGTACTTCTACATGACTTCTCGGCTCCTCCTGTTGATTGTACCTGTCTGGCTCGTCATCGCATTCGTCCTCGACCGCCGCCGCTTCGTCCGGGCGTTGCCGGATTTGCTTCTCATGGGATTGATGACCGTTGTTGTGACCTTGCCGCTGGCTTGGTTCTATGTAAAGAACCCGGACGTCTACTTCGGATTAGTCCACGGCAAATCCTTGATCGGCCCATGGCTGCGGGCCGAGGAGGCCATGACTGGAATGCCTCCTGGGTTGATCCTGGCGCGGCAGATTATTCGAGGTTTCCTTGCCTATATCTCCGTTCCCCTCAACGCCTGGTATCGCCCCGGGATCCCACTGTTGCAGGGAGGGGCCACTCTGCTCTTCGTCGTGGGCCTCGTCGTCCTGATCTGGAAATACCGGGACGCGCGAGGCGCCA
>MGOM01000125.1:35528-37183 GCA_001797105.1 Chloroflexi bacterium RBG_19FT_COMBO_62_14
TCCACACCTGCTGCGCAACGCCTCGTCCCGGCCGCTCCGGCCGCCGCCCTGGTGATCGGCGTGGCCCTCTCCCAGGCCATACGCACCGCCTCCAGAGGATGGCCCTCCCATACGGGCCTCGTTGCATCTATTGCATTCGCGATCAGTCTGTGGATCGGTGCACGTGACATCGGCCTGTATTTCTTCGTCTACACGCCAACAGGGGATTTCGATACAGGCGGGGCCCTGGCCAGCCAGCACATTGCCAACTACCTCCGAGGGAATCCTGAAGTGGATCAGGTCATCTTCTTCGGCAATGAACGCGATCCGGCTCCCAATCCCAACCTGGCATATCTTGCGCCTCAGATAGGGATCGTGCGGATGGTCTCTCCTTGGGGCTCAGCCGACAATCCCCGGCCGTCGGGTGAGCGCCTGCTCTTCGCCTTCATGCGAGGAACGGAGGAAAACCTGCCACTGGTGCAGGCGGACTATCCCGGGGGGGAGGTTGGCTACGGAATCGATCGTCATGGGAAAACGATCGTGGCGATGTACGAAGCCCCGGGTTCGGGACCATAGGAACAGCAAGTCCTACGCAGTCATCTCGGCCGAGGCAAGCGCCAAAGGCCCGCCTGAGTCCCACCATTTTGCGTCGACATGATTCGCCGCACCGGCCGTGGATCGATTCCGCACGGCCAGCTGTGACCATGTTGCGAGCAAGCCGGGGGTAACAAATCGCCGGATGCATCGACCGCTGGGGGAGGCCGCGAAGGACTCGAGTGGGGTAAGATCAAGCGAGCGTCGATTTCTCCGAGGTGAGACCTTTGAGTGGCCAGGCCGGATCTCTCAGGGTGCTGTTCTTGTGCACCCACAACAGCGCAAGATCTCAGATGGCCGAGGGGCTTCTCCGGAGCCTGGCCGGTAGTGAGGTTGATGTTCAGTCCGCGGGAACCGTGGCCACCTCGGTCCGCCCCGAAGCCACCCAGGTCATGAGGGAGATCGGCATCGACATTCGAGGTCATACCTCGAAATCCCTCGGCGCATTCGTCAGCCAGCGCTTTGACTATGTGATCACGGTGTGCGACGAGGCGAACGAGTCCTGCCCGTTCTTTCCGAATGCCCGGGTACGTCTACACTGGTCGGTAGAGGACCCTTCGAAGGCGGAAGGACCTGTGGACGGTAGACTGCATGCCTTCCGCGCGGCCAGGGATGAGTTGAGGGGAAGAATTGAGGACGAACTGCTAACTGCACTCGGATCGAGGTGAATCGAGTCGCCTGTGCCGTACTCGGAAACCACCGATGTCCGGGTTCACGAGACTTGCCGTTCTCCCGGAGATAGCACGAAGCCCGGGCTGCAAATCGACCTACCCGGAGTCCCCCCTGAGTCGAGTGCCAAATAGCTGAGGCACATGCCTATTGGCTGCCTACTCGCTTCCAGACTTTGGCGAACACGGCACCTCCCCGCTCCACCTGATACACCAGGCTGAAGTCCCCCGTCACCCACCCCTCGGCATCCCGATAGGTACACGTCACGACGACGTCGGCAATCGAGACGTTGCTGCGGCCGGCCACCAAGTTCAGATCCGGCCTCAAGTAGGGTCGGACTTGATTCGATTGCGGGATTGCCAAGACTGTCGCATTCGCCTCGGCCAGTGCGCTGGCGGCTTCGGCGGCTTCAC
>MGOM01000125.1:37213-37288 GCA_001797105.1 Chloroflexi bacterium RBG_19FT_COMBO_62_14
ACTCGCCGTCCGCGCCGCCGACTCCCCCGGCGATGGCGTTGAAATAGGCGTATTCGTAGGGATGCAAGGCGACGA
>MGOM01000125.1:37297-37814 GCA_001797105.1 Chloroflexi bacterium RBG_19FT_COMBO_62_14
TCCCGGGCAACGCAACGAGTGCTGTCAAGAGTATGGTGGAGGCCTTGAACCGCAGTGCAGATCCGACGGCTTCAAGACCCTTCCCGGCGAGAACAAAGAACGGAGGCAGGACAAACAAGAGTTGGCGGATGTTGCCATACACCGACACCCCAACGAACAACAAACCGATTAGGGGGATCGCTCCCCATAGCCCTAGGATCCCATCTTCAACTCGGAGAGCGCCCCGGCGAGCGATGAACCGTCTCCAAACCAGAGCAAAGGACCCGATGAGCACGAGGATGACGGCCGGCTCGGTGAGTTCCAGGCCGGCCAGAGTTGGGAAATACGTCCAGGGCAGGTTTGCCGAACTCAACACACTGCCGCGGAAAAGGACATCATGGGTGGGGAAGCTGCCGACGCGGAGTACGCTCTGGATGAAGCGTCCGACTGGATCAGGCCAAAGGTATGGCCATGTGGCCACCGTCACGCACGCCGCCACGAGCCAGTAGACGACCAAGAAGAATAGGGCTTTCAATCG
>MGOM01000125.1:37832-40859 GCA_001797105.1 Chloroflexi bacterium RBG_19FT_COMBO_62_14
TAGGGTTATCAGACCACCGGCGAAGACTCCGATTTGGCGCACGCTGATCAGAGCTCCCAAAAGCATACCTGCAGCGAGCATGGAACATTGAAGGATCCCCCTCCTCGAGAACCCCCAAAGCTCGGCGAACGAAGGCAGAGCTGTGCTCAACGCGATCAGCACGGCCAGGATCAAGACCGGGGCAAGGGTCTGGCGCAGAATGATCACGACACTGTCGTACTTGGCCAGGTAAAGCTCCACCGGCGTCTTGTAAGCATCGGTAGCGATCCAATCGAAGAGGTTCTGGATGGGGATCGGGGCCTTGGCGTTGAATGCGGCAATCACAAGCCCCCTGCCAGCGTGCTCGATCGAGCGCACGATCACCATGTCGAGTGCGAGAACGGATCCAAAGATGCAGAGGGCAACCAGCCACCTTCTCCTCCCCGCGCGAAGGCTTCTCCACTCTGCTCGGATCGTCTCCCACTTGATTGGAACGGTCTTCTGCCGCTCAACACCCAGAGACCCCGACAGAGCGAGAGTACCCGTCGGCGTGCGATCGAGCCAAGTCAGGCCAACCGACAGCGTGGCGAGGAACAACGTCAAGAAGGGGATGTCTTTCTGGTTGATGAATGCGTGCCCGAACAGGAGAGGTTGGGTCGCGAAGAGAATCGTCGTCATCCCCGCATAGCTGCGAGGCATGAACCTGAGGCAGATGAAGTAGAAACTCAACACCCCGGCCAGAAACATCAGGTAGTTGGTCAGATGGCGGCCATCCGACAGGCTCCAACTCGGGACGAGGGCATGGAGGGCGCGCGAGGTCGAGACAAAGGCCATGAAGTAGACAGGCCCATGATCCGCCAGAGAGGGCAGCGAGAAGTAGTCGCCTGAGCCACTGTATGCGAGCAGGGCCTGTGCGCCCGATCCGGCATTCGCTGCCTCATCCAGCGATTCTCCGTAGTCGTTTCCAAGCCAGAGGCCGACGACGACACCCGTCAAGAGCAGCCCGATAACGGGCCAGTGCGCTGACCACGCAGAGCGTCGGCCAGCGCTTCCGGAAGACGTATCCACTCGCTAGATCTCCACTCAGTCGGTGTCGTTGATGACAGACGAGAAACGGACGGAGCACTGGATCGGGGTTTCGTGCGGAATGGCGCCGCGTCGACCTCGATCGACATCTAAGAGTTGTGACAGCCCGCTTAGCATCTACTATTCTAAGGGGAATTCGCTAGGCCGGTGCCACCCCGGCAGACCTTTTGTTGCGGGCGGAGGCGTGACCAGGGCTTCACCGAAGCACGATAACTGGCCTTGGCTCCCATTCAGTTATGGGCCGCTCCCGCCTCGGCAGAGATCGTTGGACAGCCTCCGTGCAGGTCCGTCCTCATGGAGTCCTTGGGCCTATAATGGACCGCCAGAGTGGTTGAGTGGCGTCGAGCTCGACGTTGGGTCCATGAGATCAAGGTGTCGCTGATCTACGGAGAGGGTCGCCGCTCGGTGCATCCCATCCATCGCCGCATGATGTGGTCCCCGCATGACTGACGAGGTTGTTCATCAGGATCACCGTCCGCTCCCCGGTGGATCTCCGTCCATCGGGCGAGGAGTACTCTCCCCGCCGATGCTTTCGAGGATCCCGCACCTTCCGGTCGCGGCCCTCCTGGCTATGGCAGCAGTCGTCGGCATGCTGCTCGTACGAACCTATGGGGTGTCGTGGGACGAAGTTGACAACGTGGCGGTCGGAGAGGCGGCTCGAAGGGCTTATGCTGGCTCGAAGGACTACTTCGCCCTACCGGGGTTGGTGGAACATGGCCCTCTGTACTTCATGATCTTCACGGCAACATCCGAGACGATTCACCGGATCTTGCCTCTCTGGTCGCTCGCCGACGGTCGCCACATGACGACCTATGCCACATTCCTCTTCGGCGCATTGTCCTTCTATGTGATCTGCTTACGGCTTCTCAGTCGAAAGTCCGCGCTGATGGCAACAGTCCTCTTCGCGACGCAGCCGATTCTGTTCGGCTCCGCTTTTGTGAACCAGAAAGACATTCCCTTCATGACGTTCTTTCTGGCTGTGATCGCATCGGGTCTGGTCGGGGTGGACGGATGGGAGGCCTTCTCAGGAAAACACCCTGGGCAGCCGCCGGAAGGTCTGAGGATCGCTCTTCGCCGGTTCACAAAACGCGTGGGCGCGGACTGGCGCGGATTGCATGAAAGCACCAAGAGTCACTTCGTTGTCCCCTTGACGCTAGGTACGCTCATCATCGTGGACTTGTTCCTCGTAGGCTTGTTGCAGCATCTGGGCGAGTGGGGGGTTAAGGCGGCTTATAACAGGCATGCTCTCTGGCCGATCCAACGGCTCTTCGATCTCATCGCTGTCGATGCCTACAAGACCCCCTTGCAGCTCTACATCGAGAAGTTCGGTAGCCTCTTCTCGCTGCTGCGCCTGGGGATAAGTGCACTTCTCGTCTTGGTGGCGATCGTCTTCGCCAGCGCCTCTCTCGAATCGATTGGGGCGCTCTGGATGGGCGCCTGGTCAAGCGGTCGGTACCCCTACTGGCTCGGCTCAGCCGTGTTCCTGGGTGGCGCGATCTGCATCCGTCAGGTGGGGGTCTTGGCTGGAGCAATCCTGACCCTGTATATGCTCTACCGTGGCCGAATGAAGGCGGTCCTGCCGCTGCTGCTCTTCTGGCTCGTTGCCGCTTCTGTCGCTTACCTTACCTGGCCGTACCTCTGGGCCGATCCCGTGCGCCGGATCCTGGACAGCTTCTCTAAAGTGGATGCGTACGGGCTCCACACTGCGGTCTTCCGGGGTCGAGTCGTCTTCACCTCGGAGCTGCCTTGGAATTATTTCCCGGAGTTCCTGAGTCTTCAACTCACCGAGCCGGCGCTGATTCTGGCCGGGGTCGGCTTTCCGGTCCTGGTATGGAAGTCACTCAAGCGTGAGTCCGACCCGCTTGTGGTTGGACTGCTTGCCGGATGGATTGGTGCACCAACCTATTGGCTGATCTTCCGTGGCGCAGGGATCTACGGCGGCATCAGGCACCTGTTGTTTGT
>MGOM01000125.1:40937-44451 GCA_001797105.1 Chloroflexi bacterium RBG_19FT_COMBO_62_14
TGATCCTCATACCGGGTCTGGGGGGGATCATCTCCCTCCAGCCGTATGAATATACCTACTTCAACATCTTTGCCGGCGGCGTGGACGGCGCATACGGCAGATACAGCCAGGACTACTGGTGCACGTCGATCAAGGAAGGTACTGAGACGGTCAATCGGATGGCTGGTCCGGCTCAGGCACTCATGATCTTCGGGCAGGTCCAGAATGCAATCCCCTACGCCCGGAGTGACTTGCAGATCGAGAGCCAGTACTCCCCCCTCTGGAAAGCAGACTTCGTGGTCCTCTGCAAGGATGTGCGAAGCGCGCGCTGGGATCCTGGTGACTTTCGGCTCGTCTGCGAGGTGCGCCGGGGGGGAGCGGTGTATGCCGAAGTGTGGGAGCGGGTGCGTCCGGCGGTTCCGAACCGGGAGTCCTAGGGGGAGACTCACCTCCATCCGGGGCGCCGCCTCGCGCCGGAGAACCCTGCCCGATACGCGGACGCCACCACGCTGAGTGGGCTCTTTGCGGACCTGCTGAAAACAGGTTCGGGCCCGGCTGCGATCCGCGAAGGATCCTTGATAGGCTTCATCATAGCCTGGCAGCTCGCGTCTTTGCTCGGCAAGCCGAGTTTGTTCTCAGCTGAGTGGGCCAACACCGTCGCCGGAACCGACGGCCGCCGCGTCTATGAGGCCCTGTACACTCACCTGGCGCCGACGTGGCGCGCTCAAGGGGGTTGCGACGTGTCTTCTCAATCGGGCTCTCGGCTGGGCCAAGGATCAAGGATACGATCGCTGCGCCGTCGACTTCGAGCCGATGAATCCCCAGGCAAGGCGTTTCTGGACGCGCCACTTCGACTGTGTGGCCTACACGCTTGTTCGCCGGCTGGATGCCCTCGAGGCAGACGTCCGGGAGGTTTGATCCGCCCTGCATGACCGCTTCGTTCTCCCTCCGCCTCCGCCAAGTAGCACTCTTGTTTCTCAGACTCGGTGCCACGGCATTCGGTGGTCCGGCTGCGCACATAGGGATCATGCACGACGAGACGGTCAAGCGGCGGAAGTGGTTGGACGATCAGGAATTCTTGGATCTGCTAGGGGCCACCAATCTCATCCCCGGTCCCAACTCTACCGAGATGGCAATCCACATCGGCTTTCGCCGTGCCGGCTGGCCCGGTTTGATCGTCGGCGGCGTCAGCTTCATCATGCCCGCGGTGCTCATGGTGATGGGCCTTGCGTGGAGCTACGTCCGATACGGGGCTACACCTGAAGCGGGGTGGCTTCTCTATGGGATCAAGCCAGTCGTCATCGCCATCATCCTCCAGGCTCTCTGGAACCTGGGCAAGAGGGCGGTCAAGACGCCGATCATGGCCTGCGTCGGGCTGGCTGTCCTCATCCTGTCTTTGGCGGGCGTCAACGAGCTTGTCTTGCTCCTCGTGGGAGGGCTGGTTGTGACGGCCGCTGCGAACTACGGCCGGCTTGGGCGTAGCCTCACCGGAGCGTGGCTCCCGCTGTCAATCGCCGGGCTTGGGACTCTTGCCGCTCCGGCCCTGATAGCCTCACCTTTCAGCCTCACGGCATTGTTCCTGATCCTGCTGAAGATCGGCTCGGTTCTCTACGGCAGCGGGTACGTGCTCCTTGCGGTCTTGCATGCCGATCTTGTCGAGAGACTCGGATGGCTGACGGACCGCCAGTTGCTGGACGCCATCGCCATCGGCCAGCTCACCCCTGGCCCGGTCTTCACAACGGCGACGTTTATCGGGTACGTACTTGGCGGGGCTCGAGGGGCAGTCCTGGCCACGGTGGGCATCTTTCTGCCTTCCTTCGTCCTTGTCGCCGTGTCGAATCCCCTCATCCCAAGGATCCGCAACTCCCCCTGGATCGGTGGGCTGCTCGATGGCGTCAACGTCGCTTCGTTGGGGCTAATGGCCGCTGTTAGTTGGCAATTGGGCCGCGCCTGCTTGATCGACACCATCACAATTGGGATTGCCCTGGCCTCGCTGGGATTGTTGGTCCGCTTCAAGCTGAACTCGACCTGGCTGATCGCACTCGGTGCAGGGGCTGGCCTACTGAGTTCTGTGTTTCGCTAATAGCCAACAGGGGGCGGGACCGCAGCGCGACGGAGCGATCGTCACGATCAATAACACGCTCTTTCCCATAGCGCAGGTCCCGCACGATGACAGCACCCGAGGGTGATGCTATGATGACATCGGCCGCCTTAACCGATCCTGAACACACCGTGGAGGCCATGCGCCAGAGCCTCATCGATAGAGTGACCGGCCTCATCGATCGCCTCCCGCTCCCGGCGTGGAGCGTGTACCTGGCAGCAGGCCTGCTACTTGTCGCGACCACGCATGCCGCGGATTGGGCATGCTCCGCTGCTGCAGTCCCTCGTTTCAGCCTGCCGCTGGCAATGACCTCCATATGGAGCGTGCTCTCTCTGGCGGCGATCCATCACACGCAGGTGGTTGGCCGGCGGGCACTCGAGTCCTTTCGCCCTGCCCTGGAGGCTGATGCCCTTCTCTATCGCCGCTTGCTCGTTCAGCTGACGTCGGCTCCTCCCATTAGCGTGGTCCTGGCCCTTGGCGCCGGTGTCGTGTACATGCTTGCCATCAACTGGCTTGATCCCACCTTCTTCGGCCTGCTCGCCGGGCGCGCTTGTCCTGATTCGCTCGTCTTGTTCATCGGTTGGATCAACACCAGCATGATCCTGACCTGCAGCTACAGGGCTTTGCGCGTCCTGTTCGCCGTCACCCAGGCGCATGATCGCTCTCCGAGGTTGGACTTGTTTCAGCGCCCCCCCTTGTTCGCATTTTCTCTGCTGACATCGCGCATCGCCTTACTCATCGCGGCGCTGTCTTACTTGTTCTTCGTTTCCTTCCCAACCGTGATGGCCAATCCGCTCGTCTACGGGTACCTCCTGATTGTGTCTCTCCCCCTAAGCCTTCTCGTCTTCCTGTGGCCACTGCAGAGCGTCCATCGACGCATGGTCGAAGAGAAGGAACGCTTACGAACGGACGTGGGCCTCAGGATCAAGGTCACCCTCGAAAACATCCACCACCGGATCGACACTGCCGAAGGCCAGGGCATTGATGAACTCAACCGGCTTCTTTCGACGCTGATCCTTGAGGAACAGTACATCCAGAAGATGCAGACCTGGCCATAGGAGCCGGGGACGCTGACGGCGGTCTTGACGGGCCTGTTCCTGCCTCTGGTCGCATTCTCGATCCAGCGCGTCGTTGCCGCGTTGCTCGGCTAGTCACCAATGGCCGGCCCAGAGCAGCCTCTTCAAGGGCGAGCCGATCCGATATCCCAAAGGAAGGGGCGATTTTCCAGCGCATGTCACTGATCATCCAAGCATGCGAACTGACGAAGCGCTTTGGTGACACGCTCGCCGTCGACTCGGTCGATCTGAATGTCGCGCAAGGGGAGATCTACGGTTTCCTGGGGCTGAACGGCGCCGGAAAGACCATCACGATCCGGTCGCTACTCGGCATGATTCGACCAACCCGCGGCAGTGTCAGGTTGTTCGGCGTGCTGGT
>MGOM01000125.1:44465-49573 GCA_001797105.1 Chloroflexi bacterium RBG_19FT_COMBO_62_14
GCGGGCCGTGGGACAGGGTCGGTCACATGGTGGAGGCTCCGGCGGCCTATCCCGAGCTCAGCGTTCGCCAGAACCTGGAGATCGCCGCCCGTCTGCGCGGCGTGAGAAGGAGCAGCGGTATCAGCGAGAAGATCGATCGCTTCGGGCTGACAAGCGATGCCGACCATACGCGCTGAAGGTGGAGGCGTCGCGCGCTGTCTAGCCGGGTGTCCCCCCGGCAGCGGACTTCGGCCGCAACGGGGGCCGAGCAACAGGCTGTGGTATATATCCAGGCTGTGCAACGCGGAGCCGGCGAACGCCGAGGCCCGGGTGAGTGCCAGGCATGGACTGTTCGTCTCGATTCGGGGAATCGGTGAGGGCATCCATGCGATGAAACAACTCGGAGCGAGGATTGCATGCCATCCCGCCTCAGCAACTTCATCGTCAAGTCCACCCTTACCTCGGCGCTTCATCCGATTCTCGGCGAGGGTTTCGCAGTGATCACCGTTGCCGGTGGACGCTCTGGACGCCAATACTCGACGCCGATCAATCTCATCCCCCATGGAGTTCGTGGCCATCGACCGCAGTTTACACTCGGTGAGCGATACTTTCTACGGGGTATTCCCATATTTCGTGTGCTGCTGGGTCGTCGCCGATTGGATCGCCTCCAAGACCAGCGCCCGAAGTTGATGACGCTTCCCCACCCGTTCCGCAGGCCCTGGCGCCGAAACATGAATATGCCCAAGCGCCTCGTCACTGGAGTTGAAGACGGATCTACCCTGAGTACGAAAAGATGGCGATAATCTTCCGCTGGGGTTTCGTGACAATCCTGGCGATCGCATTCGCGCTCTCGGCGACGTTCCGTGCCAGGGCACGCAGGACCTCAGGCACCATCGCTCGCCGCGAGGAGGGCGTCTGGGCGGTTGTGCTGCGGGCGGTTCTGGCCTTGCCGCTCTTCCTCTCCTTCACCGCCTTTGCCATCAACCCCGATTGGATGCAGTGGTCATTCGTCCCCTTACCGAATTGGCTGCGCTGGACCGGCCTCGCAATCGGGGCCCTGTGCGTCTTCTTCTTGTGGTGGGTGTTCGCCTCCATCGGATCCAACATCTCGGAGACTGTTCTCACCAAGAAGGACCATCAGCTTGTCACGGACGGACCGTACCACCGGATTCGACATCCGTTGTACAGCGGGGCCTTGCTGGCCTTCTTCTCACTCAGCCTTGTTGCCTCAAACGCATTCATGGCCGGGCTGGTCGTCATCGGGGCTATCCTATTCGTTGCGGTGGTCATCCCGCGCGAAGAAGAAGTTCTCATCGCCAAGTTCGGGGAGGCTTATCTCGAGTATAGGAAGAGTACCGGCAGGCTTCTTCCACGAATGTGGAAGTAGAATTCGGCGGCAAGACGGGCTTCGGCTTTGTGCCGGCAGACTAGTCGCTCGCCTGCGCTGGGCCTGGGTGAGCCGGGGAAATACCTGCTCAGGGTACAAATGAAGTGAACCAGTCCTCGGCCTGGCCGTCCCAGATGGTCAGGGGGTTCAAGGCCGAGGCCACGGTTGCCCCTCAAGGAAGGGAGTTCTCAATCCGACAAGCCCCGTGGGTTGTCTGTCCGAGTGAAGTAGAGACCGATGGTCAAGAGTAAGTCCGCTCCAAAGAAGGCCACCAAAGTCCCGACGAAGAAGGCCGGCGAACGTCCGAAACTGAAGCGATCTCCCGAGACACTTGTCGCGTTCTTCGATACGACGATGAAGTCCTTCCCCGACGTCGAACTTCGCAAGGTGTTCGGCTACCCGTGCGGGTTTATCAACGGACACATGACGGTCGGCCTCCATGCGGACGTGTTGATCCTCCGGCTCCCGGAGGACGACCAAGCCATCTTGTTGAAGAAACCGGGAAGCGGGTTCCTTGAGCCGATGCCCGGCAAGCCGATGCGGGACTATGTCATCGTCCCTGAGAGCATTCGCGACAATAAGGGCGAATTTAAGAGATGGATCAACAAGGCGATCGTATACAGCCAATCGCTTCCCCCTAAAGAGAAGAAGCCCCGACGATAGGAGCTTATCCTCTTGCTTTGAGTCCGGCAGACTCACAAAGAGACTCAAGATGACGAGTGTTGTGACAGGTGCATTCGGCTACATCGGGAAGAGCATCGCCCGTAAACTGCTTGAGACCGGCGAAGACGTCAGGACGGTCACCACCCATTGGAGAAGGGCCGACCCCTTCAATAGCGCGGTGAGCGCCTTCCCGTACGACTTCGACCACCCCGCTCTCTTGACGGATCACCTGCGCGGGGTCACCACACTCTACAACACGTATTGGATCCGCTTCGAGCAGCGCGGGATGACTTTCGCGCAAGCCGTCCGGAATACATCGATCCTCTTCGAGTGTGCCCGATCGGCCGGTGTCGAGAAGATCGTCCATATCAGCGTGACACGGGCGTCGGAGGGGTCCTCGCTGGCCTACTATGCGGGCAAGGCTCGCCAGGAAAGCGCCTTAAGAGACTCGGGCATTGCGTATGCCATCCTGCGTCCGACTCTTGTCTTTGGGGACGGGGACATCTTAGTGAACAACATCGCCTGGCTGATGCGGCGCTTCCCTGTCTTCCCGATCTTCGGCTCAGGCGCCTACCGTCTGCAGCCCGTATTTGTCGAGGACCTTGCCGCGCTGGCCATCCGGGCCTCGCGTGATCCGACGTCCACGACCACAGACGTCATCGGGCCTGAGGAATTCACATTCAAGGAATTCCTGGAAGTGATCTCAACGCAGGTGCGACCTGGGATCCCTTTGATCCGTTTTCCACCCTGGGCGGGGATTGCCACCGGACAGCTCATCGGGATGGCAGTCCGAGACGTCATACTCACGGCTGACGAGCTGCGGGGATTGATGGATGAGATGTTGACATCAGAGCAGGCACCGAATGGATCGAAGCGATTCTCCGAGTGGGTGGTGCAGCGACGAGAGACCCTTGGTCGCCGCTATGCGTCCGAGTTGGCCAGGCATTTCTCTCCGGCGGGCTCCATCTAGCCGACCGACTCCTTGGGCGACCCGAGCACCCTTCGTCTGAATAGCAGCATTCGAAAGCCAGAAGGTCGGCTGCTGATGCCCCTCTCCACATGACCATGTCGGAGGAATGCAACCCTTGACCGAGGCCGGAAGGGCGGCTATAGTCGAATCGCAACCCCGACCCATCTCGTCCGCTGAGGTTCGGGGTCGTCTTGTCTGGACAGGCGCACTGGCTAGCCGTCCTACCATGCGGGAACGCTCCCTGGAAGTATCTGTGTGTCGCCCGTCGGCACTCAACTGCTGGAGATCGGACCGTGCTCACCCGAATCGAATCCGAGGGCATCTACCGTTCGAACGACGGCTGGGGCCAGGCGCAATACCATTTCGCTTACGCCGAGTACGTCGACCCGTCAAACACCCACTTCGGCGTCCTGTGTGCTCTCAGTGACTTCGTCCTCCGGCCGGGGAGGGGATTCGAGGAGCATCCCCACCAGGAGATGGAGATCATCTCGTACTGCATCGAAGGACAGTTGACCCACTCCGACAGCCTCGGCAACAAGCACACGCTCGACCGCGGGGAGGTCCAGTATCTGCGCGCGGGATCGGGCGTCACTCACTCCGAGATGAACCTGTCTCCTACGACCCCTCTCCGTTTCATCCAGGTCTGGATCCGGCCGAGGCGGGCCAAGTTGGCCCCCGAGTATCGTCACGCCAGGTTTCCGGAAGACGCTCGGCGCAACACACTCCTCCGGCTGGTGAGTGGTCGAAGCGGGGAATCGGCGATCGAAGTTGAGCAGGATGTGGAGATATACGCCGTCGAGGTAGAACCAGCGGGCGAGGTGGCATTTCGGAACCGGGCAGAGCGGCAATCGTACATGGTCGTTGTTGAAGGGGGGCTCCAAGCGAACAAACAAGACCTCCGGGCCGGCGACGCCCTCAAGGTGAGAGGTGATGAGTCTCTGAAGTTACGCTCAGAGTCTGGTGCGCATACGATCATCGTCAACGTCCCCTCGGACGGCCTGGGGAGTCAGCCGGGGGAGTGAGTCCCACCGTAAAATGGGCATGATCTGAGTGGGATTCATCATGCTGAGATCGCCGTTACTTCAGCCTCAAGGTTATAGGTGATCCAGAGGAGACCGATGATCACTTTCAGTCGAGCAATCCTTCGGGCTGCAGCTTCGGGCGTGGTGCTCGTCTGCATCGGGTGCAACCTCGTGCTCCCTCCGGGCTTGGCGTCCGGAGGCAACCCAATGGTAGCTACCGAGCTTGCGCTTCAAGCGTCACGCCTGGAAGCCCTCGAGACGGCCAACGCCGATTTGGCGACCGAGGTGGCCATTCAGTCTGGGTTCATCTCCTATCTGGCGACGCGCAGCCCGGCTTACATACCGCCAACCGATCTAGGCCCGCCTGCTCCGTTTGCCGAGTTTGAGGGCGGGCTCGTCATCGAGGATGGTCGCTGCTGCGCCGGCGGCGTTGCCGGCCAAGCGATCGATCTCGAAGTCGTCTTTCGGGCACAGAGCCCATTCGCAGCTGTGACAGACCTCCGAGCGTTGACTGGGGTGGGGTTCCTGGATGAACAGGACCTGGTGCAAGCGCCTTGGGAACCTTTCACCGCTGCGAAGTCCTTCTCCGTCACTCTCCCGATAAACTGGGTCGGCTTCTACATTGCCGTGCAATATCGGGATGGGCTGGGGAACGTCTCTCCCGTATTCACGGCGGAAATCTCACTCGAGGGGATGCCGCCGACCTCTACGCCGGCTGTGGGTACTTGAACAGGCCGAATTCTCGGGCGCGGACTGTAACTCCCCTGTAAGGAAAACTCGGGGTGTCCACCGGATATAATCGGGGCGTAGAGGGCTTTCATTGGGGCCCGGTCGGACGGTGGGAGAGACTAGGGGCAAAGGGAGAAGGCCTGGTGAAAAAAGAAGAGGTCTCCAAATCGATCCTGGTCATCGATGACGAAACAGAGTTCGTCAACGCGGTCCGATACATCCTGGAAGATAGGGGGTTCGTGGTCTTTGGGGCCCATTCCGCCAGCCACGCCAAAGAAATGCTGGAGACCATCAGGCCCGATCTCATGCTGGTTGACATCATGATGCCGAAGACGGATGGTTTGACCCTGATCCGGGA
>MGOM01000125.1:49691-52068 GCA_001797105.1 Chloroflexi bacterium RBG_19FT_COMBO_62_14
TTTACTTCCGCGGCCCTGCTCGGGGTCGTCGGCGACCTGCTTGCCCCCGCTGCCTGAACCTCCACCCGCCTAGATTCCACTCGACAGCGCAAACCCGACCCGTCGGCTGAGCTTGCTTCTACTCCCCTTGTGTGGCTATGCGCAAGACATCCCGCACCCCCCCGGAGGCTGCAGGCCCCTCCACAGGCATCTGATTCTCGTTGGACAAGGCGCCTTGGGCCGACCGGGGAGCCCGACTCCCGTCTACGTCAGGGCGCGAGCGGGCGCAGGAGTGAACCCCGTACTGCGCCCACACCGGTGTCTTGGACTTGGCAGTTAGCTGGCAGTCGGGGCCACTACCACAGGCTCGAGCGGAACGACGACCAGTAGGATAAGGTAGGCGATGACCCCCGGTCCACCAGCGAGCGTGCCAAGAACGAAGAGCAGCCGGATCAACGTAGGGTCGACCTCGAAGTACTCTCCCAGGCCGCTGCACACGCCCCCGACCATCCGGTCCAGGCGCGATCGATAAACCCGCTTGATATCTGTCGGCATCGTGCATCCTCCTCTTGGTAAGTAATTCCCTACTCCTATACGTGATCCCTGGGCAAAGGTCGCGAAGGCCTGACGTTCCCGTGAAGGTATGGCCGGGTGATAAACCGCGGCGCTAGCTGCCGCTGCCTTCACTCCTCAAAACCCGGGCTTCAGGTTAGGGCCGGCACCTGTCCACCCTGGTCGGGGTGGGCAAAAAGTCCACAGAAGGACGCGATTGACATCCGTGTGGGTTTGGACTAAGATACTACTTGTAATGACAAGATAACAGGATTACTGTATGACAAGGTAACGGTATACCTTGCCTTGCGCGAGCGGAGCTCACAGTGCCGGCAAAGCTCAATGTGAAGGTTGACCGAGACAGCCCGATCCCCTACTACGTTCAGTTGAAGGATGGATTGCGGGCTCAGATCGAGTCTGGCCGCTTGCGCCCAGGGGACCTCCTCTCGGGTGAGCCCGAGCTCTGTCGTGAGCTCGACGTCAGTCGGACCGTCGTCCGGCAGGCACTCAAGGACCTGACTTACGAAGGTCTGATCGTGCGTCGCAAAGGCAAGGGGACCTTTATCGCAAGCCCAAAGTTCACCGAAAGCCACATTCAGGAGTTGTCCGGCTTCTACCAGGACATGATCGATCTTGGGCACACCCCGTATAGCCAGGTCCTGCGTCAGGAGATCATCCCTGCCAGCGCTGTGGTTGCAGACCGTCTCGCCCTTCCGGCCGGATCCCCGGTCGTTCAGATCGATCGTCTGCGCTTCGTCGAGGATGTGCCGCTGGTCCTGACCTCGACCTACCTGCCCTACCGGTTATGCCCACAGTTGGTCGAGGCTGACTTCTCTCACCGGTCCCTGTACGAATTCCTCGAGACGGAATGTGGCCTGGTCTTGGCCCGAGGCCGGCGGACGATCGAGGCTGTCGCCGCCGACGAGTACCAGGCTGGGCTGTTGAGGGTGCCGACCGGAGCTCCGCTGATCCTCCTCGACAGCGTCAGCTACCTGGCCGACGATACGCCCATCGAGCACTACAAGGCCCTTCATCGAGGCGACCGATCACGCTTCGAAGTTGAACTGGTGCGATCAGCCGGCCGGGCCGGCGTGTCGAAGCACGATCTCCCCAAGGGAAGTGGGCTGGTCGGCGAGCCTGGCTCAAAGGGATAGGACTCAATCATGTTCACTCGAGGCCTTTTCGTGATCCGCGTCATGAACTCGAAGCGCCCGCAGCTCGCACTGGGAGATAGGTCGCGTCGATGCTGAACGACAAGCGCGTCCGTCAAATGGTTCGGCGAGTGGTATACCGCACCCTCGGGCTTTCTCAGGAGCCTTCGCCGTCGGCGTCCCGGTCGATTGTGACCGAAGCAGACGTTCAGGCGATCCCTCCGGGTGGCGAGCTGCCTGTGCCTCAGGGCGCCCTTGTCACACCGCTGGCCCGCCAGGTGGCCATGGACCGGAGGATCACGCTAACCTCCACCGCTTCTCAACAATCGCCGGCCAAGGTGACTGTGTGGGGCTCGGGTACACCCCAAGGCAGTGGTCAGCTGATAGCTGTCGGCGCCGATCACGGCGGGTACGCCTTGAAGCAGGAGCTGTCGGGGTATCTCGGCGATATGGGATACCGGATCCAGGATTGCGGGACGGGCAGTACCGAGTCGGTCGACTACCCCGACTTCGCCGTTGCCGTCGCCCAACTCGTGGCAGGGGGAAGGGCCTGGCGGGGGATCATGATCGACGGGGCCGGAATCGGCTCATGCATGGTCGCCAACAAGATCCCCGGCGTACGCGCCGCCATGTGCTACGACCAGGCGACGGCAGTGAACAGCCGGGAACACAACGACGCCAACGTATTGACCCTG
>MGOM01000125.1:52187-52322 GCA_001797105.1 Chloroflexi bacterium RBG_19FT_COMBO_62_14
CTACCGCAGAGTGGCCTGAGCCGCGATGGCGCTGCAAATTGTCAGGGATCATCCGTCGGGGTCGGCGGGCAGAACCAGCCCGGCCCCCGGCACGGGAAGAGTGATGAAGAATCTGGATGAGCGCACGCTCGAGCG
>MGOM01000126.1:0-118 GCA_001797105.1 Chloroflexi bacterium RBG_19FT_COMBO_62_14
CTTCAAACCGGATCTGGCCATCATCGCCGCTCCGGTCATGCCGGTCTCCGAGCTGGCTCTTGAGTTGGTTCGCCCAGGCGGGTCGATCCTCCTGTTCAGCGGCTATCCGTATGGGACC
>MGOM01000126.1:186-2112 GCA_001797105.1 Chloroflexi bacterium RBG_19FT_COMBO_62_14
CATCCGGGATTTTCAAAACGCGGCCGAGTTACTTCCCAGACTGAACATGGGCGAGTTGATCACTCAGACATTCCCGTTGGAGGATACTCCCCAGGCCTTCCGCGCCGCGCGCGCACAGGACGCGATCAAGACCATGATCGAGCCCTAGGAGCTTGAAGAGGGGAGCGTCCGCGGTAAGGCGACTCGGGCTGCGGGCGTCGGGCTTCCGGACAGCGCGGACGGACACGGTTCTGCGCGTTGCCGATGTCTCACGGAAATCTGCCTGAGTTGGCCCTGCCGGGCATGAGCGCCGGCGACCTTGAGGTCGTATGCCGACATCCCTTGAACGCGTGCTCACGGCTCTGCACCGTGGAACCCCAGATCGAGTCCCGACCTTCGAATGGGAGGTCGATGATCGTGCCATCGCCGCCCTGACACCCGGAGGCGATCTGTTCGATTTCGTCGAGTGGGCTGACCTGGATGGAGTGGCCATCTTCGCCGACGAACGCAAGCGCCACCTTACGGAGACAGTCTATGTCGATGAATGGGGGGTGACCAAAGCAAAGACCGAAGAGTATTATCCGGTCCCGATCGACGCCCCGCTCAAACAACCGTCGGACCTGAAGGGATTGAAGATCCCCGACCCTCTTTCCGAATGGCACTTCGAGACACTCTCCCGCGCGGTGGATCGATTCAAGGGCAAGCGGGCAATTGTCTTCCGCGCACAGGATGCTTACTCGATTCCGCGTTATCTGCGTGGGGTGGAGTCGGCCCTGACGGATTTCATCCTGAACCAGCAGTTGCTGCGAGACCTGGTCGAGATCGCCATCGAGTACAACTCGGCCCTCGCCTCCCGGGCGATCGCCCTCGGGGCCGATGCGATCTTCATGTCCGACGACTATGCCGACAACCGCGGCCCCATGATGTCCCCGCGACACTTCCATGAGTTCCTTTTCCCCGGGCTCAGCCGCGTCGTTGAAGCGATCCACGCCGCCGGAGCCCCGGCTATCAAGCATACCGATGGCAACGTCAAGCCCATCCTCGATGACTTGCTCGCCTCCGGGATCGATTGCCTCGATCCGCTGGATCCCTTAGGGGGAATGGACCTGGCCGAGATGAAGACCCGGGTCGCCGGGCGTGTCTGTCTCAAGGGCAATGTCAACATAGGGGGACCGCTGTCCTTAGGGTCCACCGACGAGGTGCGGGCCGAGACGCTGGCCTGCTTGCGCGCCGGCATGCCCGGCGGCGGGTATATCCTCTCGACATCCAACAGCGTCATGGCCTCCGTGAAACCGGAGAACTACATGGCCATGCTTCACACTCTGCGCGAATTCGGCAGCTACTGACTCCATTGAAGATGAGGGACGGGAGACAATGAAGCAGACCGGAGACCGAAGACGGGAGACCGGGGAAGGTCTCTGACAAGGTCAATTGGATCGGTCTCCGATCTCCCGTCTCCGGTCGTCTGTCGTCCTTCGTCTGCCGTCCATCGTTAGCCGCTGGGCGAGCATCAGCCGGGGCCCGATTCACTGCTACAATCCAAGAGATGGACCTCGACCCCCCGCTCGTCCACGCGCCCGATTTCCCACTATCGAGTTGGATCAACACTCCGGGACCACTCAGCCTCGCTGATCTGAGAGGCCGGGTCTTGTTGGTCGACTTCTGGGATTTCACCTGCATCAATTGCCTGCGCGGCCTGCCCTATCTGCGGGAATGGCAGGCGCGTTACGAGGAAGCAGGATTGACGATCATCGGTGTCCACACGCCCGAATTCGCCTTCGCCCGCAATCTGTCCGTTGTCCGATCGGCCGCCGGCCGGCTGGGAGTGCGCTACCCGGTCGTCCTCGACAACGACCAGCAGCTCTGGACCGCCTATGCAACGAACTGTTGGCCGACGCGCCACTTGATCGACCCTGAAGGCTACCTCCGCGCAAAGCGAGAAGGAGA
>MGOM01000126.1:2227-2862 GCA_001797105.1 Chloroflexi bacterium RBG_19FT_COMBO_62_14
GTCTTCCTCCCTGTCACGCCGGAGCTCCAATCGGACTCGCTCGGCAACGGGGCACTATCTGTGGTGGAGGCGACTGACCTGAAGATCCCAGTCGAACGATCGGAGGGCCGAATCTACGCGGGCGGACGCTGGCGCGAGGTTGGGGATGGGATGATCCTCGAGTCTGAGGGCGGGGCTCTGGTCATTCCCTACAACGCCGCCTCCGTGCAAGTTGTCCTTGCGCCGGCGGTCGATCCGGAAGGTCCGGCGCCGGACCCGCCTCTTGTGGTCGAGATCTCTCAGGACGGCAAGCCCCTGCCCCCAGATCAATTCGGCGAAGACGTCAGCTTGCGCGGCGGCGTTTCACGAGTAGCTATCGACGGGCCCCGGCTGTACAACCTGGTCAGGGACACGAACACGGGCCATCACGAGCTCCGCCTGGACATCCCACAACCCGGCTTGGTCTACTACGCCTTCAGCTTCGGGAGCTGCCTGGCTCCCCAAACCGAGCCTGCCACCGCCCCTACGGAGTGAAATCGTGTTGCGAGCGATCCTCATCTACCTCTCGAAAGCCAAGTGGGCCCGCCGCCTGGTGACCGGGTGGCGATTCGCGCGCCGGGCCGCGGCCAGATTCGTCGCCGGTGACACACTCGAAG
>MGOM01000126.1:2900-5047 GCA_001797105.1 Chloroflexi bacterium RBG_19FT_COMBO_62_14
AGAACGTCACAAACGCCGAAGAGGCCAGCCGGGCAACAGACGACTACATCCTTCTCCTGGACGCGATCCGAGAGCCCGAGTTCCGCGCCAACGCCTCGCTTAAGCTTACCCAACTCGGACTGGGCCTGGACTACGAGATGGCCTTGAGCAATATGCGTTGCATCGCCCGTCAGGCGGCCTCGTTTGGGACTTTCGTGCGAATCGATATGGAAGACTCTCCAACGGTCGACCGGGCTCTCCACATCTATCGAGCCTTGCGCGAGGAGGGCTTCACGAACATCGGGCTTGTGATCCAATCCTATCTGTATCGGAGCCGGGAGGACACGGCCAAGCTGGTTGCAGAGGGGACGCGCTTGCGACTCGTCAAAGGCGCCTACAAGGAGCTGGCCGATGTCGCCTACCCCCGGAAAGCCGACGTCGACCGCTGTCTCGATGATCTGGCGCGCATGGCGATCGATGCCGCCCTGGATCACGGGGCTGAGCCAGCGACGAGTGACGGACGGGTGCCCCCGCTGACGGCGATCGGGTCGCATGATGAGAAGCGGATCGCCTATGCCCGAAAGTATGCGCAAATGGTCGGTCTGCCCAAGTCGGCCCTTGAGTTTCAAATGCTGTATGGAATCCGCCCTGATCTTCAGCGTCGACTTGCCGAAGAAGGGTATCCGGTTCGGGTCTACGTCCCCTTCGGGACCGAGTGGTATCCTTATACCGTCCGCCGTCTGGCCGAACGACCGGCCAACGTCTGGTTCTTCCTGTCGAATCTGTTCCGTCGCTGAGTTGCACCGCGATCCACCGGTCCTCAGACGCGGTCTGCTCGGCGATCTTGTGATTTCCCTCCGCCCGCCGGAGTATTCGTCGATCTTCGGAGGACGGCATCGACGCTCGGGGGGACCGGAGCGGAGAGGGGAATGCCTCCTTATCTTATTGACAAAGTCGTGCTCGTTACCGGTGCTGCTCATCGTCTCGGCCGTGAGATCGCCCTCCGGCTCGCCGACGAAGGCTGTCAGGTCGTCGTCCACTACCATCAGGCGGAGGCCTCAGCCGCCGCCACGGTCGACGATATTCGGCGGCGCGGACTGGAGGCCATTCCCGTCTCCGCTGACTTGCGGAGCCTCTCGGGGATCGACAGCCTGTTTGCGACGATCGATCGGTCTGTCGGGAGCCTGGACTACCTCGTGAACTCGGCCGCCGTCCTCGAGCCGGTGGATCTACTCGGCGCAAGTGAGGCGGACTGGCAGCGCACGATCGATCTCAATCTCAAGGGCGCTTTCTTCTGCCTGCAGCGCGCGGCCGAGCGCATGCAAGACAATGGCGGGGCGATCGTGAATATCAGCGACGTTGCCGGGCTGCGCCCGTGGAAACGATACCCCGTGCATTCAATCAGCAAAGCTGGCGTGGAAATGTTGACGCGCGTGGCTGCCCTTGCGCTGGCCCCCCGGGTGCGGGTAAATGCAGTCGCTCCAGGGCTGGCCATGAAGCCCGAGTCCATGACGGAAGAAAGATGGCTGGCTTTGGCAGACTCGGTCCCTCTGCGCAAGGCGGGCTCTCCGGCCGACATCGCCGACGCGGTCATCTTCCTGTTCAAGCACGAGTACATCACCGGCGAAACGTTAGTCGTGGACGGAGGCTATCGCCTTGTCTGAAGACGAATTCGAGGTCAGCCTCGGGCGAATTCGAGAACGCCTGTCGAGCGAGGGCGAGAAGACCGCCGAGTTCTTCGAGGCTCTCACCGAGGCGGACTGGGATCAGCAGGTGTATACCACCGGTTCCGGCTGGAGGGTCAGCCAGCTTCTGGCCCACTTCATATCGGCCGAAAGAACATTCGAAATATTCATCCGGGATGTCTTGAAAGGCGGGCCGGGTGCGCCGAGGGACTTCGATATCGATGCCTTCAACGAGTCTGAGGTGCCCGAGCTGCAGGCCCCCAGATCCGAGTTGATCCGGACCTACCGCAGCACTCGCCGGCGAACACTCGAGCTGCTCGACGAGGTCGATTCCACCGACCTTCTGAAGCGGGGCTATCACCCCTGGTTCGGTGATTCGCAGCTCGATGACATGCTCAAGCTCATCTACCGTCACAACATCATCCACTTGCGCGACATACGTAGAGCCTTGAAGTCCCATGCGCCGGTCCCGCACCTGGACGT
>MGOM01000126.1:5055-8385 GCA_001797105.1 Chloroflexi bacterium RBG_19FT_COMBO_62_14
CGGCGGCCACGGCCGGAAGGGAAGATAGATGAATGACCGCCCCTTCAGGTGTCTTCAACATCCATGACTTGTATGCCCGTCCGGTCTCCTCAATCTCGACTGAACTCGGCGAAGTCTGGCCCTTGCTCCGTTTTGAGGACCATTTGCTTCGCCGATTCGGACTGGCAGAACTTGTGCGGGCGTTGCCGGGCGCCTCACCCAGGTTGCGCGCCCGACCGGCAGCAGACGAGATCTGGATCTTGATCGAAGGAACCGCCGAGTTCGTTTGGCGGGACACGCGTTCTGGCTCCCCCACCCAAGGCCGGGAAGACCGCCTAGAGTACACCGAGCCAACCCTCGTTCTCGTTCCATTCGGCGTGGCTTTCGGCTTCCGCACAAGGAAGGGACCGGCCACGCTGCTTCGAATCGCCACACATACCGAGGGCGAAGAAGATATCGCAATCTTCCCTTGGGAAAGCGCATGATTTCGCGGACGCGCCGGGTGTGGCTGTTTGTCGTATTGAGCCGGCCGCATTTCTTGCTGGGTGGATTTGCCTTGTTCGGCCTGGGGGCGGCGATTGCCCGATATTTAGGTAACGAGGTCGATGCGGGGATGTATGTGTACGGCCAGGCACTTGTGACCTTCGGCCAACTCATGACCCACTACTTGAACGAATACTACGACGGCCCCGCGGACAGCCAGAACCCGCGCCGGACTCCATTCTCCGGGGGCAGCGGAGCCATCGGCCCGGGGCTGCTCTCCCGAAGGACGGCGCAGTCTGCGGCCATCATCTGTCTGGCCATCATGGGGATTCTTGCCTCGGCGCGGCTGATCCGTGGGGACGTACCGCTGGTCGCCTGGCTGCTTTTCCTGCTCCTGCTCTTCGGAGCCTTCTTCTATAATGCGCCTCCGCTCCGATTAGTCTCGAGCGGGTACGGTGAGCTCACCGCCGCTCTCACGGTCGGCGGGATCGTTCCAAGTTTCGCCTTCGTCCTGCAGACAGGCCAACTGCACCGGATCCTGTTCATGAGCACTGCCCCGCTGATCGCGCTGTGCTTCGCTATGCTGATCACCTTCGAGCTTCCGGACTACTATACAGACGCGAGATTCGGGAAGAGCAATCTCCTTGTCCGAATTGGATGGCAGAACGCGATGCGTTTGCACGACCTGGCAATCCTCTTCGCCATTCTGAGCTACATCCTGGCGTACATTTCTGGGTTCCCAATGCGCGTGGCCCTCGGAGCTGCGATCGTCGTCCCGCTGGCGTTGGCCCAGATCTGGCAGATGGGCCGCCTGCGTGCCGGCTTCAAGCCTCATTGGCGAACCCTGACCATGGTCGGATTGGGCCTGTTCAGTCTGGCGGCTTATATCGAGCTCGTCGGTTTCCTGCTAAGCTGACATGCCCGAATTCCTCAAGGTCTTGCCTCCCGCGGAAGCGCTAAGACGTTTCCTGGAAGCCTTGCCGAGAGAGCCGAGCATCGAAACCGAACGGGTTTCGACCGCCGAGGCGCTGGGGCGTGTCCTCGCCGATTCGGTCGCCGCCCCTCATCCACTGCCGCCTTTCCCTCGCACGACCGTCGACGGCTATGCCGTCCGGGCCGCCGACACCTTCGGCGCAAGCCCGTCGCTACCTGCGTATCTCTCGGTCGCCGGCGAGGTGGTCATGGGTCGGCGAGCCGAGATTGCGCTCAATCGAGGACAGGCGGCCTTGGTCCACACCGGAGGGATGATCCCGTCCGGGGCCGACGCCGTCGTGATGGCGGAGGATTGTCAACAGGCCCGCCAACACGAAATCGAAGTCCTGAAGCCCGTTTCCGTCGGGCAGAATGTCCTTCAGACCGGTGAGGATGTCAAGGCCGGCGAGCTTGTTCTTGAGCGCGGGACGATCCTCCGGTCGCAAGAGATCGGTGGGCTGATGGCTCTCGGGGTCGTCGAGATCGGCGCGTTTCGACAACCCCGAGTGGCGATCCTTTCGACCGGCGACGAGGTCGTTCCACCGGAGAGCGAGCCGGCGCCGGGTCAGATCCGCGATGTCAACACGTACACTCTCTCGGCCCTCGTATCCGGTGCCGGGGGAGTCCCCGTTCGGGCGGGGATCATTCCGGACGGCATCGATGCCCTCCTCGAGGCTGCCACGCGGGCACATCAAACCTCGGATATGATCATCGTCACCGCCGGGTCGTCGGTAAGCGCGCGTGATGTGACGGCTGACGTCATCCAACGCCTTGGCCGACCGGGTGTGCTGGTCCACGGCGTTTCGATCAAGCCCGGCAAGCCAACCATCCTGGCCGTCGCCTCCGGCAAGCCGATCATCGGACTCCCAGGAAATCCGGTAAGCGCATGGATTGTGGCCGGTTTATTCCTCACGCCTCTGATCCGGCGCTTACAAGGGGTGACCGGACCGCTCCTGACGCCGACACTCCGCGCCCGCCTTTCGACCAACGTGCCCTCGGAGGCAGGTAGAGAGGACTATGTGCCTGTTCGACTTGAAGTCACCCCGGCCGGTCTCGTCGCTGAGCCGGTCTACGGCCGCTCGAATCTGATCTTCACCCTTGTGCGAGCCGATGGATTGGTCGTCATCCCGCCGGCGACAACCGGGTTGGATGCCGGAGCCGAGGTTGAGGTCCGGCTGATTTGAATGGATGCCCAAGGCGGATTCCTCAGCGGAGGGTCAGTCCACCGGACACCCCAGTCAAGCATCTGGCCACAGAAGGATAGCGTCATGTCAAGTTCGTTCTACTTGAAGGACATCCCCCTCGACGAGGCCTGGAGACGGCTGATCCAGGCCCTGGAGACGGCGGGGTTGTGGAGCCCGATCGGGTCTGAGGAAATCGCCACCGAAAACGCGTTGGGGAGAGTGACGGCCGAACCGGTATGGGCACGTCTTTCCTCGCCGGGTTACCACGCCGCGGCCATGGACGGTTACGCCATCCTGGCTGGAGCCACCGAAAACGCCAGCGATCGCAGCCCCGTGGTCCTCAGCCTACCGGACCAAGCGAAGTACGTCGACACCGGAGATCCTCTGCCTGACGGTTGCGACAGCATTGTTCCGATCGAAGAGGTCGAGCCGGTCGGTCCGCGGCCAGACGGGCGGGCCACCGAGGCGATCCGCCTCAGGCACTCGGTAGCGCCATGGGCCCATGTCCGGCCGATGGGGGAGGACATGGTGGCCACCGAACTCGTCCTGCCAGCGGGTCATGTCCTCCGGCCGGTGGATCTGGGCGCCATCGCCGGATGCGGTCATGCCCGCGTTCGCGTTCGTCGGCGTCCGAGGGTTGCAGTGCTGCCGACCGGGACGGAGCTCGTTCAAGTTGGGGCAGAAACAGGGCCGGGACAAATTGTCGAGTACA
>MGOM01000126.1:8475-8811 GCA_001797105.1 Chloroflexi bacterium RBG_19FT_COMBO_62_14
AGGCCGCAGCGAAGGCGGCCTTGGAACACGACCTGGTGTTGATCAACGCCGGGTCATCTGCCGGAATCGAGGACTACACCGCCCGGGTCGTCGAGTCCCTCGGACAGCTCCTGGTCCACGGGGTTGCCGTCCGCCCGGGGCATCCGGTCATCCTGGGCATGCTCGACCGCGCCTCCGCACTCCGCCAGGTCGGCGAGGCGGGTCGTTCTCTCCAAGAGGGAGCGAGGCAAATCCCGGTGATCGGTGTGCCGGGTTTTCCCGTCTCAGCCGCGCTCACCGGCGAGATCTTCGTCGAGCCTCTGCTGTCGCGCTGGCTTGGCCGCGCCCCCGCCCAAC
>MGOM01000126.1:8884-9187 GCA_001797105.1 Chloroflexi bacterium RBG_19FT_COMBO_62_14
CGATCGCCGCGCCGCTGTCGAGAGGTGCCGGCGTGATCACTTCGCTGGTGCGCGCCGACGGGATCGTCCTAATCCCGGCCGGAAGCCAGGGGGTCGAGGCCGGAGAAAGCGTAACGGTCCAGCTCTACCGCACACCCGGGGAGATCGAGCGTACGATCGTTGTGCTTGGCTCGCATGATCTTACGATCGACCTGATGTCGCAGTTCCTCGCCGGGCGCGGGCGCCGGCTGGCCTCGGCCAATGTCGGCAGCCTGGGAGGGCTGGTCGCTTTGCGGCGCGAGGAGGCCCATCTCGCCGGGTCGC
>MGOM01000126.1:9201-9532 GCA_001797105.1 Chloroflexi bacterium RBG_19FT_COMBO_62_14
GAGACAGGTGAATACAACCTGCCTTACCTCGAGCAATACCTGCCTGGTGTGGCGGTTATCGTGGTGGCGCTTGTGGATCGGTCGCAAGGCTTGTTGGTTGATAAGGGGAATCCCAAGGACATCCGAAGCCTGGAGGACCTTACCCGGACGGATGTCACTTTCGTCAACCGGCAGCGCGGCGCGGGCACGCGCCTTCTACTCGACCACAACCTGGGAAGGCTCGGCCTTCCATCGGAAAGCATCCGAGGCTACGAGCGGGAAGAATACACTCACCTGGCAGTCGCAGCCGCAATCGCTTCCGGGCGGGCCGACACCGGGATGGGGATACAGG
>MGOM01000126.1:9552-9800 GCA_001797105.1 Chloroflexi bacterium RBG_19FT_COMBO_62_14
CTGGATTTTATCCATCTGGCCGATGAACGCTACGACCTCGTCATCCCGAAGCAGCACTACACCGGGATCATCCTGGCACCTCTGCTTGAGCTACTCCACGATGCAGGCTTCCGTGATGCGGTGCAGGCTCTGCCCGGATACGGTGCGAGTCGAATGGGCACGGTGATCGCCGAGATAGGAGGCGCGTAGGCCGGATCGGGCGGCTCCCTCCAAGCCAAGGGGGGGTGTGCGGAAACGGGAGAAGGGGC
>MGOM01000126.1:9875-10618 GCA_001797105.1 Chloroflexi bacterium RBG_19FT_COMBO_62_14
TGCCCTAGGACCCCATAAGCGTAAGCCGTCGCCGGGAACAAGCCGATGACGCATACGAGGGTGCCTACGAACGTGGCGACGGACACGATGATGCTTCCCACGAGGAAGGCGATGACGTAACCGCCGACGTTCGCGCGGACCAACTTCCAAGAGTTCATCGGGTTGAGGGCCATCCCGAGGGATCCCTTGTCTGCAAGTACGCCGGCCATGCCCGGCAAGAGCAGGCCGTACAGAATGAAGTACGGGAGCGCGATAAGACCGAGACAGACGCTCGAAACCAGGCTGATTGTAGCAGCACTTGACTCCGTCTGACTGCCGGAGAGTGCTGCGGGTATCCCGACTAAACAGCCAGCAAGAATCGCTAAGGGAAGCGACCAGACCAGCGCCCCGACCATCAGCTTGAGCCCGTCCATAATGAATTTCCCGAATTCGGTCCATTCGGGGAGGAGCTCCGTGTCGCCGCGAATCACCCGGCGGGTGACTTCAAGCCCCCACCCAAGGACCGGGATCATGCCGATCCCCGTCAGTACCAGGACCGCACCGATGAGGATCTTCTTGATCCAATCCTTGTCTTGCGTGACGAAGCTTAAGGCAACACCGATGTCCATAGTCCTCCTCCTTCGATCATTTCATGGGATTGTAATGCATATGGGCGCTCTGAGAAATGGCCAGGGAGGACGGCGGACGATAGACGACGGACGACGGACGACCGGGGACGGGGAAGGCCGATCGACGCATGCCTG
>MGOM01000126.1:10695-11054 GCA_001797105.1 Chloroflexi bacterium RBG_19FT_COMBO_62_14
CGTCGCGCCGACCGTATCGAGCCATGACCTCTTTGACCCGCTCAAGCGGCAAGGCATACGCAGTCCTGCCTTTGAACCCGGTCATAGAATCCGCGGCCGCAAGCGCGTTCAAGATCGATTCTTCCACAACGTCGCCTGCGGCCTCAAAGAACGCATCCAACTCGGAGTGGGGCAACATGCCCAGCTGCACCGGGCCGGAGGCGGAAGCCAGAATGTCGTTCCCGGTGGCGAACGCCAGGAACAGGTCGCCGCTGCCGTTGTGTCCTACCCCGCCGACGCGCGCCAGTCCGACTGCCCCCCGCTGGGCCAGCCGCCGGCATTGAATGGGGAGCAGCGGGGCGTCGGTGGCCAGAATGATG
>MGOM01000126.1:11068-14374 GCA_001797105.1 Chloroflexi bacterium RBG_19FT_COMBO_62_14
GCTCGGCGGCTCCGTCCATGGCGACGGAACTTCGTCGAACCCGATCTCGCGCCCAACGGGGACGCCATCGACCCGAAGTTGGCTGCGCGTGCCGTAGTTCGACTGGACCAGCGCCCCTAGGGTATAGCGCCCCGAGGCGCAGTCGACCAGGCGCGATGACGTTCCGATGCCGCCTTTGAAATCGTGGCAGATCATCCCCGTCCCCCCACCGACATTTCCTTCGGCCACCGGACCGCTGGAGGCGGCCTGGATCGCCTGGAAGACATCCTCGTAGCCGATGTGGAATGCGGCGATGTCGTTAAGCCATCCGTCATAGGTCTCACCGACGACGGGCAACTGCCACCCCCTTCCGCCTTCGACCTCGATCGCGTGCCGGACGAGCGCATCGCGGACCACACCAACCTGGTGGGTGTTGGTCAGGGCGATCGTCGAGCCGAGAAGCCCGGCCTCCTCGATCCAAAGGAGACCCGTCATCTCACCATTGCCATTGAAGCGGTGAAACCCGGCGAAAGCGTGATCCTCTCGGATTCGCCGTTCCCGCGGGAGAATCACGGTCACGCCCGTCCTTGCCACGCGTGGCTCCTGCCGAACGACCGTCATGTGGCCGACAAGGACACCGGGGACATCGGTTATGGCATTGAACTCCCCCGTCGGCAGGTCGCCGATCCGAACCCCCAGATCGCGGATGCGACTCCTGGTCATAATCGCTCCTTCTTTGATACGTCGGATGGTGATCCCGGGACGAACAGGGGAATCGGGCCCTTGGATCGATCCAAGGGTGAGAAGTGCCGCCCGGCGATCCCATCTGTCCTGTTCTTCCTGCCTTGGGTTTGACGACCGGCGTAATCCCGGCATAAGCGCTTCAGGTGATGTCCCGGATACAGCGAGGGGTTCACAGATGGACTCTGTGCGGACCAAGCGACACACCCTGCCTGCAACCGGATAACCCTGGCCCGTGCACACTCTGCCCTCGCCGCCTCAAGTATAGCCGGGTTGAAGACGTCGAAGGACGCCCGTGCTCACTCTCGAGAGTGCAGAACGAATATCCGTCTTCACTCGAGGCAAGACCATCGCCAGGCGCGAAGATGACCTCCTTGAGTTCTATGTCTACGTCGATACTAGTCATAGGTACACCGCCGGTCGGCCGCAGCTTCATGCTTGGTCATTTCACTCTTCACGATTGCTGGCCGTCTCACCTCCCATCCTCCACCGGTGTGAGGTAGGATAGGGCTCGATCGCGGTAACTGGGACGGAGAGGGATGCCCATGGCCATTCCAAAAGCCGGGCGAAAGGCGCCCGATTTCGAGCTCAAGGACGATCGCAACGAGACCGTCCGCCTGTCGGACATGCAAGGCCGCCCCGTCGTCTTGTACTTCTACCCGGAAGACGACACTCCCAGCTGCACGACGGAGGCGTGTGAGTTCCGCGATGACTACGCGGCCTATCAGAAGGCAGGGGTGGAGATCCTCGGCATCAGCCCAGATACCCCGAAATCCCACGACCGCTTCAAGCGGAAGTTCAATCTACCCTTCCCCCTGCTCGCTGATGAGGGTCATCACATCGCAGACAAATACGGGACGTGGGCGCTGAAGAAGATGATGGGAAGGGAGTACATGGGGGTCAAGCGCACGACGTTCTTGATCGGACCGGACGGGAAAATCCTGAAGGTCTTCGAAAACGTTCACGCGCGAGGTCACAGCCAGGAGGTTCTCGCGGCTTTAGCCGAGGCTAAGAAACGAGAGGGGCCTCGGGCAAGGCCCGCACCTACCCGCGCGAGAAGTCAGGTATGCGGGTAAGGTCTGGCGTTTTCGCCGCGTATGTACTGATCGTCCTCATGGCAGCCTCCCTGCTGTCAGGATGCTCCTTCGGCGCTCCCGCCTCGATTCCCGGGACCGCTGAGCCCCCGCCGATCGTACTCGTCGTGGCGTCAGACCTCTTTCTGGTCGGGTCGCCAAGAGTCCCATTTGTGCTCTTCGACGGGAACAAGCCATTCGCCGGTGCCGAGTCGATCGAAGTTACGGCTTATGAGTTGAACGGCGCGACTTCGACGCCGGGCTGGTCCGGCGAAGCGACCTCGTATACCGACTACGAGCCGCCGTATTGGGTCGTTTACCCGCAGCTGCCGCATGCCGGATACTGGGGCCTCGGGGCAACGATACATCTTTCGGATGGAGGCTTGACAACCGGGGAGTTCGTCATCGAGGCCGTCGATCGATCAGATTCGCCGGGAATCGGAGACAGGCCGCCCGCCAGCCACAACCGGACCTTGAATACAGAGCCTGACATCCGAAGATTGAGCTCTGACGCGGAGCCTGACCCGGAGCTGTATCAGTTAACCGTGGCCGACGCTTTGGATTCCGAACTGCCTACCGTCGTGACGTTTGCCACACCGGGCTATTGCACAAGCCAATTGTGCGCGCCAGTGGTCAATACGGTCAAGGCGGCCGCCGAGAAGCTCAGAGGGAAGGCCAACTTCATCCACATTGAAGTCTACAAGACCTTCGAGCCCCTCGTTTACGCCGACGAGATGCAAGAATGGAGACTGACCAGCGAGCCATGGACGTTCGTCATCGACGAGCAAGGCGTGATCACCGGACGGCTCGGCGGCCCGGTGTCTCTGAGCGAACTCGCGCAGGCGCTTCCCCCAGACCTCGTTCCATAAATCGCCTGGCGCCCCTGGTGCTCCTGGCTGCGCTATTGCCTGGAGCGATCGCTGAGGCCCACGCCGAGCTGGTCAAGGCGGCACCCGGGCCCGGTGCGGTCGTGTCGCCGGGGATTAGAGAGATCCGCCTGACCTTTAACGAACCCTTGGTCGAAGGCAGTAGCATCACCCTGTTCGCCGAGGGCTTCCAGACTGTCTCCGGAATTCAGACCCAGCTACAAGGAGCTGAGCTCTTCGCCCCCATCCCCCGCCCGCTCGATCCCGGCCAATACACCGTCCAGTGGGCTGCAGTCAGCGACGACGAGCACAAAGTCGAAGGGAGCTACCAGTTCACCGTCGAAGCCGAGACGGCTCGTCCCGACTGGCCGTGGCTTCTGCTGATTGCGATTGTCGTGATTGGGGGGCTGGCGTTCCGGACGAGATGCAGGTGAGCGGAAGTCCCTACCCGCCGATCATCGCTCGCAGTGGCACGGGCGTGAAGGTCAGTAAGAATACCAGCAACCCGAAGACGGCGAGCGCCTTGCGCGTTGCGTCGAGGGGTGTGATTTCATCCATCGGCTGGGCATGCGTCCTTCCAAGGAAGAAGATCAAGGCGGCCCAAAGCCACCAGCCGCTCCAAACCAGCCCAAGCCCGATCAGGGCGA
>MGOM01000126.1:14542-15697 GCA_001797105.1 Chloroflexi bacterium RBG_19FT_COMBO_62_14
AGAAGTAACGCAGCCAGTAGACAAGCGGGCCAACCCCACCGTAACTCACCGGCTCCGGCAACAGCTTGCCCGTAACCAGGAACTTCCCAGCAAGATAGAGGATGGAGTTACCTTCGAGTACCTGGTTGGCCGCCAGACGCGTCGTCGACGGGAGCTGCGTCACTTGCGAGATCGCCAGGCCGAAGAGCAGGATCGGGATCGCAACCGCCAACCCGGCCAGAGGACCGGCGAGGCCGATGTCCAAGAGGACCCTCCTGTTCTTCGGAGGTTCCTTGAGCTGGATGAAGGCGCCCAGAGTCCCAAATGGACTCCCGGGGAACGGGAGGAAGTACGGAAGAGTCACGGCGGTATTGTGGAACCTGGCTGCCAGATAGTGTCCGAACTCGTGGGCCAGCAGGATGGCCAGCAGACTGGCCGCAAAGGGGATCCCCGCCGGAAGCGAACGGACCAGACCCAGCAGAAGCTCCCCAGCACTCCCCGGCTCGGGGCCAGCGTAACCATAGAGCGCGCCGGCCAGAAGGACGCTGAGAAGCGTCGCCCCAAAAAGTACCGCATTGATCACCGGATTGGAGGGGCGAGGTTTTATCAGCCCCTGGACGCCCAGAACGACGTGGGAATCGCCTTCGGCTCTCAGCATGAGCGTGAGACCCTGGCTGGCGAAGAGTGGCTTCAAGTGATCGTACGCCTGAATTGAGTCGACCATCAACTCCCCCCGAAACCGGACGGCGTAGCCCTCGCCTCCACTTGTCACGTCGGTTACCCGCATGACTTGCCGCACGACCGAAATCAATCGTTCGCCAAGCGCACTCGGATCGTAAGCAACCTCACTCGTAATAGTCATCGCCGTCTATCTACCTCACACAGTCTACCGCAACCTGACTCTTGGGAGAGAAGGCCGGGCATAAACATGGCGGTTGGAGCGCTGCGCCCCAACCACCGGACCCACGCCTTCATCCCAGCTCAGATGCCACGGTTGACGATCCCCCTGAATCCAGGCGGGAGTGGATGGGAGTCGAACCCACCGCGGCCCGCCGAGCGGCCCGCCGCCGGTTTTGAAGACCGGGGAGCCCACCGGGACCCAACCACCCCCAAGGAGGTCAAGCATACCGCAACGGACATGCACCTGCAAGGGAAGGACATGCAACGGTGTATGAA
>MGOM01000126.1:15768-16130 GCA_001797105.1 Chloroflexi bacterium RBG_19FT_COMBO_62_14
ATAGCCGAAGGGAGACATTCATCTCCCCCTGACCGGCGGTTGTCCAAGCGGTCATCAATTCGAGCCCCAGGAGCACCGCAATCGCCTCTCGACGAGGGCTGTGTGCAAGCACTCACACCTTGGAGGGGAACCTGCAGACGTCGCCGCATCCATTGGGCATTCGCCGGCGCGCTTATTTCTTTCTCCTTGTATTCGTGCGGGAGCCTACCGTCTGTTAATCCAACGGGGGTTAGCGCCACCACTGCTCCCATTGCCAGACTCGGGCCGACATCTACCGCCCGCCCACCCGTGCCGACCGACGTAGCAACCAGTCCCACGCCCACGCTTCTGCCGCTCGCCCCGGTCACGGAAATGGACTGGAT
>MGOM01000126.1:16271-17310 GCA_001797105.1 Chloroflexi bacterium RBG_19FT_COMBO_62_14
GGTCCTGCCTGTGAACGACAAGGCCGCGCTTGCCGGCCAGGCGGCCGAGGCCGCCGGCGCCCAGGGTGCGTTCTGGTCGATGTACGATCGCCTCTTTGAAGAAAACGACGAGTGGATCGATCGGTCGCCCGCCGAATTCGAAGAGTGGCTTCTGGCGCAAGCCACTGAATTGGGCCTTGACACAGCTCAGTTTCGAGATGATCTCAAGAGCCCCGAAATCGTCGACCGTCTCGCGCAGGCGTATCGTGACGGCGCGGCGTCGGGGATCCCGAGCGTCCCGTTTGTGTTCCTGAATGGCGAGTTGTACCGGCTGGCGCTCGATCGTCCCAACCTGGAGGCTTCGGTCCGGCTGGCCGTCCTCCAGCGATCTCAATTCGAGTCCTACCCGCCGAAGGTGATCGACCTGGATCGCGATTACTCGGCGCGCTTGCAGCTCAATATCGGAGAAGTCGTCCTTCAGCTTTTCCCGCGTTCAGCCCCCCTGGCCGTCAACAGCTTCGTCTTCCTGGCGCAACAGGGCTGGTATGATGGAAACCCGGTGTTTCGAGTCAATCCGGGGCGGCTGGTGGAGACAGGCGACCCGAGCGGGACCGGCATCGGCGACGCCGGATACCATTTCGAAACCGAACTCGATCCGTCGTTGGCCTTCGACCGGGCCGGTATCGTCGGATTGAGCAACTACGGTCCCGGAACCAATAGCAGCCGGTTCTTCATTACCCTTGCCCCGGCTCGGGCTTTCGATGGAAGTCTGACGATATTTGGACGAGTGGTCAGCGGATTGGAACTGTTGGACGTATTGGATCAACGTGACCCTCTGGAAGACTTCCTCGATCGGCCCCAGGCGGTACTGATGAAGGTTGTGATCGAGGTGGAATGAAGGAGTTGAGCTACCGACCGGACAGTTGGGACTACGCGCTCCTCTTCGGCGGCATCATCGGTGTCTTCCTAGGATTGACGGCTGCCCTGGGTCTCGGCGGCGTCGCCCTCACCGGCTTCATCGGCGGGAACCGGGAGACGGCATTGGCCGGGGAGTGGAGCG
>MGOM01000126.1:17329-23183 GCA_001797105.1 Chloroflexi bacterium RBG_19FT_COMBO_62_14
CGGCGGTCTACTACGGAGGCGGCAAAGTCCTCGGGTTCCCCGTCGGCGGGAAGGAGAAACCCAGCCGGCGTTGGCTCCTGCTGATCCTCCTCTTCCCCGCGACTCTGGCGACCGGCTACCTGGCATACGAGAGGGGCATCGTGGCCGGATTGCTCGGCCCCATATCGCATTTGACGGCGGCCGGATTGCCGGTGCTGGCCGCGGTCGTGCTCCTGCGAAGCCTGGGGCCCGCGATCCCTCAGCGTCGGGCGTGGGGTCAATTCCTCGCCGGCCTCTGGCTTACCCCGGCCGGCGCGTTGACGCTGGAGCTGATCACACTGATCCCGACCGCGGCAATCCTCCTTATTGGGCTGAATTCTTCGATCGATGTGACCGCTTTAGGCGAGATGATCATCAGCCCAGATCCTTTGGGGTCGAGGGAATTCGAGTCGGTTGTGAGACAGTTGATCCTTCAACCCTGGGTGATCGTGATCATCCTGGTTTATGTCGCAATCATGGTCCCGATTGTCGAGGAGACACTCAAGTCGATCGCGGTTTGGCCATTCCTCCGGCGCGGGCTGACCCCGGCCGAGGCTTTCTTGAGCGGGACGCTGGCCGGCGCCGGCTACGCCATGTTTGAGGCACTGTTTCTGACGCAGCCCGGGCAGGGTTGGGTGGAGACTATGCTCGCTCGCGTCGGGGCGACGTTTGTCCACGTCTTTACCGCGGGGTTGTCAAGCTGGGGGCTGGTCGAAGGGTTCCGCTATCGCCGGTGGTCGAAGTGTGTTCTTGCCGCCCTGGCTGCATTCGCGATCCACGGTGCCTGGAATGCCAGCGCCGTGGGTATCGGCTTGGCGGTCGTTGCCGAGCAGGTGGGAATCCCTGAGGCAGCCACTGGAGCATGGCCGACGATAGCCGGGCTTGGCGCTCTCGTCCTGGCTACCCTTGGGGTTGTGTCTTTCGTCGGGCCCATCTTCGTCACGCGGCGGTTGACAGAGGCCAGGGCCGGTGCCGTCCCTGATGCCCTCGAGCTCAATCCACCTGCGCTGCCTCGCGTTCCTTCCTGACCGCGCCGCGGCGGATGTGATGGATGACGTAGTACACGAAGCCGAAACCCAGAAGAGCGGCGATCGGAATGTCGAAGGGTCTCATGATCGCCCGCAATTCCTCCCAGCGTGAGCCGAAGTAGAACCCGCCGTAAGCCAAGGCTGCCGTCCAGATAAAAGATCCGACGAATGTGTAGATGACGAACGGCAGCAGTCTCGTTCTGGCCACGCCGGCCGGAAATGATATGAAGGTTCGCACGATCGGCAGGAGGCGTGAGCCGAAGGCCGTCCACTCCCCCCAGCGAGCAAACCAACGATCGGCCACGACAAGGTCGTGCTCGCTAATCATCAGGTACTTCCCATAGCGCTCGAGCAACGGACGCCCGCCGATTGCCCCGAGTGCGTAGGACAACAGGGAACCGATCGTGCATCCGACAGCTCCCCATAAGCCTCCATACCAGATGGCTTCCAGAGCCGTGCCTCCTTGCGCCTGGACGAGGAGCCATCCTGAGAGAGGCATGGTCACCTCGCTCGGTATAGGTATATTGGCGCTTTCCAGCGCCATGATCCCGACCACACCCCCCCACCCGATGCTCCGGAACAGGTCCGTTAGAAAGGTGACGATCTGGTGCTCCAACCAAACTGGCATGGTCTGGTCATGCCCTCCGAGTGTCTCGCCGGGCACAAGGGCCGGCTAGGGTTTGATTGCCGGATTATAGCGTACCCTCCCGATCGAATCCCCCTGACCTTGGAGCTAGTTTTGGCATTGTGCCACGAAATCCGCACCCTCCCGGAGGGCGGTTCGGAATCGTCTAGTCGCGCGGCGTGGCGCGGTCGCTTCACTCTGCGTCGGTCTGCAGTCACGATAGGGCACCTCGGGAGAACAGGCCCAGTACAAATCCATTGGGATGGATATGGCCGATGTAATTCATGTCCGTTTTCACTTCAATGGCGGACCCGATAAGCTCGGGCCCGGAGGTGAAGACGACAGTTCGCCGGACAAGACGAGGTATGCCGCCCACCGTCGGTCAAGATGGGAAACACCTTTGTGGGGCGCGGCGAACCCACCCCGTCTTGACACCACCCTACCGCTATGCTACATTACCGCCGCTTTCCCCCCGGTAAGAAAAAAACGTTGACTGGTCGGCAGGAGCAAACCTTGGCCAAGTCGCGAACCGAACACATGGTCAACCGGCTAAGGGACCTTCAGGCCTCCTCGCCGGATGTTGAAGCATCGGCTGTCGTCAGCGTTGACGGCCTGACCATGGCCTCCGCCCTCCCGAGTAATGTCGAGGAGGATCGCGTATCGGCCATGTCAGCGGCGATGCTCTCCCTCGGGGAGCGGATTGCCAGTGAACTCGGACGGGGGGTGCTCGATCAGGTGTACATCAAAGGTGAGACCGGGTTCGTAATCCTGATGTCGGTGGGTAGCGAAGCCGTCCTGACCGTGCTTGCCCGCCAGCAGGCCAAACTGGGCTTGATCTTCCTCGACATGCGCCGCGCCGCCGAAGACTTGGCGGAACTCCTCTAGGCGGTCAGGGACATTCGGGCCACATGCGGCAGTGACGGATCGCAATCCCCTCCTCTGGCGCGACCCCGGGCCACACTCCCCATCTTCCTATCATTCCCAGACTCAATCTCGGTCCAGGCAGGCCCAGCCCGAGTCGGCCGACGCCCTTCAGCCCACCGCCGATCCATGCAATTCTGCGGGAAGGCCCCCGGATCATCTCAGCCGGCTTTCCCGGCGTTTGAGGTGACACCCTCGGTGCGGCGGCTCACGGTAGTCATTCCCACGTTCAACGAGGCCGAGAACTTGGAGGCGATCGCCAAGGATCTGTGGTCCCTGGGGATCTCCGGGATGCGCATTCTGATCGTCGATGATGCCTCGCCCGACGGCACAGGCGCCTTGGCCGACCGACTCGCCGATCAGCATCCGGGACGGGTGTCCGTGATCCATCGGCCGGGAAAGCTCGGACTGGGTTCTGCCTACATTACCGGCTTCAAGCAAGCACTGGGCGACGGCGCGCAGGCCGTCGCCCAAATGGACGCGGACTTCTCACACTCGCCGTCGTATTTGCCGGATTTCGTGGAACACCTCGAGCAGTCCGACGTCGTCTTGGGTTCGCGCTACGTCGCCGGCGCCAAATTGGATGAACGCTGGGGGGCTGGGCGTGTCTTGCTCTCTCGATGGGGGAACTTCTACGCGAGAACGATCCTCGGCTTGCAGGTGAAGGACACAACCGGGGGTTTCCGCGTTTGGCGTTCAGAGACTCTGAGTGGAATGCCTCTGGACACGGTCCGCTCCAACGGATACCTGTTCCAGGTCGAGATGGCCTACGTCGCGCAACGGCTCGGGTACAGAATGCTTGAGCGTCCGATCTATTTTGAAGACCGGCGGATCGGTCAATCCAAGATGTCTATGGGCATCCAAATCGAAGCTGCCCTTCGGATCTGGCAGGTTCTCCTCATCCACCGGGGGTTGAGGCCGACCCGCGCCAGATAGCCCGCAATCGCGATTCAGCTGCTCCTCCCCTCGTCCGCCCCTTGCCTGGCAGAGGTCAGCCGCTCCCAGTCTTGTACCGTGAGTTCCTGCGCCCGGGTGGTCGCCGGGATGCCGGCCTCCTCGAGCCACCCGGCGACTGTGCTGCGCGACTCGTCCAAGCCCGAGGCCAGTGCATTGACGAGCTTTTTCCTCTTCTGACCAAACCCGGCTCGCGCCAACGCGAAGACCGGATCGATCATGCTCGGCGCAATCCGCGGTCTGTCATCGACATCGATGCGCAGCACCGCCGAATCGACGCTCGGCCTGGGATAGAAAGCCCCGGCGGCGATTCTGCCGCACAAGCTCGGCCGCCCATACACGCCGACGCTCAAGGCGAGGAGGCTCATCTCTCCCGGACCCGCCATAATGCGCTCAGCCACTTCGCGCTGCAAGGTGAGCACGATCAACCGGCTCGGGTGAGGCGCCTCCATCAAGTGCCGGATCAATATCGACGTGATGTTGTACGGGATGTTGGCCACAACCCGATAGGTTTCACCGCCCATCAAATCGCCGAGATCGAGACTGAGGACGTCGTCGTTGACGATACTAACATTCGTTAGGGAGGCAACGGCTTCTTCCAGGGGTGGAATCAGCCGCCGGTCGAACTCGACTGCAACGACCCTCCGAGAGACAGGCGCGAGGAAGCGCGTCAGCGAACCGAGCCCGGCTCCGATCTCGAGCACGACCTCATCTCCGATTAGATCTGCCGCCTCGACTACACGGCGAAGCGATGCAGGATCGATGAGGAAGTTCTGCGCAAGGGCTTTGTCCGGGCGAAGTCCGTATTTCCGGAGAAGCCAGCGTACGTCGAGGGGAGCCGGCTGTGCGTGAGAGGGAAAGGCCGAACGGGAGAGGCTGTCGTCGCGGCGCCCGCCGCTCATGGGAAGATCCAGGCAAGCCCCGGCAGCGGACACAAGAAGTACACCGTCACATACTGGTGCCAGGCGACGTAGTTGTCATCATCGTAGCCCAGATCGATCCAGCGGCCCTTCACGCCTCCGCCGGTGTCGGCCGCTTCGGCGAAGCCATAACCGGGTACGTACATCAGGGTTCCGAAGGGGATCAAGCTGCGATCGATCGCCACAAGCCCGCGTGTCAGAGGTTGGCCGGAGGCGGTGATGCCGAAGTTCTTGGCCCCGGCCGGCACACCCGCCCTGGAGGGTGAGTAGGATGTGGCGTACATGCTGACCGCCCGGCAATACTGGATCGGTCCGTCGTCGGTGTTGATCGATCGTGGGATGATTTGTGTTCCGTAGCCGATGACGCGCGGCTCAGGTTCGCGGGCGACCCAGTCGCCTTCGACGAAGCGGACCGTTTCTTCGCCATCCTCCAGACGGATGCGCACCCTGTTTGCCAGGACCCCGTAGGCCCCCGTCTCGACCACTCTCTGGTTGTCGATCTCCAGGTCATCGATCGGTTGGTACGTTGTCTCGAAGGGTAAGGGCTTCTCTTCCACTTCCACCCGTTCTGCGACCCGGACAACGCGGATCGTCCCATCATCCGGGATTCCGTCCTGGAGCGAAGGCCGTGTGAAATCCAACCCGATCAAGGCGACCCCGGCATCCGCCAGGGCGTCCCCGACGGTCCCCCCGACGGCTCGTGTCTGGATCGTCAGACCGTCAACCTCGATCGTCAGCGGCGCCGAGCGGGTGATTGTGATGGAAGAGATGCCGGCCAGGGGGAAATACAGACTTGGCTCAACGCGATCGCCTTCGGAGACGACAATGCCCGACTCCCACAGGGCCTCACCCACAGTCGGTGCTGCCGTTCGGAGCAACCATGAAGTGGAACCGTCACTGACCGAGATCGATCGGGATGGTTCGAGTCGCAGACGTGACGGAGAAGACAGAACCTGCGCGACATCCTCACCCCGGGGTTCGCCGTCCACCCATAGTCGATCTCCAGGGTAGAAGCGCAACCCCGCCGCCGCCAAGATGTCCGTCGGAGCGCGTTCGGGCGTAGTCAACCACGACTTGCCGACGGGCCGTTCGATCAGGACCTGTTTTGCCCGGGTGAGCTCAATGACCATTCCGTCGCGAAGCGGGGCGTCGGATGCCGGGGAGAGCCGATCGGAGGGAGAAACCGCCAAACCAGCGTCGTGCAAGCCCCCAGCCACCGTCCGGGCGTGGGTCGAAACGCGTTCGTCCTCCCCGTCGACGACGACGGTGATGTTCTTGGCGGATGACGAGTAGATGAACGCCATCCCTGTGAGTGCCAGGGCGACTGCAAGGGTTCTCGCCCTTTCATGCCCAAGCCATGTGTAAACGGCGGTCATGGCCAGCCAGTA
>MGOM01000127.1:0-279 GCA_001797105.1 Chloroflexi bacterium RBG_19FT_COMBO_62_14
GTGACCGACAACAACCCTCACTGGCGCCCAGGCAGGAAGCACATTCCCGGTATCGAAGGCTGCCAGAACCAGAGAGGCGCGGTCGGTTTCCTTCCCGATCCACTCAAACAACTGGATTTCGGCGGTCGGCCGGAACAGCGGCTCGGACGGATGTATGCTCGCCGAGAAGCTTCCGCCGAGAAGCAAGAGGCTTGTTGGGAGCGAAACCGCCATGAATGCCGGCCCGACCCAGCGGGCCCGCAGGGATGATCCGGCGTACTTGCTGAGCCCGATCGCGGC
>MGOM01000127.1:319-614 GCA_001797105.1 Chloroflexi bacterium RBG_19FT_COMBO_62_14
CGTTGAACATTGACCGGCGCGTACGCCAACGCCGGGACGATGATCATCCAGGCGGTCGGGAGTAGACCCTCGACTGTGGTCCCTGAGATGAGACTTCGAACGCCGAGAAGAGCAGGTACGATCAGGATCCCGTACGCGACCAGGTAGTGACCCGGGATGGGAGAAAGGATGCGGTTCTGCGACGCCCATGCCTGGAGGAACGGATCGCGCGCGTAGGCCACGACCGTGTAGGCTGCGATCGGTGAAGTGGCGATCACGGCTTGGATCCCCGACCGTACCCAGCCCCGCCATGCTC
>MGOM01000127.1:841-12674 GCA_001797105.1 Chloroflexi bacterium RBG_19FT_COMBO_62_14
AATAGAAGTCGAGAGGCAGGCTGCCGCCCCAATTCCCTAACCCGGCGAGGACCAAGACCCAGCCGAATCCTCCACCGAGGGTCGCCATCACCGTCACCCACTTCCGCCAGGAAGGCCCTGGAAGGAAAATGCTGGCGAAGCGATATGTAGCCGGAACGAGGGCGAAGATCGCGACGACGCGGAAGAGGTGAAAGAGGGCTACGAGTTGCTCGTGCAAGGCCTCGCCGGCCGCAAGCTTGCCGAGCAGGATATAGGGCAAAAAGGCGAGTACACCCGCCTGAGGTTCAGCTGTGTAGGGCGTCTTGAAGAGCCAGGCGCCGCTGGAGCCGGCGAGCATCTTGGCGATGTATGAATTCCCATCTTGGACCGCGAACACGAAGCCGGTGAAGCGCCAGGCCTCGCCCTGAGTGAAGTAGCCCATGACATAGGGGAGACTGGTGATCCCAGCTACTGCCGCCGCAAATGCCCAACACCATTTCCACTCGGATCGTCTCACCGCCGGCTCCACAGTCCGATCAAAGTGACCAGTGTCAGCAAACTGATCGCGGCGCCCACGTAAACAATCGTCGGCCTGTAGACGAACTCGACCTCGTGGATTCCGGAAGGCAAGTCGACTGCCCGCAGCACGCCATACAAAGCCTGGATAGGAACGGGACGTCCGTCGTGTCTTGCCTGCCAGCCGGGATAGACCACTTCGCTCAAAACGAGGGTACCGGGACCTGCAGCCTCGATTGAGATGGCCTCGGGTGACCACTCAATTCGATCGACTGGTCGCCAATCATCCTCGACATCCGAGGCTGGCTGCACCCAGGCCCGGGGCCGGGTGAGCATGTTGTGGTAGACGTAAGCGCCGGAGACGAGCCCGTCTAGCGTGAGACCGTTCGCCTGGATCGGGTACTCGGACACGACGAATCGGATATTGAGTTGCCCAAGACGCCGAGCATCGAGGGAGACCGGCCACGGCGCCGACGGATCGCCATCCGGGAAAGGAGGCAGGGTCACGCTGTAGCTCGAGGTCGAAAATCCGGTTGCCTTACCCATGTAGTCGCGATAGCTGGCGAGTTGGAGAGGATTGACACCGTCGGCCAGCTCGATTCCGGCGTAAACCGCGGCCGGCTGGCGCAGGCTATTCGACGGAGAAAACACCCGCGCCCCGCCGCTCTCTTCGGCGACTTGTGCCATGAGGTCGCTGCGATCTCGGAGGATCACATCCGTCTGGACGATCCGCAGGAGTGAGAGACTCATCAGGGCCAGATCGGCGCACACGAGCAAGACCCATCCGATCCCACCGGCTGTCGGACCCACGCTCCCGCGTAGGACCAGCCCAAGCCAGCACACCGACACAAGCGCGAACATTCCCCCAGCAAGTGCCGCGGCTCTCCAGGCCGGGTTGATCGTCTCAAATCCAGCGGTGTCGGCCAGCGCCGCAAGGACAACGTACCCAATGAGCCCGAGGCCCGCGCCGAGGATGCCTCGTTGTCTACGCGAACTCTCTTGAGTGCTCGACAGTACGTCGATCCCGATCCCTGCCATGACAGCAAGGCTGAGGAGTGTGAGGTAAATGAATCTCCCCGGAACACGAAGAAGGCTCAGGCCCGGGATCAGGCGGTCCATGAAGGTGTAGATCAGGAGGACAGGACCAGCCGAAAGGAGTCCTGCCGCTGCGGCTAGACACGACCAAAACAAGGATCGTCTGGGCCGGACGACCAGCGCGATTGCCGCCAACAGGAGGACAGCGATGCCTGGGTAAGCGAGCTGCTCGGGCCATCCGCCGTAATCGGGCAAACCGAATCGGACGAGACGATCGACGGGAATCGATAGTGCGGTTCTGTCACTTTGGGTGAGGGCGGTGCGGGTCGACAGAGAAACGAGCTCTATGAGCGGCAAACCAAGCCCAGCGGCTATGCCGATGCCGAACAGGCCCGAGGCACCGGCTGCGACCAGCAATCGCGTTCGTGGCGGAGACTTCAGCCGCTCTGGATGGCTACGCGAAAGGCGCCAAGCGCCGTAGGCAAGTGCAGCCAAACCGGCAGGTATCGTCCAGCGCGGGTCCGCAATGAACACAATCGCAATCAGTGCTCCCGCCAAAGCTGCCCGCCGGAACCACTTTGGATCACCTTCACTCACGCCTTCGACAGCCCTCCCCGCCGCTATCAGCAGCCAGGGAGTCCAGCTCACGGCGGACACCAAACTCAAGTGACCGAGACCGACATGGCCAATCAACTTCGGCGCTCCGCCGAAGGCTAATCCCGAAATCAGCGGCCCGATTCCCCGAGCACCTTCGGCCCTGGCCAGACGTGCAGCCCCCCACCCGGCCCACGCGAGGTGAAGCCAGAACAGTAGGTTGAAAGAGACGGCGGTCGGCCACAACGCCGCAAGCCAATTCGGCAGGTACCACACGCCGGAAAGCGGATCTGCGACGAACGGCATCCCGCTCAAGATCGTCGGATTCCACAGGGGGATCCGTTGGCCCCGGACGAGGGATTGGTGCAGCCAGAGGGCGTTTGGCCAGTGCGAGATCAGCAGATCCGAATATGCACCACCTCGCCAGAAGGCGATTGAATCGGGGTGGAGGGCGAGGGGGAAGAGCCATAGGCCGGCGGCGGCCAGGAACGGGCCAAGCTCCTTCACAATCGCGCGGATAGAGAATCTCAAGGAGGAGTCACCTGGCGAATCTGGACATCCCCCTGCATGAAGACCACTGTCTGTTCACTCAACCACGTCGGTTTCCCGATACGCCTCTCTTCGGGTCCGAAATACACGTAGGCAATGTGCCGCTGTCTCAGTTGATCCAGAGCGGCACTCTCTTCCCCGGACCATGAGTACATCTCTTCCATCCACTCGCGTTCGGAAGTCGCATCCGGCGTCTCGAACGGGTGCCCATATACCACGCGCACGTCGGCAAACGCCGGAAGTCTGTTCCCCGCGATTTCTCCGGCCAGGATCAGGTTGCCTCCGGGGATGTGATCGGCGGCCCAGCGATATGCGCTGGCTTCTTCCTCCGATAGGATGATTCTCGGGTCCAAGCGGGAAACGCCATCCAGGCCGGCCAGCACGACCGTGAGGTTGGACGGAACAGATAGGACCATTGTCATCACTACGGCCGGACCGAACAGGCGCCAGCGCCTTCCGACGCCTTCCAGGCCGAGCGCCGCCAGCGCCGCCAGCGGGAAGAACAACCCTTGAGACAGGCGGCGCTGCACATTGATCGGCGCGTAGAGCAGGATCGCGGTCACAATGACCCAGGTCAGCAAGAGACGGCCTGTTCTATCGTTGTCAGGGCGTGCCAAGACCGTGCCGAGAACAGCGAGCAACAAGACCATGCCAAACCCAAGAAGATAGTCGAATGGAGGCGGAGAAGGCGTCTGGTTTTGCGCGTTCCATGCCGCCAGCACCGGCTGTGTCCGGGTTAGCCAGAAATCGTAAACGAGCCAGGGCCCGGCCGCGGCGATATATCCACCGGTGGGGAGAAGCGCGCCTCGATGGTCGTGCCACAATCGCTTCCAGCTCGTGATCGCTCCGGCCCGCCGGATCTCCCAGGCATTCCAGACGATGAGGAAGGCGGCTGTGCTGAGAACTACAAATGGCAAGACCGCGGCGAGCGTGAACCCGCACACCAGGCAGGCCAGGCTCCGGGGAACAACCGGTGAGTCGGACTTCGAAATCGCCAATGCCGCCCCAAGGACGCAGGCCGACGCCAAAGGAAAGTGAGCGTTGGCGTAGGCAGTCAGGAAGGGGATCGACTCAGGCATCCAAAGATCCGTCCCGAACAGACCCGATGGGATGCCTAGCCACCCAACGCCGGATCCGAACAGCGTGAGGACGAATGCCACCCACCTTTGTCCGCGCTTCGGGAGCACGGATTCGTAGAAACCGAATGCGGTGAGGAACATGGCCAGGGAAGCGACGACGCGCGCACCGTGAAAGACAACAAGTAAAGGTGCTCCGAACAAGCGAGCCAGATGGCCGAGGAGCAACATGTACACAAAGGCGAATGCTCCCTCTCCGGGTTCAGCCGCGTACGGCAGGTGGAACTCCCAGGAGCCTTGGAGGCCTTGGCGCATTTTCGCCAGATAGCTGAAGCCATCGAGGGGATGAATCAGGAAGCCGCCGAAGACGCCCTTCCCCGCTACGGCCTCGTTCGCCAACAAGTAGGGGATAGTCGTCAGCCCAACGGCTAAAACAGCCAGGCCACTGGCAAGAAGCCATTCGGCGCGCCTTGTCACGGTTGAGATTGTACGCCGACCGTTCAACCCCTGCCAATCGGAGTGATGCCGGTTCACCATCGCCCGAGACTGCTCGAGACCTTCGGGCATCAATGAATTACCACCCTCGGTCGACGTTACCTGGGGATCCACCTTCCTCCGATTCGTCTTGCTATCCCCTCCAACGCATCTATAATTCCCGCATGAGCCGCGCCTCCAGCCTACTCCGCCTGCAAGACATCGACCAATCTATAGACAGGGTGCAGGAGCGGTTGACAGCCATTGAGTTGGTCCTTCAGGGTTCGAGTCTTGTCCTGGAGCGTCAGGCCGAACTAAGCGAGCGCGAAGCGCATTTGCGCGCGACCGAGGCTGCCAGTCGAGGCGCAGAAGACATGGTTGAGTTGCAGCGCCAGAAGATCGAACAAACCGAAGGCAGCCTGTATGGGGGATCGGTCCAAAACCCGAAGGAGCTCCAGGATTTGCAGAGGGAGGCCGAGGCGCTCAAGCGGCATCTGGCGACCTTGGAGGACCGATTGCTAGAAGCGATGTTGGAGGCCGAGGAAGCCGAACTCCGCCGCGCCTCAGCCAGCGAAGCGCTGGTTCGGGCAGAGGGAGCTGTCGCCGAGGAGCACATCCAGCTCAAGCAGGAACGCTCGCTCATGCTGGCCGACCTTAGTCGCCTCCAGGCTGAGCGTGAAGCCAGCCTGGGAAGTGTGGACCAGAGTGATATTGCCCTCTACGGCGAACTGAGGCAAGGTATGGGAAGCGTCGTCGTGGCACGGGTGCAGGATGGCAGTTGCGGAGTATGTGGCCTGATCCTGCCGGCCTCAGCCAGCCAGGCCATCCGCAACGCCAATGAGCTTGTGCGTTGCCCTCAGTGCCGGCGGTTTCTCTATGCGGGGTAACCAGGCATGACCGACATCTTCGGCTGGCAGTTCAATCTTCCCGAATTCCTCCTCGGCCTGGGTGTGGCCGTCGTTGTCCTTTTTCTGCTGTACCGGATCGCGCCGGCGTTCTTGTGGGTCCTTCGTCAAGGCGCCTTCAGGGCGAAGCTGCTCTTGGAGCAGTTTCGCGCGGGTGCCACGGAACGTTATCAGCGTGAATTGATCGGACGCGCCGAGACCATGCACCTGGCCAGGGCGATTTTCGCCTTGGACGAAATCGTAGTAGAGCCTCGCCTGCTCGTTCTCCCCTCTCCGCCTGACCCGCAGCACGAGGAGGCAGGTCACGAAACTACCCTGGCGGTGCTCCCCACACTGCCGGACTGGAGCCTTCTCTCCGGCGTGTATCGGGCCCCGACACTGTCCATGGGACAGGCGCTCGCCAACAATGTAAACCTGCTCATCACCGGTCTCCACGGCAGCGGCAAGACGACCGCGCTGGCCTACCTGGCCATCATTGCCGCCAGGCGCGATCCCAAGGCCGGGCCCGCCGCCCTGTGGGTGCCGGTCCTCATCCATGCCGCCGATCTTCGTCCCGACTTGATGCGCGAGAAAGATCCACTCGAAGCCATCCTGGCTGCGGCCGGAACGACCGTCTCGACCGCACTCTCTTCGCGGCTCCCAGGTTTCCTACGAAACCAGTTCCGCCTTGGCCGAGCTCTCCTTCTTCTGGACGGCCTGGACGAGCTCACTCAGCCCGAACTCTCACCGATCTCAGAATGGTTGGTGGCGCTCCAAGGCGCCTACCCGTCAATCCACATCGTCGCCGCCGGCCCGCCGACAGGCTACGATGGGCTGGCCCGGGCGCGACTGGCCCCCATCCCCATGTCCCCCTGGGGGGAGCACGAGCAGCGTAGTTTCCTCAATCGCTGGAGCGAGGCCTGGAACTCTTTTGTTACACCAACCCTGCCGAAGGCTCGGGCCAGCGAGGTCGATGCGGATATCATCAACGGCTGGCTCATCGGCGGCATGCGCGGGGCCCTCCCGATGGAAGTCACTTTGCGCGCCTGGGCGGCCCATGCCGGCGACGCCCGTGGTTCGGATTCCGTCAGCAACATCGAAGCCTATGTGGCGCGCTTCCTATCACAAGATGAACGCCCTTCGGCCGAGGCTACCGCGCTCTCGTGGATCAACGAGCGCAAGGGAGCTGTGCCCGAGCGCGCGCTCCACCGAGCGACGCCGTTGGGGGACCTCGTTGAAGCGGGCATCATCTCGCGCCGGATCGGAAACAGGACTTCCTTCTATCAGCCTGCGATTGGGGCCTATCTTGCCGCCCGGGCGATGCTCGGCGCGAAATTGTCTCGCTCGGCTAGCGAGCCGGGCTGGCTGCCCGCCGAGACGGCGATGCTGTTCTATGCCGCCCTTGCCGACGCCTCGGGCGTGGCCGACGAGCAACTCGGAGTAAAGCACGACCCCCTCGAGAGCCGCGTCCTCCTTTGCGCCCGCTGGCTGCATGGCGCGCCGGAGAAGGCGTCTTGGCTGCCTGCCGTTTTGCGAGCACTCGGACTGATCGCTCAGGATGCCAACCGTCCCTTTGGGCTCCGGCTTAGAGCATTGCACGCCCTTGTCGGAACTAGGGAACCCTCGGTGGCGATCCTCTTCCGACGGCTACTAGGGTCTCCTCAATCCGAGAGCCGCGTCCTCGCTTGCCTCGGACTGGGGGGGTTGCGTGACACAGAGGCCGTCGCCGATCTGCAGAAGATCTTGGCGAACGACAAAGAGATCTTCGTGCAACAAGCTGCCTGTCTCGCGCTGGCAGGCATTGGAAGCACGGCGGCCCTCGAAGTCCTCGCAAAGGTCCTTCTGGCCGGTAAGGAGAACATCCGCCTGGCGGCGGCTGAGGCGTTGGCTTGCGATCCCGACGAGGGGTATCCCATGCTTCGGGAGGCCGTTGAACTCGATAACCTGCTGACAAGACGTGCCGCGGTATTCGGCCTGGCGCGGGTTCCCCAGCCATGGGCGGAAGAGCTCCTTCAGAAAATACAGTTGGAAGACAGCCAATGGGTTGTGCGCGGCGCCGCCGCAGAGGCGTTGGAGTATCGCCGAAACCCATCCTGGAAGATCCGCGCCCCGGCTCAGGATCCATCCGAGCTGGCATGGGTTGTGGCTTTCGCCGCCAAGCAAGGATTGGGGGTCGCCCCCGGAAAGGCTTCGCTCCAGACTGTCCGCAGAGCCTTGAAGGATGGTTCAACCGCCGAGAAGGCGGCTGCTCTTGACGCACTGGCCTGGACGGGCGATCCGGAAGTCATACCTGACATCACTCAAGCCCTGCGATCGCCTACTCCGTACCTGAGGGATGTTGCCTTCGAGGCACTGTGGCGGCTAAGCGCCTCGGGCCTCGGGCTCCCCGTTCTGCCCGCGTGATTGGCCGGATTGGCGGCTGTGCCGACTGGCCCATAGCCTGCCTTATCCCCAGCAACCGGCCTGATTCGCTCTACACACCTAATCCGGCGACCTGGTGAAATCGGCTCGCGTGAGCTGAGATTACCCCTTTGAATCTCATTCTCTACTCCCACGGCCCGGGTACGAACCTCCTCGACGGGAGAACCTCAGCGCGCACAGGTGTTCACGATGAGTAGATGCGTCCCCTGAGACTGGGCGAGGCTGTGATCGCAAAGCCGGCCTCGGGCAGATCCCGAAGCTGGAGCAACGAGAGACCGGGGACGGTCAGTCCGTCCCCGGCTTCTTCATTCCACCGGATGGGAGCCTCGGGTATCAGACCTCGCCTGCGTCCTCGGGCATGTGTGCTGCAAACCAGGCCTGGATCCGTTCCTCGGCCTCCTGGGCGTTCATGTCGAGAATGGAGACGATCTTGTCGAGCCCCTTCTGACCGGCCACGATCTCGATCCGGTTCACGCGCACATCCAGGACTTCGGCCAGGAAAGCAACCAAGGCTCCATTGGCCTTCCCCTCAACAGGCGGCGCGGCGACGCGTACACGAACCGTCCCGTCTTCCATGAACCCGGAGAATTCCGTCCGGCGGGCGCGAGGCGTCACCCGGATTGTCAGGGCCGCGCCGTGCTTACCGTCGTGAAGCTTGAACTTGCGCATTCAATCTCCCTGTCAGGCGATGGCCAGGAGCACTCGCACCAGGATTTCTTCGACGATCTGTATCAGGATTATGAGCACAAGCGGGCTGAAGTCAAACATGCCGACAGGCGGAATGACGCGCCGGATCGGAGCGAGCATCGGATCGACCAACGAGTCGAGTGTTCTCCGCAAAGGAGCGAATGGGCTCATGAAGAAGCTCAACACAACGTCGATTAGAACGACGAGGGTCAGGATGAACCCGGCGAGCTGGATTGCGTTGATGAGCGGTAGCACCAAACCTCATCCTCCTTAGACGGGATCTGCCGGCAGATCACTCACCCTACCCGGCTGCCGTCCCCGAGAGTTCCTGGCCGCTGCGTCGGATCGGCGGCCTCGGATCAACCCTCAACCTCGCCCGGGCCGAAGATCGCGCGCCCGATCCGAACTATCGTCGCACCTTCTGCGATGGCGAGCCTGTAATCGTCAGACATTCCCATTGAGAGCTCGCTCCAATGGCCTGGCAGGCGTTGCTCCAGGTACTCCTGCAGCACGCGCAGCCTGTGAAAGACCGAACGGATCAGGCCCTCATCTGGTGTGAGAGGCGCCATCGTCATCAGGCCCTGGATCTGAAGGCTTGGCAGACCCACGACCTGCTCGAGCTCCTCCAGGCGGCCGGCCCAACGGGCCGGATCCGACATCGCCCATCCTCCCTTGGATGTCTCTCCTGAAACGTTGCATTCAAGCAAGACCGCCTGACGGATGCCGAGATCGGCAGAGTATTGATCTAGCCGGCGAGCGATCTTCAACCGGTCGACGGAATGGATCAGATGGAATCTGCCTGAAGCGCCTTCAGTCTTGCGGCTCTGGATGTGCCCGATGAGGTGCCAATGGACTCCCGACAGATCGCTTAGCTCATCGAGCTTCCAGGCAGCCTCCTCGACACGGTTCTCGCCGAACTCGCGCAAACCGGCGGCATAAGCCTTCCGGATGCGCGCCGTCGGCTGACCTTTGCTCACCGCCACCAGGGTGACGGATTCAGGCGGCCGGTCCGCCTGCTCCGCTGCGGCCGCGATCGACAATTGAACCTGCCGGATACTCCCGGCAATGTCCTCCGTGACGGCTGTGTCCTGATCGAGCCCCATCGATGGCTAGCGATCGGCGAGCGCCACGAGTGCTCCGAAGCGCCCCGTATGGCCTCGCTCGCCACGATGAGAATACCAGTCCTCCAGGTGGCATGCGGTACAGATCCCGGAGACCTCGATCGATCGGACCCCGACGCCCTCCAGCAGAGTCTGGTTTGCCGACCATAGGTCGAAGCAAGTGGTTCCGTTCTGGCGGTGCAGATGTCGATCGGCCGCCGCGCCGAAGGCTCGCCTCACTTGCTCGACGACCTCCGGGCCCACCGGGTAGTGATCACTACCGATCGACGGCCCCACGCCGGCCTGGATGTCTTGTGGGCGGGAACCGAATTTCTCGTTCATCGCCTTCACGGCCGCTTCAACCGCCTTGCGCACGGTGCCCAGCCATCCGGCATGGACCAGACCGACCGCTCGCGCCTTGGGGTCGAATAGAAAGATCGGGACACAATCCGCGAACCGCATGAAGAGCGTGACACCGGGCTGATCGCTGACCAGGATATCCGCTCTCACCCGGACGCTCCCTTGGCGAGGAGAATCGGCGACGACGACTACCGCCGAGTGAGACTGCCAGACATCATGGACAGTCTCAGTTGCCCTTCCAACGGCCTCAAAACACCGCTCGATGTTGGATTCGACGCGCGAGTGGTCGTCGCCCACCGTCCCCCCGACGTTGAGCGAGGCCCAGGGTGCCGGACTCAGCCCACCCTGGCGAGTGAATATTGCCTGTATCAGGTCAGTGTGTCCCAGAGATTCGAACTCAAAGAATCGGATGGGACCCACTTGCCGGAAAGGCATGCAGCCAGTTTACCACGCCGAAAGAGGTGAGACCAGTTGCGATGAGTTGAGGCGAGGAAGCCCCATGAAGCTTCGAGGGCATCGCCCCGTGAGGGCTCAGGCGCGATCGCGTCCGCGGCCGACCGACTGGCCGGCGCTTCGAGGATTCTTCGCTCGCCTGTCCTGGCGGGAATCCAAGATCTGTATTGAGAATCCATGCCAGGGCCCGCAGGGCGAGCTCAGAATGACAAGGGTGGACCGAACTCCACTACGAACGACAACAACACTTGTGTCATTCCGTCCCTAACGGGATGCTTCGCGTAGCCCTGGCATCGCCGGGCGAGGAATCCTCATGATGTGTCGAACGCAATGCTTCATTCGGGCTCAGGAGACATCGCGCCTGGGTCCGACACACCTCCGGCGCCTGCCAACTTAGTGGCGACGAGCGTACGGGTGTCTCTCATCGCCTCTTCGACATACGGGTAGGCCAGCCACACGTTCATCACCCCGAACAGCCCACCCGTCAGCGTTCGGAGAAACGGCGTGCTCTCCCGAATCGGGAAGTTGAGCAGCGGGAAAGCCGAGAGCAACTGCGACCCACCATCCAGTGCAATGGGAACGATCCCCACGGCGAACCAGGCGATGATCGGGAGTGGCCGCAGGCGCATCCGGAAGAATGTAAACAGGATCCCGGCCAGCAGCATCCCGCCATAAATGGCGACATCTCGCTCGCAGAAGGCCACCTTATAGCCGACCGTTTCGTTACCGATGAACGCCCTGGCCCCCCAATAGTCATTCTCGTCCAGACCCGTCGCTGTGCCATAGGAAATCAGACTCGTCCCGGCGATCGAGCGGGGATATGCCGGCTGTTCGCCGAAGAGAAACCATGAGCGGAAGCCAAGCTGATGGCAGAGGGGTGAATAGGCCGTATAGATCCATTTGGCCGGCCTCGTCGCTCCGAGCTTCATCAAGGTCGGTGCGGCAAATGGCAATCCGACATAAATGAACACAAGCAAATTGAACACCGCCAACCAATGGCGGGCGAATGCGAATACGGCTCGGTTAAGGAGTATGGCCTGGTCCCGGCTGGCCTGATTGACCGGGGCCGCATCCTGAGACGGCCGACCATTCATGGCCGCGGCGAGTGTCACCTTCAATTCCGTTAGCCCGAAAGGAGATGACAGGGTGTACGGGCCGACCTGGATGACCGGGATCTCCAGGGCATACCGGGTGAGGAGGTCCGGATCCGAGTTGATGTCGACTTCCACGAGTCGGTGAGGGAAGTCCTCCTCCAGACTCTTAAGCTCTGCGCGCGCTTCATCGCACAGATGACAATCTTCCTTCGCGAATAGGGTGACCCGCATCACTCGAGCGCTACTCCCATCTGGACCAAGTATTCGTCCAACTGGTCTTCCGACATGACACCGATATGCTGGACCTGAATCGTCCCCGAGCGGTCGACGAAGTAACTTGTCGGATAGCCTCGGACGCGGTAGAGCTGTTGAATGATCGCGCCGGGATCCATGAGGACCGGGAAGGTCAGTCCGAACTCATCCCGAAATGCGCGCACCTCCTCCAGCGGTTCGTCGAAGTCGATCGCCAGGACGACCAACCCCTGATCCCTGTAGCGTTGGAAGCGAGCTTCGAGCGCCGGCATCTCCTCGCGACATGGGCTGCACCACGTGGCCCAGAAGTTCAACACGACGATCTTCCCGGTCAAGTCCCGTAGAGCGACTCGCTCACC
>MGOM01000127.1:12682-24815 GCA_001797105.1 Chloroflexi bacterium RBG_19FT_COMBO_62_14
GCGGGAGCCCCGACGAATGGCGCCGGCATCTGGGTCACCTTTCCTTCGCCGGCTTGCAGGATGAGCCCCGCCTCATCCCTGGGTGGGATACCGAAAAAGAAGACCAGACCCAACGCCAGGCCGACGAGGAGACCGACGGCCAGGATCGGGGAGCGCGACTGCCGGCGATCAAGCATGCAGTCTACAATCCCAGGTCGACGAAAAACCCGAACCGGGCGAGCTGCTGCAGTGTCCCGGTGAAGAGCAGGATCCCGATGACAACCAGGACAGCCCCGGTGGCGATTGAAAGGTAGTGGACCAGCCTTCCGTGTCGGCGCATCAACTCCGCAATTCGCCCCACCCCGAGGGCTGCCAGCAGGAAGGGGATTGCCATCCCGGCCGAGTAGGCGGCGAGCAGGATCACGCCACGATTGATCTCGGCGCTGTTCAGCGCCAAGGTCAACACCCCACCCAGCACCGGGCCGACACACGGCGCCCACCCGGCCGAAAAGAAAACGCCCATGAGGGCCGATGAAAGATAGCCGAGACTCGGGCCTGGCTGCAATTGACGTCGGGTGTCATAGTCCAAGAAGGGGATGCTGATAACGCCCATCGTGTGCAACCCGAACAAGATCACGACGACCCCGCCGATCCGGGCCAGCCAACCTCGCAGATCGTACAGGAGCGAGCCGATGAGCGAGGCCGCCGCCCCCAGGATGATGAAGACCAGGCTGAATCCAAGCACGAAGGCCAGACCATGGCTGAAGGTAACCCACCGATTGTCGACTGCCTGCCCGCCGGTCGTGACCGATCGCCCGCCGAGGTAGCCGATGTAGGCTGGGACCAGAGCCAGTACGCATGGGGAGAGGAACGATGCCAGGCCTGCTAGTGCTGCCAGGCCGACTGTAAGTTCCGCTGATCCCACCAGACCTCCCACCCTTGATCGAGGCTCATCGCCCAGATCCCGACGCGAATTCGCACTTCTGCCGGGTCGACTGCGCTCAAGAAGAAGATCAAGACGCAGAGAAGGATAATCGATAGCCATCGGCCCAGCAAGCATGTTCGAACTCTGAGCCGCGCCCGACGTTACGGTCGATTAGTTCGTCCCCAACATGAAATCACGATGACAGAGGTCCCTTACGAGATCCGAAACCCCCGCAGGCGGAGGCTGTTGGTGACGACAAAGATCGAGCTAAAAGCCATGGCGGCCGCCGCCAGCATCGGGTTGAGGAAGCCCAGCGCCGCCACCGGGATCAGGATGATGTTGTAGACGAACGCCCAGAAAAGATTCTGCCTGATCGTCCTGAGCGTGCCGCGCGACAGGTGGATTGCTCGGGCGACGCCGCGCAAATCGCCACTGATCAAGGTAACCGGGGCCGCGGCGATTGCCACGTCGGTCCCCGTCCCGATAGCGATCCCGACGTCGGCCTGCGTCAACGCCGGGGCATCGTTGATCCCGTCGCCGACCATCGCTACGATCGCCCCCTCGGCCTGAAGCAACTTGACCTCGGCCGCCTTGTCCCCCGGGAGTACCTCGGCTCGCACAAGCTTGCGCCCCGAAGCCGAACGCGGTTCGATCCCGACACTTCGGGCGATCGCTTCGGCCGTCTTTGGATTGTCCCCGGTGATCATAGCGACCTCGAGGCCCATGTTCTGCAACTGGGCAATCGCTTCAGCCGATCCCTCTTTGACCGTATCGGCAATGCCGAACACGCCGGCCACTCGACCATCGACGGCGACCGCTACGACCGTCTTTGCCTCGGACTGCAACCTCTCGGCTTTGTCTGCAAGGCCATCCAGTGGAAATCCGCTCTCCATGACCAGCTTTGGAGAACCGACCCTCAACGAGTGGCCATCGATTTGGGCCTCGATGCCCTTGCCGACCATGGCGCTGAAACTCTCCGGCTCTCGAAGCCGGAGTTCACGTGCCCCGGCCGCCGCCACGATCGCCTCTCCGAGCGGATGCTCCGAAGGCTTCTCGGCACTTGCCGCCAATTGCAGCAGGAGCTGCTCATCCTTCCAGTGCTCACCCAGCAGGATGTCCGTGACCTCCGGCTGGCCGCGGGTGATCGTTCCGGTCTTGTCCAGCACCACGGTCGTCACCTTACCCGCCCGCTCGAGCGCCTCGCTCGACTTGAACAGGATCCCATACCCGGCCCCCTTGCCCGTCCCGACCATGACCGCCGTGGGCGTGGCCAGGCCCATGGCGCATGGGCAGGCAATCACCAAGACCGCCACCATGTTGATCAGCGCACGCGTAAAGGCACTGCCGTCGCCTGCGGGCGCGGGGGACAGGAACATCCAACCCAAGAATGTCAGCAGAGCCACTCCGATGACCGCCGGCACGAACACGGCCGAAACCTGGTCGGCAAGCCGCTGGATCGGAGCCTTGCTGCCCTGAGCTTCCTCAACCATGCGCACGATCTGGGCAAGGGCCGTGTCCTTGCCGACCTTGAGGGCCTCGAACTTCAAAGCCCCGAGTTTGTTGAGCGTCGCCCCGATGACCTCGTCCCCCGGCCCTTTGCCGACCGGCATCGATTCTCCGGTGAGCATCGACTCGTCGACCGAAGACCTGCCCTCGAAAACAACCCCATCGACCGGGATCTTCTCCCCGGGGCGGACGATGACGAGGTCGCCGACCTCGACTTGCTCGACCGGGATGTCCTGCTCGTGGCCGTCGCGCACGATCCGCGCTGTCCGCGCCTGTAGATTGAGCAGTTTGCGCAGCGCCTCGCTCGTGCGACCCTTGGCGCGTGCTTCGAGGAACTTGCCGAGCACAATCAGGGTGATAATCACCGCAGCCGTCTCGAAGTATAGATGGCCGCCGATAAGACCAAGCAACACCGGGATGGAGTAGAAGTAGGCCGTCGAGGAGCCCATGGCGATCAATACGTCCATGTTGGCGGAGCCATTCCGCAACGCCTTCACCGCGCCGTCATAGTATTGCCAGCCGACGTAGAACTGCACAGGCGTGGCCAGGGCGAGCATCACCCAGCCGAGCCAGGTTGAGTGGGCAATGTGCGGCGGAAGCACCCCCAAGTCGCGCAGCATCGAGAGTGTGAACAGCGGGATGGTGAACGCCAGGCCCACGATGAGAAGCCGCCGTTGCCGGGCCGTCTCCCGCATTCGCGCGACCCGTTCGGCGTCCTCGACCTGCTCTCCTTCGTCCATCACCTCGAAACCGGCGGCTTTGACCGCCTGCCGGATCTCGGCCTGATTCACAACGGTCGGGATGTAGCGCACCCGAAGCCTCTCGGTCGCCAGATTGACGGTGGCCTCGACAACCCCCTCCTTGGTCGTAACGGCCCGCTCAAGACGGCGGGCGTCGTTCGCATCGCTCAAGCGTCGAACCGCCATATCGGCCTTCCCCAGAGCGACATCGTATCCCGCTCGCCGGATCCGGTCGACGAGGGCATCTTGTGTGACCACTCCGGGATCATAGTCCACACTCGCCCGTTCCGAGGCGAGATTGACGATCGCCGTTTGCACCCCGTCTAGCTTCTTAAGAGAGCGCTCAACGGTGGCCACGCAGTTGGCGCAGGTCATCCCGGTGATAGGGAGAGTGATGTGACGCGATACCTCAGACAAGGACCATTCTCCAACAGACTGCCTGATCAGACCAACGGCCAGGCCCTTGGTCCGTGATGCCTATTTCTTCCCGAACCAATGGCCGCGGCCCCTGGCACGAGTCCAAATGGCGGCGCGTCTATCCCGCCGGGGGATAGGCAATCTCGGTCAGCAGGGCGCGGATCCCTTCGGGAGTCGCCGGCGGTTCGAATTCGACGGTCACGCGTTTGTCGGACTGCCCGGCCTTCACCCTGACCACCCCCTTCAGATCCGACAGCTCAGTCTCGATCGTATGTACGCAGTGGCCGCAAGAGATATTGGGGACGCTGTACGTGACGCTGGTCATTCGAGCCTCCGTATTCGAGAATGGGTTTTAGACCTTCGAAGCCATGTCGTAGACCTCGGTGATCTCCTTCAGAACTCGCTCGCGCTCCGCCTGATCCGCTCCCCGCACAGCCGTAATCACGCACGAGTGCAGGTGATCGCTGAGGATCTTGTTGCTCACCTTGTTCAGCGCGGCCTGGACAGCCTGGATCTGGCGGATCAGGTCGATGCAGTACGCACCCTCTTCGACCATGCGGGCGATGCCCCGGACGTGGCCCTCTACGTTTTTGAGCCTGAGTAGGGTTTCGTCTTTGTCCATCAAACCGCCTCGCTTGGGGCATACCCCCCCCAGGGGGGAGGGGTTATTGAGAGTCTACCCCCGCCGCGGCGCAGACGTCAAGCCTGAAGGTCATGCCGGCAATGTGACAGAAAGCCATGCTGGGTTGCTTCCGCCCCCCGGCCCCTTCGCTTGGCCGGACCACCCCCGGCGCCCGACGGGGGTTAGTGGCGGCCTTCGACGGGGCAAGACGGGCTCCTCGCACCGGCTCAAGGAGAAGCGCAGGGGTGATCCAGCAGAGGATGCGGGTGTCGGCCGATCGCCTCCGGCAAGGTCATCCTCGTGCGCCGCCGGTCATGATGTCATCTGCCTCGGATCGGCGACTCCGCTCCACCCGCGCCCGCTCGGTGAGTTGAGCGCGCAAGGTGTCGATGTCTTCCGGGACTAGATAGGCGGCGAAGCCAAGAAGGACCGATCCGATCAACCAGGCACTGACACAGATCGTCAGGAGGGCCGAGTGCAGCGAGACCCGATCGGCGATGATGCCGACGATCAGCGGCGCCAATGCGGCGCCCCCGTTTTCGATGAAGTACTGGATGGCCAGGGCCGTACTGCGGACCTCTGGGAGGGTGATGTCGTACACGGTCGAGATGACATTCGGAGACGAGAAGGGTATAAACAGTGCCGTGAGCATCAGGAACGCCGTGAAGCGGCCGCGTTCCTCGATGGGCACGTTCAGTGTCACTGTGATCAGAACCGCGCCGATGAGGACTGCCAGCATCGACACGAGCAAGCGGCCGCGCTTGTTCCTTTGGAAGTAGAAATCTCCCAGAGCCCCTCCGACGAAGTAGCCGCCGGCCAGCACCAGGATCGTCGGAGCCATCGTCCCGAGGATGGCCTCCGGGGGGTAGCGTCTCTCCACCTCCAGGTAGGCGAAGACCCAGTAGGCCAACGCGTTCCATGGAAACACCCCGACGAAGCCCTGTGCAAACAGGAACAGAAGGCTGCGTTTGCGAAAGAGACCCAGGGCAAGCTTTGAATCGAATTGATACACCCCGATCTGATCGAGGTCCGCCAGCTCGGGCTCGCTCCGGCCGCGCGGGACTTCTCGCACGGTGAACAGAATGAGCAGCGCGACCGCCAGCCCAAGTGCGCCCGTCAGGTAAAACACCTTGCGCCATCCCAGTATGGGGCCGAGGCCCAGCGCCAGGCCCAACCCGGCCAGGTATCCCAACGGGGAAGTCAATTGAAGCAACCCATAGATCTTGCCGCGAAGGGTTGGCCCGAAGTAGTCCGAGATCAGACTGTACAGCCCGGGATAGCTCGAATCATCGATGCCGGTGGAAGCGCGCGAGGCGAGGAAGGTAGGATAGGTCGGAGCGATCGCGCTGATCCACGTCGTCGCGCCCCAGATGGCCGAGGCCAGTGCCAGGAGCTTCGCCCTGGCGTATCGATCGTACAGGTACCCCCAGATCGGATATAAGATCGCCCCGACGATCAGGGCACCGGTGACGACCGCCCCCATCTGCGTATTGGTCAGCCGGAATGTTGCGATAATGTCGGTTGTCAGTGGTCCGATTAGGAGCTTATCGGATTGGTGAAGGAGCATGAAGATAAAGAAGACCCCGACGACAACCCACCGGTTTCCCGATCCGGTCCTTGCCCTGGTGCTCATGCGCCCTCCGAGAACGGTAGCGGGATCGGTCGCGTGGGTGGAGCCTCACTTCGCGTTGGGCGAGTGGGGCATACCTCCGGCGTCCGGATGAGGATCACGCATGGCCACGGCGCGCCGGAGGGAGGTGGCCACCCTCTGCCTTTGGGTCACCCTGGAGGAGTTGGATGGCATGAGGCAGGACGGGCAGGATGACCTCGAGATTCTCGACTGCCCCCGTCGGGCTCCCAGGGAGGTTGATGATCAGGGTTGAGCCACGGATCCCGGCGACGGTGCGTGAGAGCATCGCATGCGGTGTCGAACGCAAACTGGCCGAACGCATCGCCTCGGCAAGCCCCGGGGCCAGTCGGTTCACGACAGCCAGAGTAGCTTCCGGGGTTCGATCCCTCGGCGAGAAGCCCGTCCCGCCAGTTGTGAGAATGGCGTCGATCTCACCGCCATCGGCCCAGGAGATGAGTTGGCGCTCGATCTCGGCCTGCTCGTCAGGGACGACCGCCAGGTAGGACACACTCCAGCCGCGGGCTTCCACCTTCGCCCGTAGGGCCGGACCGCTCAGATCCTGGCGCTGGCCACCCGCGGCTCGATCGGAGACTGTCAGGATTGCGATTCTCACTCGAGGTCCTTTCCCATGACGTACAGGTCCATGATTTGCACCCCGAGGTTCTCATAAAAGGCGATCGTCTGCGAGTTGTCCCGGGTGACCAGGAGATAGTATTTCACACAGCCTTTCCTACGCAACCGAGTTTCGAGTTCCTCGAGGAGCTTCTTCCCTACCCCTTGATTGCGGGCATCTGAGCGGACGGCCAGGTGATATACCATCCCACGCCGGCCGTCGTATCCACCCATGACGGCCCCGATGACCTCGCCGCCTTGCTCCACCACGAGAAAAAGGTCCGGATCACGCTCAAGCTTGTGACGGATCCTCTCGGGGGAATCGGAGCGCGAGATTCGAACTCCAGGCCAGGATGTTTCCCAAAGGGCGAGGACTGAACCCAGGTGCGTGTCGTAGTCGAATGTCTTGAAATCGACCGCTTCTCCCATCATCAGCCTCGACGCCCTGGTCCGCCTGTTCCGATCACGTTCCCCGTCGATTCAAGAAGCTTTAGCCGCGGCACCTGAAGCCAGGTTAAAAAGGCGGCGCGACCTCTTGAGATAGGTCGCGTCAACAAAGCCTGGCTATGCGTCGCCTGGATCCGCGTCCGATCTCACTCGCCCTCGGTGCCCACCAAGCGCTTCCAATTCCCATGAACCCCGTCTTCGGTCACCCCGAAGTACAACCGCAACTTGTCTGGGGTTCTTTGGACGAGGTCATACCGCCTACCTTTCCCGCGTTTCTTCTCCCCCAGGACCCCCAGATCGCCCTGCCAGGTGATGGGAGCCGAAGATAGCTCCTCGGGCAGCCCGGTGAACTCCGTGATCGCATAGTGCCACAGGCGGCGGGCGGAAGACTTGGTGACGTTCTTGACCACGTTCCCGTTCCGCAGGTCGCGCATCGTGTAGTAGCGCACGCCGTTACGGTCCTCGGCTTCGACGATTTCTACACCGGTCCGCGGCGGCAACGTCGCCTCATCCATTCCACCCTTGGGTTCGGCCTCGACCTCGACTTCCACCACCGGTTCAGGTTCGGCGGCCCGGCCGCGCCGGACCATCGATACGATCTCGTCCCGCACCGCTAACCCGGTTTCGGACTCGTCCCGCACGTAGATCTTGTTGTCGTCGACAGCGTACGGAGGATCATCACCTCGGGGCACGAGGATCCTGAGGATCTTCTTCCCTTTGTAGTCCTGTAGATCCACTTCACAGTTCAACGGGGGACTGATCCGCTTGCTTAATTCCTTCTGAAGCTGCTGGACCGCGACGCCCGGGTTGGAGATGCCGGAGGTCGGGGCACTCGGATCGGGGTCCAGGCCCACATAGAGTGTGCCGCCGTTGGCATTGGCGAAGGCACACACATCGGCGATGATGGCGTATAGCTTACCGCCGCGCACGCTCATGTTCTCATGGAAGTCCTGAATGATGCTCGGCCCTTCCTCAATGGCTTGCTGGATGAAGTCGAAATCGAAGCTCTCCTCCGCACTTGCCCGGTGAGGCCGGGTGCGGGCGAAGTCATTCCCGGCGAACAGCTCCCTGAGCCCCCCGAATGAGACATCCTCGATCAGGACTTCGGTCGCCCGATCGCCGACACCCAGGTTCTTCTTGTTCGTCGGATCGGTTCGAAGCCGGTGGGCGTCCGAACCCTGGATGCAATGCATCCGACGCGGATACTCGGGCTTGGTGCCGCTGAAGAAGGCGGCCGTAGAGCGGCGTCCCTTCACCTCGAGGTCGGTAACCTCTAGGGCGTGCAGATGCGGATCTTGCGTGAAGGCGATCTTCGTCTGCCCGCCGAAGCCGAACCCACGCATGGCAACCCCGTTCGTCGAGTTGGCGTGGGCGGCGATCGCCAGCCCGCCCGCCTGATCGATCAAGCGATAGGCGGCCAACACATCCGTCGTCGCACCCACCGTGGAGGACCCGTGGTCGAGCTGATCGTCGGGGATGCCCAGGGTGAGCAGCAGATGCTCGAGCTCGCGGACGGACTTGTCCGTGGGGAATATCGCCAGGATGTGAAATCCGAATGTGGCGGTGAACTCAAAGCCCGGCAGGACGAGGATGCGCTCGAGCAGGCGCCGATACTCTCTGAGACGACGCTGCTCCTCATCGGTCAACCGGCCAAGCTGTTCAAGAAGCTCCAGCTGACCGATCTCCTCTTGCATCTTTCGATAGCCGGCGACCGAATTATGGTCGGTGAACGCCACGACATCCAGGCCGCGGGCCTCGCTGCGGTGGAGGACGTCCAGGTTTGTGGCTTGAGGTTCTTGAAAATCACTCGAGGCGGCCGTGTGTAGATGCAAGTCGATCACGCGCCATTGGCGCGACGACTTGCCTTCTCTCATTCTTCTCACGAAGTCGATTACTCCTGATGAAGCGCCGGATCGACGGCACGACCGCCGTCGGCGCCGATGTTCTCCTGAATCACTTTCGCAAGCTGGTCAGGGCTGTACGGCTTGAGCAAGAATGCGTTTGCTCCCGCCGCCAGGCACTGTTCCTCGAGATCCATCCCCGACGTCATGACCACGCGCAGGTCGGCCAAATCCGGCTCGGAGCGCAGGTCCGCCAGAACACCCATGCCGTCCGAATGGGCCAGGAATACGTCCATCAGGACGAGGTCCGGCGCCGCCGAACGAATCCCCGGCAGAATCTTGTCTTTCCTGGCTTCGCTGACGACTTCGAAACCATCCATCTGCAGGAGAGTCTCCAGCAGGGTGACAGTCGTCCTGTCGTCGTCAATGATCATGACCTTCGCCATTCAACACTCCGCGACCAACGCCAGGCGCCCGAGGATCCCGGTCGAAATCACCTCGACCGGCCGGCGGTTGTCTCTCTTCGATTCCCTGAGGCCTTCCGCGACCCTGGCGCCGCCCGCTTCCGGCCGGCTTTCGCCGTGTTCTTTCTGCCTTTGGCGCGGTCGCCACCGGGCTCGAGCGCAAATGAGAAGACGTCTGAGACCGTGTCCACCAGCTTGAAATGCATCTCTTTCCGGACTTCCTCGGGAACGTCTTCGAGATCGGGCTCGTTCCGGCGAGGCAAGATCACCGTGTCCAGCCTGGCCCGGTGGGCCGCCAGGATCTTCTCCTTGAGACCTCCGATCGGCAGCACCTTACCCCGCAGCGTGATCTCACCCGTCATACCGACATTGTAGCGGACAGGGCGATTGCTCGCCAGCGAAGCGAGCGCTACAGCCATCGTGATCCCGGCCGACGGCCCGTCCTTGGGCTGCGCCCCGGCGGGGATGTGCAGGTGGATCTCGTGGTCCATCCAGAACCCGGGACCGACCCCCAGGTCGTCGGACTTGGCGCGCACATAGGACAGCGCCGCCCGCGCCGACTCTTGCATCACCTGTCCCAGTGATCCGGTGAGGAGGAAATCACGCTTTCCCGGTACCGCGGCGGCCTCGATATAGAGAACCTGCCCGCCTGTCGGTGTCCAGGCCAGACCGGTGGCAACACCGGGCAAGTCGGTGCGCTCCATCAACTCTTCCTCGCCCAGGAAGCGCGGTCGGCCCAAGAACTCGGACACTTGTTCCTGCCCGACCTCGACAAGCACGGTGCTTCCCTCCGCAACACGCGTCGCCACCTTGCGGCAAAGCCGGCCAAGCTCGCGCTCCAAGTTGCGTACACCGGCTTCGCGTGTGTAAGACCGGATTACCTCGGTGATCGCATTCACGCTAATGGAGATCTCCCCCGCCTTCAGGCCGTTCTCACGGATCTGGCGCGGGATCAGGTAACCCTGGGCGATGGCGACCTTCTCGTTCTCCGTGTAGCCGGCGAGTTGGATGACCTCCATCCGGTCGAGCAACGGCGATGGGATCGACTCGAGCCAGTTGCCCGTCGTGATGAACATCACCTGAGAGAGATCGAAGGCGACCTCGAGGTAGTGATCGCGGAACTCCCGATTCTGTTCGGGGTCGAGCACTTCAAGCAGGGCCGAAGACGGATCCCCGCGAAAGTCGCTTCCAAGTTTGTCGACCTCATCGAGCATGAATACCGGATTGCGCGTTTCGACCCGGCGCAGCGCCTGAAGGATCCTCCCCGGAAGGGCACCGATATACGTACGGCGGTGACCGCGGATCTCCGCCTCGTCATGCACACCACCAAGCGAGATCCGCACGAACTCACGCCCCATCGCCCGGGCGATCGACCGGCCGAGCGATGTCTTGCCCACGCCAGGGGGACCGATGAAGCACAGGATGACGCCCTCGCGCTCTCGACGGATTACATCCTTTGAAGGCTCCTCGGCTGCATCACCTCGCTCGAACTTGAGCTTACGAACGGCCAGGTACTCCAGGATTCTCTCTTTGACGTCCTTGAGGCCGAAGTGGTCTTCGTCCAGAACCTGACGGGCGTGACCCAGTTCAAGGTTGTCGGCAGTGGTCTTGGCCCACGGGAGCGACACTAGCCAGTCCAGATAGGTCCGAATCACACCGTACTCGGCGGCGGCCGTGGGCAGCCGTCCCAGTCGGTCGAGCTCGCGTCGCGCTTGCTTCTCGGCCTCGTCCGGCATCCCGGCGGCGTCGATCCGCTTGCGGAATTCTTCTACCTCGACAACCTGCTCATCCCCCTCCCCCAGTTCGCGCTGGATCGCCTTGAGCTGTTCGCGCAGGAAGTACTCGCGCTGGACTTTCTCTATCTCGGTCCGGGCTTCCTGCTGGATCTGCTGTCCCAGGGACAGAACCTCCACTTCGCGGCTGAGCATCTGATTGAGACGCTTAAGCTTGGCCAGCGTGGAGTCCTCTTCGAGGATAGACTGGGCGTCGGCGAGCTCCATTCGTTGATAGTTGGCGACAGTGTAGGCCACGTTGAGAGGATCGTCGAGGAGCAGGACACTCCCGACGATCTCACGCGGAAGGGCTGTGGCTAGCTCGGCGACCTGCTGGAATTGGTCCTTCGCCGCCCGTACCTGAGCTTCGATCTCGACCCCTTCCTCGACGGTCTCGGACCGCAGGCTGATTTTGGCTATTAGGTAGGGCTCGCTCGCCGTGAACTCGCCCAGCTCAAAGCGGGACAGCCCCTGGATGATCAGACGGATCGTGCCGTCCGGGGCCCGGAACAACCGCTGGATGATGCCGACAGTCCCGATCCGGAAGAGGTCCTCCGGCGCCGGAAGCTCAAGCTCCGGGTTGCGCGAGGCAACCAGCCCAATCAGTCGGTTTCCGGCCATGACATCGTCGACTAGCTTGATCGAGCGCGCCTGGCCGACGGTCAGGGGAACCGCCGTCTGAGGATAGACGACCAGCCCGCGCAGCGGCAAGATTGGCAGTTGCTCGGGGAGCTCGGAGCTTTCCGGGACTTTGGGGCTGGGTGAAGTGTCCTCGCCCTCCCCCTGCACGGGGATCATCGAGGACATGGCGTATGCGCCCGCGAGGAGTGCCGGTGAAGGCAGGTGTCGGTCCATTGCCTGCTCGTCACTTCCAATGAGCTGGATGAAGCGGGTGTCGGTCACGCCATCATGCTGCTGCGAGCAGCCCTCAAGGTTCGATGGGGATCTGCCTGGGCTGTACCTTGGGGAGGGTGACCCGGAGGAAACCTTCGGCGTACACGGCTTCAATCCCTGGCGCATCGATCGGGACCGCGATCTCGACTTCGCAGATGAACTCCCCGTAGGCGATCTCCATTTGGTGGTACGCCTTCATCCCTCCTGCGTCCGGCCGAACCCCCTGGATCGTGAGAAGGCGGCGGTCGAAGCTGATCGAAAAGTCGCCTCGCTTCATCCCGGCG
>MGOM01000127.1:24825-30021 GCA_001797105.1 Chloroflexi bacterium RBG_19FT_COMBO_62_14
TGACCACAAAGGCATCCTCATTCTCGAAAACATCGGTCGGGGGCCGCCACAGGTGAGATCGGTGCTGCACGAGCCAACGCGACGCCTGATAGCGACGGGAGGTCCATGCCTCTTCCTCCCCTGCTGCCGAAAGCGGAAACCGTTCCGGCGCCTCTCGCTGACTGCTCATCCTATGATTACCTCGACAAACACCGGCCATTCTACCACAGCGGACCTGGCCGGCCACTCGCGCCACCCGAACGCGCCAGAATCCGGTAGCGCGGGAAGGGAACCGCCACAAGCATGGGGTATGGTCCGTCGGCGAACCCATCGAGCAATCGACCCCGGTCCGTCGTTCCAGCTCGGTCGGCGCTCGAGTCGACGTTGACCTCCATTCGCCTTCCAGGGCAGCCTATGATAGTTGTGCGGTTCCAACGGCGCAAATTGGAGGCGATTGTCCTTCGGGTCGATCAACATCGGGGCAGTCTGGGGCGAGGAATTCCCGTAGTTCGACAGGAGCATCGGCCGCGTTGCCCGTTGCCTCGGGGCGGAGTAGCTCGCGCGTGAAACTTACTGTAGAATGCTGGCAGCAGTCTGACCGTCGCCGGCTCACGAGGAGGCGCCAATGGATCTGCTTGGCATTCTGAAGCGGGTGGAGCTCTTTGAGGGCCTCAGGCCGGATCAACTCGAGGCGGTGGGTCGGATCTGCCGCGAGCGCAGGTATGCCTCGGGTGAGCTCGTCACCGGGCAAGGTGATCCGGCCGAGGAGCTCTTCATCGTGTGTGAGGGGTTTGTGGAGATCGTACTCGACAGCGCCTCCGAGACGGGTGCCCCGCGGACCGTCGTCAGCCTCGGGCCGGGTCAGATCGTGGGCGAGATGGGCCTTGTCGACTACGGCCCGCGCTCGGCCAACGTCCGGGCCACCTCGGATATCACGGTCGTTCAGGTCATCCAGCGCAAGGATTTCGAGGATTTGTGCGAGCGCGATAATCAGCTGGGGTACTTTGTGATGCGCAACATGGCCGCAGACCTCTCCTTCAAACTGCGGCGTACGAACTACGCCGAGCGCTGAGGGACGGGGCATGGCCGCGATATACAAAGTGAGCTACGTTGTTACTGGCGAAGACCATCCGGGGGCCATACTTAATGTCGACCACATGCCGGAGGTCGGGGAGAAGGTCGAGCTCGGCCGCCGTCGCTTCGTGGTCGTCGAAGTCTTCGAGCTTGTGCCGCCGCGCGGCGAGTTTCACTTCCTCCACGCCACCCTGGCCGCCGACGACGAGTGAACCCTCCTGGAACGCATCCGTCAGTCCGGATCCGACCCGCCGCATCACCCGACGCGTAGAACCTCCTACAACCTGCTGCAGACCCCTCAGGCCACGCCGTAATCCCCCGGGTGATCAACCTCCCTCGCCGATCCCCTCCCGCAGAGAACTCAATGCCTTGTGGTGACACGTGGTTCCTCGTTCTTGCCAACCGCTGCGCTTGAAAGCCCGAGGCTGGACTGAGGTCCGGGTGCAGTCATGGAATCTCCGGTGCGCGACCCCTTTGTCCAGCAGATATCTTGTGGCGGGAGGAGGTAAGACAAAGGGGTGTGGTGGATGACGAGCGTCCCACACCCCTCTTGCGCGGACTGCACCAATCCCCCCACGAAAATGAGGAAATCGACGACGCAACGCTAGAGGTCAATTTCCATGAAATCTTCGGTCAGGCCGATTTGTCCTGAAAACGTCTCACGAGCTTGCTCAACCAAATCCTCGCGTTGGGAGTCACCCGTCGGGTAGTGGATCAGCAGCAGCTTCCCGACTTCAGCCTCTCGGGCTATCCCCCCTGCTTGCGAGGCGGAGGAATGCCCAACCCCGAGCCCGGAGGCCTCGTGAATCAGGATGTCCGTCCCACTGGCCAGGCGGATCACGGACGGGCAGGGCTCGGTATCGCAAGAGTACGTCACCGCTCGAGAGTGATGATTGGCCTGAAACCGCAGGCCGATAGTCGGCACTAGGTGTCTGACAGGCGTGGAGAATATCTGGAAGTCCGGTTTCTCGAGGACGAGGATATTCTCGCGCTCGGGAAGCCGGTGGAAGGCGACTGGGAAGAAGTTGGGCCAGTTCTCCCAATGATAGAAGCCCATCATATCCTCGATCCGCTCGAGGGTATGATGCAGGCCGTAGATCCGCAGCGGCGTCTGACGGCCCGTGAGCCACATGTTCATCAAGAGCAACGGGATTCCGGAAATGTGATCTGGATGGAAGTGCGTGGCAACGATGTCGGTGATGTCGGGCAGCGTAATCCCCGCTCGAGCAAGGCGGACGGCAGGCGTGCCGACGCAATCGATGAGGACCGCGCCCTGGTCCCCCATAACAGCCATGTGCGTGTTCTCGTGCTCAGGGTCGGGGATGGCGTACGAGGTTCCCAGAATAATCAGCTTGGGCATGATGTCAGGATCCGGATAAAAGCAGCAGTGCCACCCTCGGCGTGACAAAGACTTCCACCGCTCCCGCCAAGAGAAGGAGCGGTAGGACCAGCCCTAGCGAGACGCGGGCCCACCCGGCGGCCGCCTTGAGCCAGCGTTCCCCGAGAGAGGCGCCCTCCGGAGGGCTGATCGCCGCCAGACCCAGTTGGAGGATGGCGGCCCCGGCCAGCACCGCCGCCGGAACCTCAAGCATAGCATGAGGCAGAACTAGCGCCACCAGGAATCTGAGAGGATTCTGTCCGGTAAGGGCGACGTTGCCGGCGAAGTAACCAATCATCCCAAAAGGGACCATGAGCAAGACCAGGGCCAACACCCCGAAACTGAACATTCCCAAAAACGCGGCGAGACCCACAGCACGTATGTTGTTCCACACGACCCACCACCAGCCTCTGGTGGTCATCAAACCCAACTGGCTGAACGCGTCTCCTAAGCCGCCTCCCAGCCGGTCGAGGTTCACCCAATCGGCCGGCAGGGCGAACCGATTCGAGAGACCGTCGCCGATAAAGAACCCGGCCAGCAGAACGACAGACGTCATCGCCAGAGACGACCACAGCTTCGGGATCGTGACTGTAATCAGCCCACGATACCAGTCCGTCACCGACATCGCATCGTCGACGAAGGCTCCAGCGAAGACGTGCCACCCCCAGCGCAAATCGACGACATCGATCTCTCGTCCGAGGAGCTCCTCGCGGTTGAAAAGGTGCAGACCCATGCGGCTGAGCACGAGGGCGATGAGAAAGAGAGCAATAACGATCCACCACAGGATCGTGTACCTTCCCCAGAACATGATCAGGCTCTCACCGATCACGAGCTGCGAGACAGGGATGATGATGAATGAGGCGAGCAGATTGGCTGCGCGCACCGAAGTCGTTTGGGAGGAGATGACCACCGCGCCACACACCATGACAACGGCTTGGGCCGTCGTGAGCAGCAAGACCTGGATCAAGAGCAGCGCAGGCGGTCGCCAGCCGATCGCTACCGTGACGCCGATCAGATAGACGAAGATCCCCAGATAGGCTGCCGCCAAGGGTGAGGCGAGCGAAGCCAGCAGCTTGCCCAAGTAGAGCTGGGCATCGGTCAGCGGCGTGGCCAGCAGCGGTTCGAGCGATTGTCGCTCACGCTCACCGGCGAAGCTCTCCAGAGCAATCACAAGGGAGATCGAGATCGGGAAGAAACCCACAACCATCAGAAGGAACGGGATGAGCCTGTCACCGACAATCGGTGCACCGTAGCGGGTGACGAAGTTGACCGCTTCACGCGCGGTGAAGTTCATGAGGACAGGGAAGAACAGGGTCAGCGCGACAATCGGCGTCAGGATGCGCCAATCGCGGAGCTGGTCGCGTATCTCGCGGCCAGCGATATGAAAGGCGATGGGGAAGAGCCCTTGAGAGGCGGCCTGTTGCCTCATCCGTCCCATGCCGAGGCAGGCCCCTTCCCTTCCACATTTCCTACAACCTGGAGGTAGACGTCTTCCAGGCTGCGCGGGACCTCGGCCAGCGTGACAACCGGAACGCCCGCTTTCGAGAGTGCGCCGAGCAGGCGAGGGTTGACCTCCTCCGGATGCGCCACCCGAAACCGAAGCCAGTCCTCGCCTGCGGCAACCTGCGTCACGCCGGGGGGAAGGAACCGGGCCGCGCCATCGAGCTCGGATGCCACGCGCAGCTCCATGATCGGATCACCGAGGTAGATCCGCTTGAGCTCCGCCGATGTGCCCTGAGCGATGATCCGGCCTCTGTGGATGATGGCAATCTCGTCCGCCAGGTTCTCGGCTTCTACCAGGTTGTGCGTGCAAACGACGACGGTCCGCCCGGGCGAGCGCAGTCCGGCGATGCAAGCCCGCACCAGGTGGGCGCTGGCCGGATCCATGGCCGAGGTCGGTTCGTCGAGCAGAAGGACCGGCGGCTCATGCAGCAACGCCCTGGCCAGGGCCAGCTTCTGTCGCATTCCTTTGGAGTACTCGCCCAGCCGCAGGTCACGGGCCTCGGCCAGCCCGAATACCTCGAGCAGGCGGCCGATACGGCGACCGGTTTCGTCGTGAGTGAGACCGTAGATCCTGCCAAAGAATTGAAGGTAATCCTCCGGACGCATACGGGTGTAAAGCCCATGGTGCTCCGTGAGCAACCCGACGCTGCGGCGCACGTCCGCCGGATGCTGGCGGACGTCGTAGCCGGCGATCCGGGCTTCACCCGAGGAAGGTCTCAGGATCGAGGCCAGCATGCGGATCGTCGTGGTCTTCCCCGCCCCGTTTGGCCCGAGGAGTGCCAGGATCGATCCACCTGAGACGCGCAAAGACAGCCCCTCAACCGCTTTGAGGTTGCCAAACTGCTTGGTTAGATCCTGGGCTTCGATCAGTGCCATTTCCTGCGTGAGAGGGATTATAGCAGTCCGGCCCGGGGCCAACAATCGACCAAGCCTCCTAGGCGGGCGACTTGCCAGCGATGAATCCTCGAGGCCTTCCCGCTTAGACCGCTTCGAACGAGATCGCTCCTGACCCCGAACGAGGAACTTTGTTCGACACATCACGAGGATGCCTCGCCCGGCGAAGCCGGGGCTTCGCGAAGCACCGTTCACCATCCCGAAGGACACACCTGCCCAGAACCGCAGGTGCTGGGTCGGGACGATGAGCTTGACTGGACTGGATCCCGTCAGGGACGGAATGACATTAATGTAGAGGTCGTCCTGTTGCGAGTCTCCTTCGCCCTTGTCATTCTGAGCTCGCCCTGCGGGCCCTGGCATGGATTCTC
>MGOM01000127.1:30039-30310 GCA_001797105.1 Chloroflexi bacterium RBG_19FT_COMBO_62_14
GAATCCTCGAAGCGCGGCCCAGGTTTGCCAGCCGCGGAGGCGAGCACACCCTCGCCGTCTCTGTGCAAAGGGTCCCAAATCGCCGAATCGAAAACGGGGGTCAGGCCGTGACGGGGCCGGCTTTGTGCCGCATGTACAGGGCCGTGGCGCTGGCGATCGCAACGACTGCCATGAACGCCTGATTGAAGTTGATCCCGAAAGCAGGGACGAAATCCAATCGGATGAACTCGAGAAGGAATCGCCCAACCGGATAGGTGATCAGGTAGACTAG
>MGOM01000128.1:0-3601 GCA_001797105.1 Chloroflexi bacterium RBG_19FT_COMBO_62_14
CAAGAAACGCCTCCGCCAGCGACTCCAAACAGAATGCAGAAGGTCAACTCGCCTTCAAGCCGGATCCGAGCCGACGGCTTAGCTTGCATGAATCCGTCGGCGTTTGATGGAAGCGCACAAGCAGATGGTCAGGTCAACTCATTCCGGGACTTTTCGGGCCTTCTTGCGATAACAAAACCCCCCGGACGTAAGACCGGGGGTTGACAAGGCATGATCAATTCAAGTTGTGATCCTTAGGCGGAAAGCTCACAAACCCCATTCTAACACGCCTTGGCGGTCTCAACGGCCGGACGTCGATTACCCTCCTGCCGCATACGAGACCGGCAAAGCCGGGTGTTCAGAAGATAGACTGGCTCTGGCAATTCACGACGGACAGCCCCTCCCTCGTGAAGATGGCGATCTCCTTTGGGGATCACACCCCAAAGCTGGCCCCCGAGTCACGCCCTCGCCTCATCCGCAGGGGGATATCGAGCGACGAGTGTGATGCGCCGAGAGAGCGTGCTCATTTCGAGCACGCTAACGCGCTTAGTCTCGGGGCGTCTTTAGCTTGCCTGGTGTACTCCCTCATCGCCGGGTGGATCATCTTCCGCAGGCCGGTCGGTTTCAGGCTCGAGATGTCGACGCGGCGGGCGTCGAGGAACGAGGCCAGGCGGATCATACCGCGCGCCAGCGCCTCGGCGAATTGCGGATCCTCCCCCTTCTTCGCGTCTTCCACCCAGAAACCTTTGATTGCCAACAATCCCGAATCGCGTTCGAGCTTGGGGTCGATGCGAGCAACCAGTTGATCACCGAACAGGATTGGCAGGGTGTAGTACCCCCAGCGGCGCTTTTCGACGGGCTTGTAGACCTCCCAGACGTGGTCGAAATCGAACAGCCTCTTGGCGCGGCCGTAAGCGGTGACGGTCTCCAAAGGCGCCAGGAGGGTGACCTCTTCGTCAGTCGTCGTATCGAGTGGGCGCCACGCCTACGGCACTCCGCCTTGGCTGATAATCTCGAGGGCGGAGAGGTCGGCGGCCGGCATGTACTGCGGCTCCTTCTCACCTTCGACCGCCAGGCTGACAGCCTCACCCGCGTCCATCAACTTGTTCAGCCAGCAACGGGTTTCGGTCGCGCCGATGTCCCGGCCGATGAAATGGGAAGTCCAGCTGGCCCAGGTCTTCGCCCGGCATAACGTGCGAAAGGCGAGCGCCTTGCGGGCGAAATAGGCCTCGCAATCCTCGACCTTGGCGGCGTAATCCAACTCGGCCGGGACGACGTTGTGCCGCATGGCCACCCGCCAGAACGGGAGCTCATGCATCGGGAAGATCCGCAGGTTCCCGCCGTAATCGAAGAAGGCGCGGTCCCGGTACATCACGTTGTCGAGTTGCTCAGGCTGGTAATCGTGGACGCGGCTCAACAGCGCCAGGTGGTGGCCGCGGGCGACGACGTTCAGCGGGTCCATTTGCACGCACTCGACCGCGTGTAAGGCCCGGGCAGCTCCGGCCACTCCGGCCGACCGCCCAGCGGCCACAGACTCTGTCGGCCGAGGGTGTAGCGACGCGCCGTCTTGTTGGAGATCCGGCCGATCGACATCGGATGTGTGGATGTCCCTAATTGCCTGGATCGGCTGGAGGCTCAGGCTCGTCATCGGTTGAGGAAGCCGTCGCCCATAGCCCGAGCATGAGATCTTGGGCGACGTCGAATCCTTCGAGCACATAGCCCACCAGACCCTGCGGTCCCGCCTTGAGGCCGTGGAATTCACCTCGCGCCCAGAAGATCATGCGGCCCTGCACCACCTCCACCGGTCCGTCGTCGCCGGAGGCAACGAAACCGTCCCCGTCAACCACAAGGAACAACTGGTGCTGGGCTGCCTCGTGCACACCAAGCAATCCGTCGGGTTCCAGGCGAAAGCGCGCAAGCGACGCGCCCATCGGGTCATGCAGGATGGGGGAGAATGTGGCCCCGGAACTGCCGTGCCGGTTAATTGACCTCGCCTTCAGGAGGTTTGTGTCCCAAATGCGCATAGGCACCTCCCTGGGCTCGCATAAGGTGATGCAGCCCGGCGCTTCGGACCGACATGGATTGGCAGCCACAATCACCCGGATCGTGGTCTCATCCGCCGCTCAAGCCCGCGACCTTCACTGCCTGAAGTGTCGACAGGTCCAGCCGGTAGACGCCGGCGGGGTCCCCGGGGACGCACGTCCAATTGAGGCCAACCTCGAGTTGGGTGTGGCTTACCCAGATGCCCGGTGTCGCGAGGCCCGGCCGATCGACAGGGTAGACGAATGAATCTTCGGTTACCTTAAGCAGCCCTGCGAAATCCCGGGGGGTGTACGTACGCAGCTGGGTGAAATCGGCATCAAGCTCGAGGATGGCAAGGCCGAGATCCATCAGACACGCGTCGCCCCAGCCGCTTCCTGTCACGACGGCGATGTACCGGCCATCGGGGGATATCCTGGGATCGTGGAAGTTTTCGTCGGTCGTCCCGAGTTCAACCTGGTCTCCGCTCTCGACATCAACGATCCAGAGCGAATCACGCCGACCGACTCCTCCCGCACCCATGATCTGTTCAGTCCGATCGCGATCGCTGTAGACAAGGTGAAGGCTGTCCGGCATCCAGGCCAAACTTGAGACCTCGTCGATGACCAGGATCGACCGGTGCGACCCGTCCGACTCGCGCACAAGGATCGTCCCGGGAGGCTCGACGATGGCCGTTCGCCTCCCGTCAGGCGAGGTGACCGGTTCGACGGGCTCGGGTTCGACTACCTCGAACTCGATATTCCAGCCGCATTCGAGATCCCAAGATGTGACTCCGTCGATCGACAGGCTCACGTCATACAGGCCTCGTCCGAGGCCATTCGCGTCGGACAGAGCTTCGTCCAGGATCATGCCGCTCTCCCCGTACTTGGCGATGCTCCATGTCTCTTCGCGGGTGCGCTTCACCACTTCCTCCGCGGCCGAGAAGTCGTAGTAGTTCCACTCGACCCGGATCGTCAACCCGTCACGCATGTGGGCGTAGCCCCACATGGCGTAGATGGTGCGTGTACCTTGAGGGAAGACGCTCTGACTCCGGGATGGATCAGCCACGGTTGAGAAGTGCACATCGGGACAGAAGACAGGCTTCGAACCATCGGGGTTGAGAGCAAGGGATCGCTGAGTGGGGAGAAGCGTCCGGGTGGGCCGAATCAGGGGGAGTGCGTCAGTCGTAACCGCGTCGGGAGGCATTCCAGGAGGGGTTGGGGTTTCGGCGCGAGTAGGCGACGAGGTTAGCCGGGGCAATCTCGTCGTGGATGGAGCGCTGGGGAGAGGGGTTGGCGTCCTGAGCGCTTCAAGAGGGGAGCAGGCGGCAAGGACGACGGCGAGACCGATAGGGAAGGTCGACAGCCTGGACAGATGCATACGCCCATTATACGAGCGGAGCCGGCGCATGCACACCTTCCCCGGCCTACAGGTGACGGCGAACTGAGATCAGCAGGCAGCGATCAGGAATCAGCAATCAGCGATTAGCAATTAGCAATAAGCTGAACACGGCGAGCGGCAAGAGGCGCGATCCGGGGAGGGTGGGGCTTGGAGCTTGAAGCTTGAAGCACTTCTCTTGAAACTTGTGTCCTGAGTCTTGTGT
>MGOM01000128.1:3620-5888 GCA_001797105.1 Chloroflexi bacterium RBG_19FT_COMBO_62_14
GTCTTGTGTCTTGTGTCCTGTGTCTTGTGTCCTGAGTCTTGCGTCTTGGGTCTTGAGTCTTGCGCCCTCTTTCGAGGTGCTTGCGCAGCTCCAGCTACCGCTTCGCCTCTGCTCGCGGAGGGCGCGCCGTCCGATTCGTCCAGTAGGCCGATCTGGGGTTCAGCTCAACGTATCCGTCCAAGGCAAGCTCGAGCTGTTCGGCGGTGAAGGGTTTCTCGAGGAATCGATCGGCCCCGGCTGATAGGGCCTCCTGCTGGGCCAGTTCTGGGACCCGCGCCGAGATCACAATGACCGGAATGCGGGCTCGGGTGGGGTCGGTCCGAAGAAGACGAAGGAGCATCAGGCCGTCGACTTCGGGCATCATGATATCCAGCAAGATGACATCCGGGGTAACTTCCTTCAGCACGCGGAGCGCTTCGGTCGCGCTATGGGCTACTTGGACATCGAATCCGTAGAACACCAGCGCAGCCTTCATTGCTTCGCCGTAGGCGCTCTCGTCATCGACGATGAGGGCATTGGATTTAAGGACCGGATCCTCTTCGGAGCTGAGGGACATGCCTGCGTTCACCGTCTTCTCATTCATACCCTTCATCCTCCCTACCCTGAACATGTATCCCCTATGGACACTATCACCGCAGGCAGCCGCCGCTCCTTACAGGTTGCTTTCAGTCCAATCGTCCTCGCTGCTTTGGTAAGCGGAGCCAGCTCGCCGCCCGAGCGGAGCGATTCGAACTACAGGGGTGGCATGTCTTGAGGAACCGGGGCTCACCTTGAGGGGGATGAATGGTTCAGGGAATCGTGGCGAGGACTGCCTACCTTCCGCTCAAGGCCTGTCAGACGCCCTTGCCCGCTTCGTCACGCCGGGTCATGAGTCCATCAACCGCCAACCGGATCAATAAAGTCGGGTTAGGTCAGAACCCTTGTCCTGTTGGCCCGGTTCCTATATGCTTGTCGACCTGCCCGCCGCGGAGCCCCGTTTTCTCCTTTCGATCCGGCCCCGCCGGGGGCTCCTCAGCCCCGGGCTGGCGAAGCTGGCGAATCTCGGGCACACCGCTCCTGGAAGTGCGGACTGGCAGCCAGAGGAGAAGCGCGCGATCTCATCCCCTCCACCAGGCAACCACGATGGCGACTGACGCTGTACGGATGTCCACCGCGATAGAGACGACGCGCCCGCAGAATGTCCTGCTGGGCGGGATCACGGCCCTGGCGCAAAGCGCCTGGATGGGGTTCGCCCTAGCCTCCAACGTGTTGGAGGGGCTGAGGCTCGCCCCATCCGGGATCACCCAGCGACTGTCGGTGGTGCGTCTGCGCGTCCCGCGCCGGATCGAGCTCCGAGGCCTGCTGACGCGCGAGTTCAGCATCGGCGAGGCCAGCTTCATCTTGATGGCTTCGTTTTTCTTGTCGGCGGCGCTGGGTGCTGTCCGCCAGGTCCTGTTCAACGCGCAGTTCGGGGTGAGCCCGGAGGCCAACGCCTACTACGCCGCCTTTCGTCTGCCGGATACGCTGTTCAGCCTGATCGCTGGCGGTGCGTTGTCGAGCGCCATGATCCCAGTGCTGCTCAACGCCAAGCAGCAGGACGGCGAGGCCGCCGGATGGCGATTGATCAGCGCCGTGCTCACAACTCTCCTGGCTGTATTCGTCCTACTGATCGCGGCGGTCGAGCTCTTCACGCCGGCGTTGGTCGAACGTGTGCTGGCACCTGGATTCGATGCGCCGACCTCGGCCCTGACGGTGCGGCTGACACGGATCATGCTCTTGCAGCCGCTGATCTTGCTGCTGGGGAGCGTGGCGACGGCGGTCCTGAACAGCCGCAACCAATTCCTGCTCACCGGTTTGTCGGTGGTGAGTCACAACATCAGTTTGATCGTCTCGATCGTGCTCGTCGGACGCATCCCCGGCTTGGGGATCCTCGGCCCGACATTGGGCGTGATCGGCGGGGCGATCCTGCAGATGATCATCTTGTCGCCGGGACTGCGCGGGCAAGGGCAGCGCGTGCGGCTGTTATGGGAGTTCGGGGATCGCAGGCTGCGAGAGGTGCTGCGGCTGTTGGGGCCGAATGGGCTGTCCGTCAGCGTCAACTACGCCGGTTTCATTGTCGACACCGCCTTCGCCACAGCGGCGTTCGACCCGGCGGGCTTGCCGGCGATCTACAACGCGTTCTTGTTGGTGGGATTGCCGATCGCGCTTCTGGGTCAGGCGATCGGGCAGGCGGCCTTCCCGCGGCTGGCGGCGCAGGCCGAAGCCGGCGACTGGGCGGAGATGCGGCGG
>MGOM01000128.1:5952-8679 GCA_001797105.1 Chloroflexi bacterium RBG_19FT_COMBO_62_14
CGACAATTCGGATCCTGTTCGAACACGGCGAGTACACTGCCGTCGCCGGCGATTTGACCTACCGAATACTCGCGGTCTATTCTGTGGCGCTGCCGGCGTTCGTGGCAACCGAAGTGACGACGCGCGGACTGATCGCGCTGCGTGACACGCGTACGCCGCTGATCACCAACACCAGCCAGTTGATCGCACGCATCGTCTTGATCTCTGTGCTCATAGGAAGTTTGGGCGTGGTGTCGATCCCGGTCGCCTTCGGGATTTCGGCGACATTGGAGACGATTGTCCTGGCAGCCGTGCTGCTGGTGAAGCTGCGCCGCCGGGTGAGGCGTGTGGCGTCATAAATCAGAGATCCTTCGCAGTCGCGGGGAGGCGGTGTCGTGTGCTGGTTCGGGACAAGCCTGACGACTTGACCGCCGCGAGCCTGCACCGGGACCGAGCAGTTTTCTCGCGAGCTGCTAGCCATTAAGGGGATGCCGCGGCTAGCCCGTCGACGGCCCAGCCTGTCGGGACGGGCGGGCAGTAATCCCTAGATAGAGCGCCAGACCCCCGGACATGAGGTGCAAGATATGTCCCGGTGAGTTCAATGGCAAGAACCCGAGGAACATTTGGTCTTTCGGGAAGCCTTCGAGGCCCGCTTGCCACATGCCAGCAACGAACAGCAGCAGCAACACGGCACCGGCGATCCTGCCCCACAGCCGCGCGCTGGGCAGCTCCCTGGCAGCCCAAAGCCCGCTCACCCCGATGGCCAGATGGATGAGATTGTGCAGCGTATTGATGGCGACCAGGTTGAGAAGATAGCGCGCGCCGACCCCCTCCTGATGCAGAGGATTGAGAAAGTGGAATGGCAGGAAGCCCAGCGCGCCGAGCGCCGTGTAAACCAGGCCGAGCAGCCTGACACCATACAGGATGAAATTCGACGTTCGCGTTTGCGCCATCGTCATCGTCTCCGGTAGAGAATGAAGAGCACGACCGGCGTTGCCAGCCACTCTCCAAACAGGAGCGGCGGGAAGGCCCCGAGCGGCGAGGACCCGCTGTAGGGTGTAGGCCCGATCAGCAAACCAATGAGCTGAATCGCCCCTATGGCACCTGTGAGGAGCAACCCCAGTCGGTGCCACGACCAGGCCAATCTGCCCCGTATGGCTATCAATCCGGCCCAGCTCACGACAGCGATCTGGCCAATGAAAACCCGCAACTCCAAGGGCCGGATGGCCCAGGGCCATGCTTCAGCGATGGCGTCGGCGAAAATGAAGCCCAGCAAGGCTAGCACTGCGTAGAACACCCCACGTCCAATCAACCATGCGCGCGCAGTCGGGGCGAGTCTGACTCCCTCGTCAGGCGCAGCGCCCAGGCGCTCAATTTGCAGATGATAGAAAACTGGGACCAGAAACGGACCACCGTAATAGAATGCCAGCCAGACCAGGGTAATGGGATGATAGGGTTTGAACGCGTTCCAGTGAGCCATCGTGGCGGCGAGGAGCACAAGCGAGAAGAGAATGAGTCCCCCCAGGCCGTTCTCCACCTGCCGCCAGTCGTTCTCGAAGAAAGCAGTGAGGTAGTAGGGGACTCCCGCGAGGTAGATGGCGCCAATGAGCATGGCCGATCGAGGTTCGGGGATCGTCCACGTCCAATAGAAGTCAGTCCCGCGGGGGAAGAAGAAGAGCAAGAGCCCAAACGGGACGATAACGCCCAGGTTTGCCAGGAAAAGCGCACGAAATTCACGGATGAGTGGTTGACGCAAACGGCACCTCTACATTATGCCCGGAGTGACTGGCGAACAAGGTCGAAAGGAGGAAGAGCACACTGGAGACCGCCCGGTCCGCGGAATGCCGAGAATTGATGATAACAACAAGTGGAAAACCCGTCCAGACTGGGAGGCGCAGGCTCGAGCTGGATCCTGCGAGGCCACGCGACTTGCGATCCTCTGGAGCTTCCGGTATCCTTGCGGCTTCGTTTTTTCGGCGACATTGGAGGCCAATATCCTGGCCGCCGTGCTGATGGTGAAGCTGCGCCGCCGGGTGAGGAGTGAGGCGTAATGAATCAAATGCGCTTGAACGGCTTCCGACCGGAGCAGGTCGCACATTACGAGGCCGCCGGTTGGCGGGCCTACTATGACCGAGCCTGGGTCAAGGCGTTCCTGTTGATGGTCCGGTTGAACCGGGAGGAATTCCGCATGCCGTTCATGACGGCGGTGGCCGGTGCGGTCGATATCGTGCGGGCGAGTATGGCGTTCGCCCCAGTCGACAACGATGTCTTCAGTGCCGCCGATTTCATCCGCCGCTACTATGTCAAAGCACGCCGCTCGGCCGGGATCCAGACGGATGCGGAGACGTTGGCCGGATTGGAAATGGACTACTGGATCGTACACCGCGATCTGGCGGGTGCACGGATGAAGAACCACGAATTGGACAACATCAAACCAATGATCGAGTCTCTTGTCCGGCTGCACGCGGCGCTCTTCAACGCCGAGCCCAGGGCGAGGCGCCGGTCGGCCGAGCAGCGCGCCAAGGCGGCGGTAACCGTCGACCGCATCACCGGCCGCTATTCGACCGACGTCGAAGCCGACTGGGCGAGGGTGGAGGTGTATCTGGAGGAGGCATATCGGGCGTTGGCGGACGGGTAGAGCGAGCACGGGGTGCGGACAAGTTCCATGGACGACTGACGGCAGACGATAGACGATGACCGGGGACGGAGGACCGGGGACCGAACGTGATCCGACCCTCGTCCTCGGTC
>MGOM01000128.1:8753-10861 GCA_001797105.1 Chloroflexi bacterium RBG_19FT_COMBO_62_14
CTCGCCCCAGCCCGATCAAGCCAATCGCCCCGGAATCGAACCACGGCGAGACCGGACGCTGGCCGGGCTCGGCCTCTTCCCCGGTCATCAATTCCAGAAACCGCTGATTGAGGCGGATTTCCAACAGCCGGCCGTCCTCGGTTATAGTGATTTCCAGCTCATTCATTCTTCCGACCTGAAGAAAACCGGCCTGGCCGCTTGAAACCGAGCTCCAAGGATCGAGCTTGTCCGGTTCGTGCATGTACACGTGCCAGCTGTTGTCGAAGATGTTGAATCCGAGGGCGAGCAGGTAGTCTTCCCGATCGAGCAGGCCGTCAACGTCCTGGTCGAGCAGGCGCAGGATCACCCCGAACTCGCGGTCCGACAACCCGTCTTCGAAGGTGAACCTGACCTTCAGGTGATAGTTGGAGAGCCCCCGGCCGCAGGTCTCGCAGACCACCATGCAATCGACCGGCAGATCGAAGTTGGCCACGTCGTTGGCGCACTCGTCGTAGGGCCCCAAAAACAGGGCTCCATCGTGCAGCGTGGCGCCCTCACCAAGCAGGAAGCCGCTCGATTCGCTTTCGAAATCCTCCTCGAGGAGCGTCATCTGCTCGGTGCTCTCGTCTGGGGCGGCACTTTCGGCCTTGGCGGTAGCCTCGGCCCGAGCGTCCTGCAACTGAGCCTCGAGCGTGGCGATGCGAGCGCCGCCATCCTGCCCTCCGAGCCCGAAGGGCAGCAGGCTGCAGGCCAGGGCGCCGACTGCCAGCGTGGACAGGGCCGCCAGAAAGAACCCGGGGTTTCTTCGTTTCTCGATCTTCATGACGGCACCCTCCGGTTTGCGCGCTTCGGTCTCTCAGCCGAAGCATACCACGACGCATCTTGCTTCATCAGCAGGCTTGCTGGCTAGACTCCGAACCCAGTCCGACGCAAAGGCGCGTGCTATGCGTCCCTCAAGCGTGCTTGGCTTGCGCGGAGACGGAGTTCATTTAGCCACTCTCTGGTCGCGTTCGATCATGGTGTTGGATCCAAGATCTCACTAGTTGCGCGACCCCGAGCGGTTCAGTCCTTGACCGCAACCGAGGTCCAAGTCTGACCACCGTCGGCGGTCTGGGCCAGGATGAGGCACCCGCCTCCACAATTGTCCTCGAAAAGAATACTCCATCCGAGTTCCGACGTGACAAACTCGAGCCTGTTGTGAAAGCCGGGTAAACCGGTCTGCGGGAACGACTCCCAACTGATCCCGCCGTCCTGTGAACGGAAGAGCGCGTCGTGCGTCGCCACGATCCAGGTCTCCGGGGGTAAGAATTGCGCGGGGATCGAGATGCCGGCACCGATCGTGCCTGCAATCTCGACGGCGAGCGATGCCGCCGGCTCCCAGGTCTCCCCGGAATCGTGGGTGCGGTAGATGGCGAGTGCCGTGGGCTCGGAGGCCGCGTCCCGGAGCGTTGTCGCGACTACGCCCTCCTGATCGTTGATGAACGCCGGCAGGGCGTAGTCGTTATAGTTGAAGCCGTCCTCCACCGGATTGGGGGCTGGCGATTGCTCCTGCCAGGTGACGCCGCCGTCCGCCGTCCGGAAGAGCCCCCGCGGCGCGCCGGTGCAACAGCTGCCGATAATCCACCCGATGGATGGCGTGATGAAGTGGATACGGCCGTCGAACGGAAGCCTCAACCGATCCCAGGTCAGGCCGCCGTCGCTCGTCCGGTACAGGTCTGCGGCCGAGCTGTTCATCGTGACGGTCTGGCCGATCGTCAGCCAACCGTGTTGGGGGTCGACGTAGGTCAGATTCTGAGGCGCGCCGACGGTTCCAAGCGCAAGGGTTGCCCCGAACGGGTCGGTGTGCCAGGTTTCCCCGCCGTCCTCGGTGCGCATGATTTGAACGGGGAGCGCGGTCGCGTCGGGCGCGGGCGAGGTCGAGAGCGCCACCCACCCTAGACTCCTGCTCAGGAAGAACACGTCTCGAACCTCGAACCCTTCCGCCTTCGGAGGCGTGATCTCGCGCCAGCCCGCGCCGGCATCCGAGGTGACTAACAGCGATCCGCCGACCAGCGCCCACCCTTCGCTTGGGGAGAGCAACTGCGCGTCATCCACGCGGGCCCGGTCCCAGGCAGGAACCGGCGGAGGGG
>MGOM01000128.1:10877-10975 GCA_001797105.1 Chloroflexi bacterium RBG_19FT_COMBO_62_14
GCCCCACTGGATCGTTAATAGCAGCTGCATTACGCGGGCCGAGACCTCCGGGTACGACGAATGGCTCTCCACCGTCAGGCGATAGGCGTCACTGCCAT
>MGOM01000128.1:10989-12794 GCA_001797105.1 Chloroflexi bacterium RBG_19FT_COMBO_62_14
ACGCTCACGCCATAGGGACCGCAGGGTATGTCCGGGAACAGCAGCGCGTGCTCGGACCCGATCTCGAGCGCTTGGCCTTGTGATGGGTCCAGCCCGCAACCGTCCTGGGAGGCGATTGACTCCAAGGAGGTAGGGCCGACTGCACTGAAGCGTTCGACGCTCAGAGAGAAGTTGGGCGATGTGTCACTGACGATGGCGATCCCGTCGGGAAGAGGACTGAGCACCCCATCCACGCTGGGCTTCTCACCGATGTAGAGCACATACCCCTGGGGGTATTGGATCGTGAAACGCCCGTCGTCCGAGCCATAGGTCAAGAGGGCAAGAGGTGTTGGAGAGGGTGACGGGGTGGTCGAGGCAAGAGGCGGCGGGGGAGTCAGTGTGGCCGGTGGCGCAGACTGTACGCCGGACGGCAGATTGCATCCGGCGGCCAAGGCCGCGGCGAAGAACACCAGGCTCACGATACGGGCGCGCCCAAACCACCTTGCTGCGCCGGATAGTGCAGGCTGTCCCGCCACGGCGTGCTCCACAATGAAATGGCCCATTGCTACACTCTCCTGATACCGGTTGGACGAGGCGGAAGCACTGGAAGTTCCCTATAACGAGTCAGACCGTGGTTACGAGCCTCAATGATGCGGGAGAGCGCCATGGTCGGGGTATTATCAGCCGATTCCGGCGGGATGCACAGATCGGGTTCTCTATACCGGTCTTCCTCAAGATGCGGCTCGGATTCGAAGACCAGCCGGCAGGCTGGCACCATCCATGGGAGCGTGCTCAATGCGGTGTTGGTGCAAGCCTGGGAGGAGGCAATTTCAGTCGGGTTCATGTCGATGCTGTTCGCCGGGAGCCAGGCGGTTCTGCTGGCGGTGCGGTGGAGTGTGGTGGCGGGCTCGGGCCGGGTCGTGAGCGGTTCAGATCGGGCCCGGTCGACACATCGATCTACCGTAAATGTGGGGAGCGGCTCGATCGGCAGAATGGGTGGCCGGGCGACGATGGCATGCGACGAAATCCCCCGCTCCGGAAGCTCGCTACCAGATCCGACTTGGCATCACCCGGCGTATCTAGTAATTGAAAGGATCTGCTTCAGCGCTTATAGAATTGCAGAACGGGGAGGGAGGTAGCTATCGGCGCAGCTTGATGCAATGCTGGGTACTGGTGGCAGGTTTGGGAAACCAAGTGATTCAGGTGAGGGATGGGAACATGTCAGAGAAGCGTTTCGTGCCGGTTTTGTTGGTGATCGCGCTGCTGGCGGCGGTCGGAGGGGTCGCGGCGAACTCCGGAGGCGATGGATGAGGCCTTCGCCACCGGCTTCGGCGCCCTCAGCGTCCACGAGATCGCCACGCACCCCACCGACTCGAGCAGGTTCTACTCGTCGTACTACAGCGGTGGGTTCCGCGCCTTCAAGATCAAGGAGAACGGCTGCGGATCCGACGGCGCGCCGTGCATCGTCGAGGTGGGCGGATACCTCGACCCGCTCGGCAACGACTTCTGGGGCGTCCAGATGTGGCAGCACCCTGCCTCCGGGCAGTGGTATGTCCTGGCCAGCGACCGCGATAGTGGTCTCTGGATTTTCCGAGATACCACGCCCTAAGCCAGACGGAGCAAGCAGCGGCTGGGCCGGCAATCGCCGGCCCAGCCGCCCGAGGCCTGCGCGTCCGCCGCAAGGCCGTCTCCTCGCCTCAAACGTGAATAGATCGCATCGGCCCCCTGCGCGCTGAGTTAGGCCTCCTTCATGATTCGGGTCAGCTCGGCGGCCAGCTCCTGCTCGTGCGACTTGACCTGGGTGCGGCCGGCCTCCACCTCTCGCG
>MGOM01000128.1:12882-13085 GCA_001797105.1 Chloroflexi bacterium RBG_19FT_COMBO_62_14
GGTCTCGACCTTCACGAACATCTGCTTCAACAGTTCGCCGGCTTGCGCCATCTGCGCTTCATAGGCTTCGGCCGCCTTGGCAGCTTGCTCGTTCATGAAATCGACGCCGGTGGTCACCGCCAGCATGGCGGCCTGCCCCTGCATGGCGTCCAGCTCAGAGACCACGTCGGTCTTCCACTGTGAAACGCCGACCTCGACGAAAT
>MGOM01000129.1:0-1998 GCA_001797105.1 Chloroflexi bacterium RBG_19FT_COMBO_62_14
CACCCTTCATGGGTGCGCCGAGGAAGGGCTGGAGTCTACGGAGGGTCTGGAGTCCGGAAGCTCTGCTTCCGGGCGCAGGTCGGAGACCGGGGGCTACCAATCATCGCTTGGGCGAGTTCTGGAACGCGCAACCTTCGTCAGTGCACCGGCGCAGGCTGAAGCCTACGGCTACCAGACAATGCTTGCGCACGTTCTGGTTGCCGCACCCTCTATGGGTGCGCCGATCTAGAGGCTCCCGGAGCCTCCAAGGCTCCGGGAGCCTGCCATCAGCTCAAGATGCCCCACAGAGTGAGCCCGACCAGGCAAGCCAGGGCCAGAAGGACAAATCCCTGAGCGATCCTGCCCTCCGGATTGAACCAGATCGCCGCCCCCGTCCGGCTGCGATCGAGTGCGTAGGGCAGGGCAATCAGGATAACCAGCAGGGCGGCCGGGACCCCAACACCGAGCAGCAAGGGATCCCCGAGGCGGAGAAGCCGCTGCACCCAGATGAAGAACCATGGCGCCGTGGCCTCGGTCGGAGGCTGGCCCAGGTCCATCGGGCCACCGACACTCGGCGGAAAAAGGAGTGAGAGCAAGACGAGGGCAATCGAGGCCAGGACGGTCGCCAGGGCTTCTCTCGCCAGCAACTCGGTGCGGGGAATCCGGTCAGGTGGGAGAGGGTCTTCCGGAGCGACAGGCTCCTGATGGGCATACTCCAGATGTGAAATCCCGCCGTCTCGTCGAACTCGAAACAAATGCCAGATCATCACGAAGAAACCGGGTAGGGAGAGGCCGAAGATGTGCCAGGCGTAGAAACGGATGATAGTCGGCGGGCCGAGTTGGCCGCCTCCGACGATGGCCACATACAACCACGGGCCGACCAGCGGGATGCTTCTAGTCAGGTTTGTGCCCACGAGCACGGCCCATGCCACGCGGTCATCCCAGCGCAGGGCATGTCCTGTGAAGTCGAGCAGAAGCACGGCCACGAGTAGCGCAACGCCCAGGACCCAATTGAATCGGCGGGGCGCCTTATAGGCTCCCGTCAGGACCACTCGGACCATGTGGAGGAGAGCTGTCACGACGAGCGCTTGCGCTGCCCAGAAGTGAAGCGCGCGGACCAGCCAACCGAAGGGGACCAGGAAGGTGAGCGTCTGCACCGAAGCGTTGGCGCCCTCGGCGCTGGGGATGTAATAGAACAGCTCGAGAGTCCCGGTCAGAAACAGGCTGAGAAAAAGGAATACCGAAAGCCCGCCGAGCCCAAACGTGTAGCGGAAGCTGGCCTCACGGAGCGGGATCGAGGGCGGATGAAGGTGAAGAAAGAAGCTCGGGCGATTCGTGCGCGGCTCTGCAGGGCTCGGATGGGATTCGCCGCTCACCGTCCCCGCCTTGTCCAGAAGGTTATGGCCAATGCGGTCCCGGATATCACGAGCAAGCCGAACCCGGCTAGAACGGCAGGCCTCTCGAACGGCCGTAGGCGCACCTGGTGCAACGGATCGAACGCGGACAGGTTCGCCTCACTCAGGGCGGTGCCTGGCGGTAGGGCGTCACGTTCCCGAAGCAAATACGCGGTCACACCCAGGCTTTGTTGTGGGGTCAGCGAACCGGGCGACCACCACGGCATGGTATCGGCGATGTAATCATAGAGAGCCCTGGCATCCTCAAACCGAGCCATTGTGCCTGGTCCGAGAATGGCAGGCACCGTTTTGGGTAGAAGAAACCCCTGCGGCGGGTGGCTCGCGGAATGGCACTTCGAAGACCAGCAGTTCCTGTCCTCTCCCCAGACATCGCGCCATTCGTCGGTGAGGCCCTGGGCGCGGTCCCCATGACAGGCCATGCAGATCCCCCAATAGACCAACTCACCCTTGTCGGTCTGCGTCGCATTGGAAGACAAGCCAGGTCCACTCAAGCGAGGGCTCAGCCCCGCCAGAGTGGCCACGGCAACATTGTCCGGCAGGGCCGGGTCGTCCGTCGGACGTGAGAAGCCCGGGGAGCCATCGGCGGGTTGGCTGCAGCCGAGCA
>MGOM01000129.1:2006-3437 GCA_001797105.1 Chloroflexi bacterium RBG_19FT_COMBO_62_14
GAGGCTCGGCTCACGCGCTCACATGCGAAAACGACCATAACCTGCCGACGATCCTTGCGGGCGCATATTTTGCCCTGAGGGGTCGACCCCTGTTTGCCGATGCTCGAGGGGACGCCTCGATCCACGGAAGATGCTTACGCTACCTGGCCGGAAGCGAAGAACGTCGGGACGAAGAGGATGCGCTCACCGGCCACCCTCGACCTCTCATCCATCTCCCGATAGGCGGCAAGCCGATCAGGCTCCACGAGGCCGGAAAGGTCATTCTCAAGCACTCGCCACTCCGACTCAACGGTCTCTGGATCTTCAGCGGCGCTCCATTCTCCGCCGAGAACCCCAGCTACCACATGGGTGAGGCCCGCGGCATTGAGCAGGGCCCGGAGCTTCCGCCCGATCGACGGATCCGCCCCGCGGTCCCGCAAGGCCTCGGCCTGGGTCGTGCCGAGCTCCTCGAGATCCACCGGATAATCGATCCTCGCGCAGTAATCCGGCTCGGCCATGGCAATCACGTGGCCGTCGCTGCAGGTCACGCGCACCATTTCACGCAGCAGCTCGGCAGGGTCAGCGACCCATAGGAGCAGGAAATGACATACGCACGCGTCGAATCCCCCATCGGGGAAGGGCAGGGCCGCTCCATCGGCCACCGCGAACCGGCTCTTTACGTCGTATGACGCGGAGAACGCCGCTGCCGCGGGGTCGATGTCCACTCCATAGGTAGTGCGACTATACCGATCGGAGAGTTCGGAGGTGATTACACCGGTGCCCGACCCGACTTCCAGGATGCGGCCGGCCCGTTCCGCTGGAAGATCGGCCAGCAGGCGTCGCCGGATGGCCGCCGTCCAAGTCGCTTGAAGACGGTAGCGTGCATGCAGCCCGGAATAGGATGCAGCCATAGATGGATTGTACCTTGGGGTCTGGCCGCGGAATCGAGGATAGATCAGTCGCGCGCCCGCTCCCAGATCGTCGGCCAGGGATCTCTGAGCATATTCCCGAGGACCTCATTCAGCCCTTGAGACGGCAGGACGTCGCCGTCCGGCTCGACGTACAGCCACGAGCGCCCGGCACCCGGCGTCCGCTCTTCGACTTCCAGGTCGATCGGGTTTGCGGCGGAGTACGGGACGGGGAGATCCCAGACGAGATCAAGCCCGAGAGAGGCGGCGCTCTCGCGCGCCTCCCCGAGCGCCATCAGTGTATCGGGAGCTTTGTCGGAGGCCGACAGAGAAACTGCCGGGACACCCATGCTAGCGAGGTGGCCAAGCTCGGAAATGGCGGCCTTGAAGTTCTTCAGTCCCAAGGTCAGGTGGACTGCGGTGAACACGTCCGAGTCGACTGCGTTCTTCAACCCCGCCTTGCTCAAAGGATCCACGAGGTCGAGGACGAATAGGATGTGATCCAGGCCGGCTTGTTCCAGATCTTTCATATTGGAGACTTCGG
>MGOM01000129.1:3498-5692 GCA_001797105.1 Chloroflexi bacterium RBG_19FT_COMBO_62_14
GAGCTCCACCAAATCCTCGCAGCGCATCGGCTCACCCCCGGTGAATGTCACGTGGGGGATACCGGCCTGCCAGGCGGAGGCCATCACTGCGCGCCATTCGTCGGTGGAGAGTTCCCGATCTACGCGTCGCCGCGCCTCGGGATCCATCGCCCCGTCGGGGTCGGCCGAGTAGGTCAGGGCAAGATCCAGTCGGTAAGGGGCGGAGAGCTGTTCGGTATGCACCGGCGTCCGTTCCATCCCGAGGTACATGACGGGGTCGACATCCGGGCTGACAGCCAATCGGATCACCTGCTCACGCAAAGTGCGTTGATCCGCCAGCGCCTTCTCGCGGGCCACTCGATAGCGAGAAGCCACGGCTTTGGCTGCGGCCGTCTCAGAGGCGCCTTGGACGAATTGAAGCGCGTGCTCGGTGGCGGTCGGGTTGAGGTGGAGAACGATCGAAGCGTTAACCATCATCACACTCGTCCCGTCCGGCTCCACGCGCAGGTGCAGTCGGAATGGACGGGCGGAATCGTCCTTCGAGGCATAGTGATACAGTCCCGTCGGGAGTGGGCCCGGCCGGGGTCCGGCAGGGATGATTCGATCGATGAAGGAAGTCATGGATCCTGTCCCTCGTGCAATGCCAGGTTGGGGACCATCACGTGTGCCAGCGGATCGGCGGGAGACTGCTGGGCAAGGGAAAGTGGACAGCCTCCGCCGCATTCGGATAGAACCGGGCAGGCGTGGCAGACCGCGGGAGTGTAGCGCCGTTCGCGCAGCCAGAGTGCGAGATCATGGTTCCAGATCGAGTCCCAGGTGTCCGTCGTCAGGTTCCCCATTGACTCATAGTAGGACTGGCATGGGATCACGCTTCCGTCGGGCTCCACGCACATGTTGTAGGCTGCCGCGGTGCAGCCTTTGACCCCCAGCTCCATCTGAACCGGATCGAAATGGCAATACTGGGTAGGGGTGTACCAGATAAGCCTCAGTCCGTGGCTGGTCGTGCGTTCGCGCGCGAGCTGCAGCAACGGCTCGAGCGAGGCTTCCGCCAGGCCGGTACCGACGGATTCTCCGTGGCCCGCGTAGATCAATGCATTGAAACCGACCGTCGGCACGCCCAGCCCGGCGAGGAAGTCGATCGTCTCTCCGAGGCCGGCACAGTTCTCCGCCAGGAGCGTAGTGTTGGTCATGACGAACAGACCGGCGGTGAGTGCATTCTGTATCCCGTCGACCGTTTGTCTCCACGCGCCCCGCCGGGCGACCATCTGGTCGTGAATCCCGGGTTGGGAAGACTCGAGCGTGACCTGGATGTGGTCGAGCCCGGCCTCCACCAGCCGGTCGGTATAGGATCGATCGGACAGGCGGCGTCCGTTGGAAAGCAATCCGGTGATCTGACCGAGCTCCTTGGCGTGGCGGATCAGCTCGGGCAGGTCGTCCCGTAGAGTTGCCTCGCCTCCGGTGAAGCAGATGTGGGGCACGCCGACACGCCATAGGCGGTCAAGAATCCCGCGCCAGGCATCCGTCTCGAGTTCAGGGAAGGATCGTGGCCGCCCGTTGTAGCAATGCGGGCAGTCGTTATTGCAGCGATAAGTGATCGCAAGATCCATCCGATAAGGCGCGGAGGGTGCCTTATCGAATGGGGGCAAGATGTCCAGTCCAAGGTCGTGGATCAAACAGAATTCATCGGGATGAAGTAGGCCATCGATCTGATATCTCAGATGCGCATAGTCACTTTCTAACTGGCTGCCGTCGACTCGGAAGCGCCGTTGGAGCCAGCCAAGCGCCTCATTTGTCTCAACTTGTTCCAGCACCAGCCAGGCCATCAGGGCAGCTGTCGGATTGAGCCGCACGGCTCTGTCGGCGTTGACCATGAGCGTCGCTTCGCCTTCGGGCTCTAGCCGCAGGTGGACCTGGGCGCGGCCTCCCTCCCAGGTCAGAGGATAGCTGCGCAGTCCCGGTTCTGGCGGGCTAGGCGGCCCGTTTCTCTTCCGTCTCAGAAAAGGGATCACCGACCACCGCCGGCGCAGGCGCAGGCGCATCCGGCGCACGCGCAAGCACAGGCACAGCCGCCGGAATGGAACCCTCCCGAGCTCCACCCACCGGAAGAACGTGGTGGCGGTGGCGGCGGGGGATTGGTGGTCTTGGTCACCCCGTTGGTGAAGTCGACGACATTCGAGACCAAATTACCGGCGGTGTTCTGAACGCCGTTGACCAT
>MGOM01000129.1:5734-9775 GCA_001797105.1 Chloroflexi bacterium RBG_19FT_COMBO_62_14
GGCGCATGGCGCCACCGCCAGGAGCGGAGACAGGTGCCGCCAGGCCCTTGGAGGTGCGCGCCAGGCCGCCGCCCGAGGTGGCCGGGCTGAAGTTCCCCCACCAGATCGGGACGAAGACCGGTCCGGTGTTGAAGACCCGCCGCGTCCGTCCGTCGAAGTCGCGGTCGAGCATCGTCCACTCGAGGTTATCGGCGTATTTCTCCGAACGGACTTCGGGCGTCTTGGCAGCCTCGACTTCCTCCCAGGCCTTCTTCATGATCGCCCGGTAGTAGTCTTTCGTCTCACGCAGGCTGAAGCCTTTCATCTTCTGCTGGACCGATTTGACGAGGTCGATCGATAGCTCCTGCATGCTCTTGCTGCGCTTGCGCGAATCGGTCTCCTGGATCGCGGCCAGGAATGCCAACTCGTAGGCGCGCAGGCCCTCGGGTGGGGGAGGGATGGGCTGGACTTTCAGGGGTTTCTCCGACGCCACTCGAGCCGCGTTCTTTTTGATCAGGCCGAACAGGATCATCGTCAACACGCGATCGAGCGGGCTTTCGAGCAAGATCGCCGATTCGACTGCCGTTAGGCCGCGCTTGATGCCGTGACCTTGAACCGAAATCTTGGGCGGGAGATAGTCGAGTTTGCGACGGCGGTCGCTGTTGATGGCCAGGGCAACGAAGCCGACCGCCAGCAAGGCGAACCCGCCGAAACATAGGATAGCTGAGAGGACCCCCGAGACGGCACTCGAGGGGCTGGAAGAGACTCCCGTAGAGGGCTGGCTGGCGGGCGCCTGCCCGGGTTGAGCGATCGCCTGGCTCGGGACGTACTTGCTTGGGAAGGACGCTCCGAACATGTATTGGGTATACCCATTGGCGGAGGCGTTCTTCCACTGGTAGGCCATGCGGCCGTCAGACGTCGTGCCGGTGTCGGGCTGAGAGGGCCATCCGGAGGGGGAGGAGTGCCAGCGTGGCTCCTCCGGCTGGACTCCGGGAGGGAAGACGAAGGTCACCGTCATGTCGGTGGTGCCGTGGACGAACCCGCTGCCGAACCAGGTCGGAGAGAACACGGCACTGACATAGTCGTTCTCTTCGGCTTCGAAGAGCCGGCCGGTCACGCGCCCGATGAATACTTGTACGACACCCGTTGCCCCGGGGCGGATGGCGTTGTCTCCAAGCCCGAGGGCGATCCCCGGTTGAACGTACGGTGAAGGTTGGATATCCTTGATCTCATTCCCGTCGACGCTGGCGCTGATGCTCGAGGAATCGTAGCTGCTACTCGGCAGGCCGACGTCGATGAAATCGATAGGCGAGGCCGAGGCGTCGTTGGTGAAAGTGAAGGTGTAGCGGAGCTCGAGCGATCCGTCGGCCTGCCAGAAAGCACCGATCTCCTCCTTATCCAGGCTGAAGGAGTAATTCTGTGCCCCGGCTGGTGCCGGAGACAGGATCAGTGCAAGGAAGGCCGTGGCCAGGAAGGTGGTGATGACTCGTCTCATGGCGCCTCTACCACTTGGGCTCTTCAGTGAGTTGATAGCTCGTGCCGCAATAGGGGCACGTGACAACGGGTGCCCCGGCGACCATCTTGATGTTGTCGCTCGAGAGGGCGCCACCGCAATTCCGGCAGGTGAGTTTCTCGAGGTTGATGTCTCCCGACAGCTCGATCTTCTGGATCAACTCTTGTTTGGCTGCTCCTTCGCGCCTGCCGAAGGCTCCCGCAAGCACGATCAAGCCGAATCCCACGGCCACACTGATCGCACCAACGAGGATCCAGCCTGGAGACCCTTGAGGGCTGAAGGCCCCCCAGATGAACAGCACGCCGAAGAAGATCAAAATGGCGGCTGCGATATAGGCGATGACCCGGATTGCCGACATTTCACCTCCAAGCCCTTGGCCTCAGCCAGAGGCACGGCCCTCAGCCGAGATACCACCTGGTCTTTCCTCATTCCTCAGACCGCGCAATAGAATCGGGCAGAAGGCACCCATCTTCGATCAGTCTAACAAAACGGTCTGGGCGTAACAATTGACGAATGGCACTCCCAGACGGTGCAGGTGGACGCCGGCACTTGTCTCGACAAGACGGCTCTAAGCCTGCGAAGCTCATACGCGGTCACGTCTCTTGTGAAGGATTGCACAGCCTCCGGCGACTTACCTGACGTTCCAGGCCCTGGGCCGCACCCGGAAGCTGACACAGCGCCGCGGACTGATGGAGCCTGAGTATGGGTTCGCACCCATCCGGACCTCCGAAAGGAATGCTCGCCGGATTCGGGCGGATTGCCACGGCGGATGGATGCCGCCGCGGCGGGGAGGGTCTTTCGGGCAGGGTGCTAACCTCAGGATCGCCCTCGTCTTCGAGGCCTCTTCCACGAACCTTCGGGCTATAATCCAGTCTATGGCCAAGCGCGACCTACAGTCCAGAGCGGATGGGCTCAGGCGAGAGATCAACTCCCACAACTACAGTTACCATGTCCTCGACGCGCCTGTCGTCAGCGACTCAGAATACGACAGGCTTATGCGCGAACTCCAGGAACTCGAAGAAGGACACCCGGAGCTTGCTACGCCCGACTCCCCGACCCGACGCGTGGGCGGATGGGTCGCCGAGCGTTTCAGCCGGATCGCTCATCCGGCGCCGATCCTGAGTCTGGGCAACGCCTACGAAGCCGGCGAGGTCCGCGCCTGGTTTGATCGGATCCGCAAACTCGATCCGCGTGTGGGTGCAACCGAATTTGTCGTCGAGCCGAAACTCGACGGCCTGACGGTTGTGTTGCACTATGAGGACGGGCTGTTCACGCTGGGTGCCACCCGGGGCGACGGCGAGTTCGGCGAAGAGATCACCGCCAACTTGCGCACGGTGCGCAGCCTCCCTCTGCGGATCCCCGTCGATCCAGGCTCGATGAAAGTCCCGCGGCATCTAGTCGTGCGCGGTGAAGCAATCATCTTCAAGCGCGACTTCGATGAAATGAACCGCCGGCTCTTGGAAGCCGGCGAGCGCACCTATGTCAACCCGCGCAACACTGCGGCCGGCACATTACGCCAACTCGACTCGAGCCTGACCGCTGCCCGCCCGATCCGGCTGTTGTGCTACGCCATCGTGACCGCCGACGGAGCCGTCCCGGACCACTAATGGGAAGTGTTGCATTACCTGCAGCAACTGGGATTTCCCGTGGCGGACCAGATCAGCCTGTGTGCCGGGATTGAGCAGGCGATCGCCGAGGTCGAGGCGTGGTCCGAGAAGCGTGAAAGCCTGCCATACGAGGCGGACGGGATGGTGATCAAGATCGATGATCTCGGGCTGGCGGCCGATCTGGGTGTCGTGGGCAAGGATCCGCGCGGCGCCATCGCCTTCAAATTCCCGGCTCAAATCGCCTCGACTCTGCTGCAAGATATCGGGGTCAACGTCGGGCGGACCGGGGTGATCACGCCCTATGCGATCCTCGAACCGGTGGAGGTCAGCGGCGTCACCGTCCGCCAGGCGACGCTCCACAACTTCGACTTCATCGACGAGAAAGACATTCGCGTCGGCGACCGGGTGCTGGTCAAACGCGCGGGCGAGGTGATTCCATACGTCATCGGGCCGGTGATTGAGGCCCGGACCGGGAAAGAGAAGCGGTACAGACCTCCGAAACGCTGCCCGTCCTGTGGCGAAGCCCTCGAGCATATTCCGGAGGAAGTCGCCATCTACTGCGTCAATTCTGCCTGCCCAGCCCAACTCGTCCGCAATCTGGAGCACTATGCCTCCCGGGGGGCGATGGATATCGAAGGCATGGGCATCAAGGTGGCGGAGCTTCTAGTCGGCCAAGGCCTTGTCAGCGACGTTGCAGATATCTACGCCATCACGAAAGAAGCTCTCCTGGAGTTGGAGGGATTTGCCGAGAAGCGCGCCGACAACTTACTGGCGGCCATCGATGCCACGCGTCGGCAGTCGCTCCCCAGGCTGATCGGAGCGCTCGGAATCCGCGGAGTGGGGGAGACCGTCGCGGCGGACCTGGCTCGCCGGTTCGCGGACTTGGGTGAGCTCCGAGGAGCAAGCCTGGAGGACCTCCAGGAAGTGGCGGGGATCGGTCCG
>MGOM01000129.1:9804-10566 GCA_001797105.1 Chloroflexi bacterium RBG_19FT_COMBO_62_14
GGTGATCGACAAGCTTCACAAGGCCGGCGTGTGGCCTCGCGGACAGGCCCGCCGTAGTCGCTCTGGGCCGCTTCCGCTGGAAGGTCTGACCTTCGTGATCTCCGGCACGCTGCCTGTCCTCAGCCGGGAGGAGGCCAAGGCCCTGATCGAGGACAATGGAGGCAAGGTCACCGGGAGCGTAAGCCGCAAGACCGACTTCCTCGTCCTTGGTGAATCGCCGGGTTCGAAGCTCAACGATGCCACCCGTCTCGGCGTACCTAGCCTCAGCGAACAAGGGCTGCGCGATCTCATCGAAGAACGGCGGCCATAATTCGACTTTCTCTCTCCGCTCACCCTGACGACTAGTAGTCGAACGCGGGGAGTGTTCTTCAACCTGAATACAGATACCCCTGGGCCATGGCGGCGTTCTGACGTGGTAGAAAGACACTTGAGACGTCCAACCCCCCGCGCGCGCCGTGGGGGGACTGGGGCTTGGGAGCGAACTTTATGGCACTTATTCGAGCAGACGACAGTATCAGCAGGCGCATCGCGGCGATGTGCGAACGCGTCAACGCAGCGCAGGTCGCTGATGAGTATTTCTATAACATGCCGGTCAGCGAACTGCACGGGGGCTCGCGGGTCCTCATTGGCGGGCGTGAAATGGGCATGTTCGCCTCATACAGCTATCTCGGCCTGATCGGTCATCCGCGGATCAGCGCGGCCGCCCAGGCGGCCCTGGCCAAGTACGGGACCGGGACACACGGCGTGCGGATTCTGGCCGGG
>MGOM01000129.1:10622-13485 GCA_001797105.1 Chloroflexi bacterium RBG_19FT_COMBO_62_14
GGCCGCCATCACTTTCAGCTCGGGCTACGTGACGAACTTGACATGCGTATCCACCCTCATCGGCCGCCGTGACTACGTGTTCAGTGACAAACTCAACCACGCCAGCATCGTCGATGGTTGCCTGCTCTCGGGTGCAAAGTTCGTGCGTTTCCGGCACAAGGACATGGCGGATCTGGAGGCGCGTTTAAACGAGGCGCCAGCCGGGGCGGCCAAACTGGTCGTCTCCGACGCCGTCTTCAGCATGGATGGCGATATCTCCGACCTTCCAAACCTGGCCCGCCTGTGCCGCGAAACTGGCGCATGGCTCATGATCGACGAGGCCCACTCACTGGGGGTCTTGGGTGAGAAGGGGCACGGTATCGAGGAGCATTTTGGGCTCAGCGGCGTCGTCGATATCAAGATGGGCACCTTGAGCAAGACGATTCCCAGCATCGGCGGCTACGTTGCTGGCAGCGCTGAGATGGTGAGCTACTTGCGCCATCAAGCGCGAGGCTATGTCTTCTCGGCTGCGCTGCCACCGGCTCAAGCCGCCGCGGCTTTGGAGGCCTTCGAGGTCATCGACGCCGAACCATGGCGGGTCGAAGCACTGCGCCGCAATTCACGCCAGTTCATTGACGGCCTGCGCAGGCGTGGGCTGGACACGTTGAACACTCAAACGGCGATCGTGCCGATCCTGTGTGGCGAGGATGAGGCAGCTTACCGAATGACGAGTGCATGCCAGAATGACGCCCTGTTTGTGCTCCCAGTCGTCTCCCCGGCCGTCCCGGCCGGCCTGGCGCGCTTGAGGGCGACGGTAACGGCGGCTCACACGAGAGACGAGATCTCGAGTGCGCTGGACATCTTCGAACGGGCGGGGAGGCACTCCGGCGTGATTTCATGACCCGGGCGTCAGCCGTCGCTCACGCCCCTCGCTGGGATTGGCGAGTGTCACGCAACGCGGAATGATCCAAATCCGTCTGAAGCCCAAGCGGGAGAAACCTCTCCTGCAACGTCACCCGTGGGTCTTCTCGGGGGCGGTCGACTCGGTTGAGGGTGTACCCGAGCCGGGGGAAACGGTTGACGTTTGTTCGTCGGCTGGCGAGTGGTTGGCCAGAGGGGCGTACTCCCCACATTCTCAGATCAGAATCAGGATTTGGACCTGGGAAGAATCCGAGGCGATCGATGAGTCGTTCATCGCTCCCCGGATCCAGCGGGCGCTGCTCTCCAGGGAACGGCTGGCCGGCGTCCCCGAAGTCACCGCCTACCGCGAGGTCTTTGCCGAGTCGGATGGTGTCCCCGGTTTGGTTGTCGACCGGTATGGAGACCTGCGCGTCGTTCAACTTCTGACTGCCGGGGCGGAGCGATGGCGCAGGCAGATCCTCGATGTCCTGGCGAAGGCAGGGGAATGTCGCGGCCTGTATGAGCGCTCGGACAGTGATGCGCGTGCCTTGGAGGGGCTAGCGGAGAGCGTCGGGCCGTTATGGGGCGAACTCCCGCAAGGGCCGGTAGAGATCAAGGAGAACGGGCTGAGGTTCTTGGTGGATCCGGTGGCGGGACAGAAGACTGGCTTCTACCTCGATCAGCGCGAAAACCGGACACGGGTAAGGGCGATCGCAAGGGGTGGGGAGCTCCTGGATTGCTTCAGCTATACCGGCGGGTTTACCGTCGCTGCGTTGAGAGGCGGGGTGGAGCGGGCGCTGGCCCTCGAGTCCTCCGTGGCGGCGCTGGAAATGGCGCGCGCAAATCTGGCGTTGAACGGCCTCGCCGACGACCGTCTCGAGGGGATCGCCGGGGACGCATTCGTCGAACTCCGGCGGTTGCGCGATCGCGGCCGGCAGTTCGATGTGATCGTGGTCGATCCGCCTCGCTTTGCCCCAACGTCGTCCCAAGTGCAGCGTGCTGCCCGGGGCTACAAAGATATCAATCTCCTGGCGTTCAAGTTGTTGCGCCCCGGGGGATTGCTGTTCACTTTCTCTTGTTCAGGGGGAGTCGGGCCGGACCTATTCCAGAAGATCGTCGCCGACGCGGCCCTCGATGCCGGGGTGAAGGCCAACATCATCGAGTGGCTGGGCCAGCCTGCAGACCACCCGGTGGCCCTGTCCTTCCCCGAGGGGCGATACCTAAAGGGCCTTGTTATCCGGGTTGAGGGTTGAGAGGATTCGATTGTGGAGTGCGCAAGCCGAAGGCTCCCCGAGCCTCTGAGGCTCGGGGAGCCTTCACGTTTGTCTCTGGAGTGCGCAAGCTCTGCTTGCGCTCGGAAGCGAAGCTTCCGCGCGATCCCTGCGGCCTTCCTACGCGCACCAAGAGCCTACACACCCAGATCGGCGCACTCCAACGACTCTCGGTTGTCGCCGGCTTCAGCCGGCGCCATGACCACTCATCTTGGCACGCATGGCCAGCCGCAGCGCATGACGGTGAAGGTGGCGGATCCTCGCCGCCTGTTCGGTCTGTCCCTCTTGCTCCATCCGCTGTGCGCTGCTCATCAGCGCCGATAGAAGCTGATCATCGATCTGTCCGACCGATGCCTCCAGCTTGGCCGTGGCCTCAGCCTCATCCGCCATCGCGAGGAGGTCTTGAGCGAGTTGCAGAGAAGGCGGAAGCGACTCGCGGACCGCCTTCCGGATGAGCCGGTCAATCTCTCTCAGGCGATCTACCACGGTCTGCTCGTTCCGGTCTGACGCCGCGCGAAGATTTGCCTGAAGGATCCCCAGGAAGATCTCGTCGATCAAGGGCAGAGCTTGTTGAACGGCTTTGGGCAGATCCTCGGCGCTGACCAGCGATCGGAGCAGAGCGGCAGCCTCGGCGGCCCGCGCCTGCTGAGCCTTGTCGAGCTCTTGCGTGATCTGCAGGATCCGTTGTCTCAAGCTCGCGATCCGTTCCCTGT
>MGOM01000129.1:13499-14876 GCA_001797105.1 Chloroflexi bacterium RBG_19FT_COMBO_62_14
GAAGAACGAATAGTCGAGGGCCGGGCCGGTCAGGTTGGCCAGTGCCAGGACGCGGTCGTCGTTCGGCGCGCTCATGAACAGCTCGAGAAGCTTCTCGCGGGTCAGCGACTCGCCGGCTTGCCGTAGGCTTTCGGCTGCCAGCCGAACCTCTGCCTCTTGCGCCTGAATCCGTTTCCCAAAGCTGCTCAGGCTGAGCGCCGCTTCCAGGCGTTCCGCCGCCGGAGCGTTGGCTTGAGACTCCTTGGCCGTCTGGAGGGCCAGGCTTGCCAATTGGAAGAAGCCGGCATCAAGGTCGGAGTCGTGTTCGGCGACGAATTGGCGAAGGTTTTCCTGAGAGGTTTCCAGGAGGTGCATGAATAGCCGCATCTTGGTCTGCTGCGCCTCGATTTCCTCGCGCGTGATCCCATCGGCCTCGAGCACGCGCTCGAGCAAACCCTGCACAGTCAGAACCTTCTGCGGTTGAAGGAGGTACGCCTTCCGTCCCTCCGGCGGGAGATGGTCCATGACTTGCTTGATGAGCTGCCCGATAGCCCGCTCTTGGTCGTCGCGACTGAGGTCGATCTCGACCGGGATGTGGGTGAGCAGTAGCTCCTTGGCCGGGTCGTGGTACACGAGCGGCGTCGCCAGTTGCCCATCAAAACCGCAAACTGGGCAGCGGATTCTATTAAGGGCGCCGGATAGGAGCCTGGCTTTGGAGCCGGGGTCCTGACCGACGTCGACAAGCTGCTCGACCCGGGCCTGGATCGGGTTCCTGCAGTTCGGGCAACGGATTTGAGTGCGGGTTTCAGGCATCCAACCCTCGAACTTGCGTTATGACCTGGATCCAATCAACGCGGTAAGGAGAAACAAATCCGGGCGCCTCGCTCGACTTGATCGTCCACCCATATTCGGCCGCCGTGGGCCTCGACAACGGCCTTGGCCAGGAACAAACCGAGCCCCGCACCTTTGGTCCGGCGGGCGGCCTCACTCGAGCGGTAGAACCGGTCGAATACTCTGGGTGCGTCTTCGCGGGCAATCCCGGCCCCCTCGTCACTGACACACACGACGACCTCCCCCGGTGGTAGCGATCCTTTGATCGTCACTTTGCCGCCAGCCGGCGAGTACTTGACGGCATTGGACAGCAGGTTACTCAGCACCTGGGTCAGGCGTTTCTCGTCGGCTGCGATGATCGGGAACTCGGACGGGAAAGACAATTCGAAGGAGTGGTGCTCGGATTGAATCCGGAATCGCTCGACCAGCCGCCTGGCGATGGCGTCGAGCGCGACCTCGGAGGAATCCAGAGCCATGGCGCCGGCCTGGAGGCGCGAGGCGTCCAGGAGGTCATCGATCAACCCCGCCAGCCGGTCGGCCTCTTCTTCGATCACCTGGAGCGAGTCT
>MGOM01000129.1:14912-19250 GCA_001797105.1 Chloroflexi bacterium RBG_19FT_COMBO_62_14
CGCAGCGTGCCCACATAGCCCTTGATCAACGCCACCGGGGTTCGCAGCTCGTGGCTGATGATGGAGATGAACGTGCTCTTGAGTTCCTCGGCTTCACGGAACCTGGTGATGTCGCGCATATTGGCCACGATGCTCATCAGCCGTCCCGGGCCGGAAAGCGTGGGTGCGTAAGTGATTCCGACGCTGAGCGTACTACCGTCACGCCGGCGAAGGTCGCCTTCGGTGTACAGGCTGCTGGTGGCAGAAAGCGGCCAGCCGCCGGCCACGGCCTCCTGCAGGGTTTGTCCCTGCTGGCGGCTCCGCCATCGAATGATCTCATCATGCTCCTTCCCGATTACTTCATCGGGCGCAAACCCGGTCAGGCGCGAGCATGAACGATTGAATCGCTCGAAGCGCAGGCCCGGATCGAGGATGAAGATCCCGTCGGCCGACGACTCGAGGATCGCATCCAGGTGCTGGTTCTGCTGGGCCACCTGTGTGTAGAGCCGGGCGTTGTGAACGGCGATCGCGGCCTGGGAGGCGAATGATTGGAGGAGGTCGCGGTCCTCCCGCGAGAAGGGGCCGCGATAGGAGCGGAAGACGAAGATTGCGCCGAGCACGTCGCCCTGGGCGATGAGGGGCAGCCCGACGCAATTCAACAAACCCATGCTGGCCGCCTCGGTGATCCGTTGCAGGCGTCGGTTGACCTCCGGCAGTTGGAATCGAGCGCTGTCTCCGTGCTCAGGGATGTCGGCCAGGAGCGGCTTGAGGTGGGTCAGGAAGGAGGGCTGGATCCCAAAGGAGGAGGCGATCTCCCAACCGCCGTCGGTCTGGCGCAAGGCGATCAACCCGGCGTGGCCTGCCAGCAGCTCGCCGGAGAGCCGTACGATCCGCGTCAGGACTTTGTTGAGATCGAGCTCCTCGGTGATGCTGCGCGAGATCTCAAGCAGATAATCGCGTTGGCGGACGCGGAAGTCGGGCAGCATCCTTTCAGTCCAGACCCTCCGCCTCGGCCTCGGCGATGGATGAATCCAAGATTTGCAGTCCTTCGTCGAGCATGGGACTCCCAATCATCAACGGAGGCGCGATGCGAATGGTGCTCTTGCCACATCCCAGCAGGAGCAGGCCGTGAGAGAAGGCCTTACTAACGATCCGTTCGCGTAACCGTGGGGCCGGTTCGCGCGTGTCGCGGTTCTTCACGAACTCGACTCCGATCATCAAACCCTTCCCCCGGATGTCACCGATGCTCGGGTGGCGGACCTCGATCTCCGCCAACGCATCCAGGGCCCGCTGACCCATCTCGGAGGCATTCTGCATGAATCCCTTTTCGATCAGATCGAGTGTGGCGATTGAGGCACTGCACGCGAGGGGGTTGCCACCAAAAGTGTTGCCATGCGCCCCTTCAGGCCAGTCCATCACGCTCTCGCGTGCGATCATCGCCCCCATCGGCAGGCCGGAGGCTATGCCCTTGGCGGCGCAAACGATGTCCGGCTCGACCCCCCAGTGCTGGACCGCCCACCATTTTCCGGTCCGGCCGACGCCCGACTGAACCTCGTCGACGATGAGCAAGATGCCGAACTTGTCGCACAACGTCCGCAAGGCGGGGAAGAAACCGTCCGTGGGAACGACATAGCCGCCTTCGCCTTGGATCGGCTCAACCAGGATCGCGGCGCACTCTTCAGCGGGAGTAACTCGAGCGAAAACTACATCCTCGATGTACTTCACGACAGTCTCGCCGTAGTCAGATGAAGTTGAGGCCAAGAGCTGGCGATATGGATCCGGGAAGGGGACATGGGTCACCCCGTTCAGGAGCGGGAGGAACCCGCGCCGGTAGACAGGCTTGCTTGCGGTGAAGGCTAGAGCCCCCATCGTCCGGCCGTGGAAGGCTCCATAGAAGGCGATGAACTGTTGTCGCCCGGTGTGATGGCGGGCGAGCTTGACTGCAGCCTCAACCGCCTCCGCCCCTGAATTGCCCAGAAACACCTTGGCCTTCTCCTTGAAGGGGGCAATTCCGGCGATCCTCTCCGAGGCCTCGACCCACTTCGGGTGGTAGTAATCGGACGAGATATGCAGGAACTTGTCGGCCTGCTCTTTGACCGCCTGAACGACCTTGGGGTGGCTGTGACCCGTAGAACAAACGGCGATCCCGGCGGCAAAGTCGATGTACCGATTTCCGTCGACATCCCACACTTCCGAGCCTCGACCATGGTCCATGATGAATGGGTAGGCCCGCGGGTAGGAACCGGAGACCACGGCACGGTCGCGTTCCAGGTATTGCCTGGCCTTGGGGCCGGGCAGGGAGTACGTCTTCAAATCATGTTCCTCCAGGAGGTGAGGAAGGCCTGGTTGGCTTCGTTTCGTCGGGATCCGCGCCCGCGAGTCGTAGTCCGGGCGGATCTGCTCGCCCTTATTCGGGATCGACCCGCTTCCAGGCGACGAAGGGTGACATAATGCCGACCGATTATATCACCCCGAGCGCGCACCCGGCCGATATGGGCGCGGAGTATTCGGCAAGCATTAGATCGTTTGAGAGGATCTAATGTGGACTGCATCGAGTTTCTGCTCTGCTCGGTAGGGGAGTAAGACTACCTGCATTAACCGGTTGGGCCGGGCGCCTGGCTCGGATCATTCCGTTGTATAAATGAATTAGCCACATCCCCGCATGCCTCCTCAAGCCACGATACGAAAGGAGATCAGACCTATGGAAGACCGACCCTGGTTCAAGAAGTACGATCCTGGGGTGCCACGCCGCATCGATTACCCACCGGTCCCGCTCTTCCGCTTTCTGGAGGATGACGCCCGGAACTATCCTGACAGGGCGTGCACGATCTTTAGAGGAGGCAGGCTGACCTATCTTGAGATGAACGACCTGACCGACAGACTGGCGGCCGGTCTGGTAGATCTGGGGGTGAAGAAGGGAGACCCGGTCGGTATCTTCATGCCCAACACCCCACAGTTTGTGCTTGTCTTCTTCGCCATTCTGAAGGCGGGCGGTGTGGTCGTGGCGACCAATCCTCTGTATACGCCGCGTGAGGTCAAGTACCAGCTCGAGGATTCCGGGGCCGAGATCATGTTCGTCATGAGCAACTTCTACAAAACGCTCAAGGCGGCTCAGCCAGGGACACCGCTAAAGCGTATCGTCGTGGCGAACATCAAGGAGTACCTCCCGCCTGTCCTGAGGTTCCTCTTTACATTAGCCAAGGAGAAGAAAGGCGGACACCGGGTCCAGCTCGCCGAGGGCGACATATGGCTGCAGGATCTAATCTCACGCCGCACCCCGGCCGACCTGCCGGATCTCGACATCGGACCTGACGACGTTGCTTTGTATCAGTACAGCGGAGGGACCACCGGCGTTTCGAAGGCGGCCATCGCCCTACACCGAAACCTGGTTGCGAACTCGCTTCAGATACGCGCCTGGATGAGCAACATCGAAATGGGCAGGGAAATCGTTTTGATGGCCATCCCTCTGTTTCACGTCTATGGGATGGTCGCCGGGATGACTTTCGCCATCGCCGCCGGCGCGACGATGGTCATGATCCCCAACCCGCGCGACATTGACGACGTGCTTTCCTCAATCGCCAAGTATCGTCCGACGGTCTACCCCGGTGTTCCGGCGATGTACAACGCCATTAACGGGAACCCGGACGTCATTGCCGGGAAGGTGGATGTGAGCTCGATCAAGGGTTGTATCTCCGGCTCGGCGCCGCTGATGCGTGAGACCAAGGAGAAATTCGAAGCCCTGACCGGGGGAAAGCTGGTCGAAGGTTACGGACTATCGGAGGCGCCGACAGCCACCCACTGCAATCCACTTCAGGGTGAGAATCGTACCGGATCGATCGGCCTGCCGATGCCGGACGTGGACTCCCGGATCATCTCACTCGACGATGGCCTGACGGTTCTGAACAAGGGCGAGATAGGCGAACTGGCGATCAAGAGCCCGAACGTGATGCACGGGTATCTCAAGATGCCGACGGAGACCCAGAACACACTCCGTGACGGTTGGCTGATGACGGGCGATATCGCCAGGATGGACGAGGATGGCTACTTCTACATCGTCGATCGCAAGAAGGAGTTGATCAAGCCGGGAGGGTATCAGGTGTGGCCGCGCGAAGTGGAAGAGGTCCTCTCCAGCCACGCCAAAGTGCTCGAGGTCGGCGTCGCCGGAGTCCCGGATGCCTACCGCGGCGAGACAGTCAAGGCCTGGGTCGTCCTTCGCCCGGGAGAGTCGGTCGATGCCGATGAGCTTCGTCAATGGTGCAGGGAAAGCCTGGCCCCTTTCAAAATCCCAACGCAGATCGAGTTCCGAAGCGAGTTACCCAAGACGACGGTCGGGAAAGTCCTACGCCGCGAGCTGGTTCG
>MGOM01000129.1:19282-23739 GCA_001797105.1 Chloroflexi bacterium RBG_19FT_COMBO_62_14
CTCATTAAGGACATGAGTCGGCCGATAGGCCTTAGCTGGGCGACGAGACCGGCCAGCATACAAGAAAGCCCCCGGGAGGATCCCCGGGGGCTCTGTCTGTGGGTTGAGCTAGTGGTGCTGGGCGGGCTAAACCGGACCGGCCATGGCGACCGGGACAGGCGTACCGCTGTTCTTGGGATCGACCTGTTCTGTGAAAAGCCTTTCGAATTTGTCGCGGTCGATCGTTTCGAGCTCGATCAAGGCCTGGGCGACGTTGTCAAGCTGACCACGGTAACTGCTCAGGATCTCTTCCGCGCGCTCGTATGCTTCCTGAACCAGGAGGCGTACCTCGTCATCGATCTTCTCGGCCACGTGCTCGGAGTAGTCGCGCTGTTCGGAGATCTCTCTCCCAAGAAAGATCAACTCCTCTTTCTGGCCGTAGACCATTGGACCCAACCCTCGGCTCATGCCGAGCCGGGTCACCATGGCGCGCGCCATCTTCGTCACGCGGTCGAGATCGTTGGAGGCGCCCGAGGTGATATCGTTGAACACCAGCTCCTCGGCGGCGCGACCACCCAGCAAGCCGGCCATGTCGGCCTTGAGCTTGTTGCGGGCCATCAGGGTGCGTTCCTCGGAAGGCAGGGCCATGGTGAACCCGCCCATCAGGCCGCGAGCGATGATGCTAACCTTGTGAACCGGGTCGGCCTCGGGGATGACGTGCATCACCACCGCATGTCCGGCCTCGTGGTAGGCGATGATCTTCTTTTCTTCGGCGCTGATGAGCCGGCTCTTGCGCTCCGGCCCGGCGATGACCCGTTCGATCGACTCCTGGAACTCGTCCTGACCGATCATACGCTTGTTGCGCCGGGCGGCCAGGATGGCAGCTTCGTTGACGAGATTCTCCAGGTCGGCCCCGACGAAGCCGGGGGTCGCTTTGGCGATTACCTCCAACTGGACCTCGGGCTCGAGGGGCTTGCCCTTGACATGCACCCGCAGGATCATCTCCCGACCGTGCATGTCGGGTCGGTCGAGCACAACCCGGCGGTCGAAGCGGCCGGGGCGGAGTAGGGCCGGGTCGAGGACATCGGGTCGGTTTGTAGCAGCCATGATGATGACGTTGGTGTCGGTGTCAAAGCCGTCCATCTCGACGAGCATCTGGTTGAGCGTTTGCTCGCGCTCGTCGTGGCTTCCACCGAGGCCGGCCCCACGCTGGCGCCCGACGGCGTCGATCTCATCCACGAACACGATGCACGGCGAATGTCGCTTGGCCTGGTCGAAAAGGTCCCGAACCCGGCTGGCGCCGACGCCGACGAACATCTCGACGAACTCGGATCCAGAAATCGAGAAGAACGGAACCCCGGCCTCGCCGGAGACCGCCTTCGCCAGAAGAGTCTTCCCTGTCCCGGGCGTGCCGATCAGGAGCACGCCCTTCGGGATGCGAGCCCCGAGCGTGATGAACTTCTCCGGCTCCTTGAGGAACTCTACGACTTCTTGAAGCTCCTCTTTGGCCTCCTCTACACCGGCGACATCCTCGAAAGTGACCGTCGGTTGGTCACCGGTAAACATCCGTGCCCGGCTCTTTCCGAATGACAGGGCCTGGTTGTTTGAGCCTTGCGCCTGGCGCAGCATTAGGAAGATCAGCCCGACCACCAGCAGGCCGGGAAGCAAGTAAGTCACGAGACTGAGAACGGTGTTCCAGTCGCTCGGCTGCTTGATCTCGAGCTGGAGATTCCCCGGGCTGAGTTGTTCCTGGGTGACCCCCAGGTCCATCAACTGTTTGACTGCCGATTCCGAAGGTTCTTTTCGCGAGAGGGCACTGTGCCCGTCGCGGTATATCACTTCGATGTTGTTGTCGTCAACCACGACCCGCGTGACTTCGCCCTTCTTGACGGCTTCAGCCACCTGATTAAAGTACAGCCGTTCGGGCTGGGGCGATCCGGCCCTGAACTGAATGATCAGAACGGCGATGATCAGGAGCAGAATCAGGAGGACGAGGGTGTTACGACCTCTTGCTGAATTCACGTGTACCTCCATCCAGATAGTACCACTCCAACAAACCTCCGAGAGGACGGTAAGGAGCTTCGGGAATTATACCGCGCCTCAACGACATGGGCCACCGCTCCGCCTGCCTCGGGTGCAGTTCATCGGCGTTGGCATGAACCCAAGCGCTCGTTAGCGGAACCGCCCCCGCGCGTCAGCTCGGCCTCGGCCATTCCTTGGCGACCTTGCTTGTCTCCATCTGCCTCGTCTTACGAGGTCAACATTCAAGCAGGAATGGCCGGGTTCACACCGTCGCAGACCACTCCATCAACGGCCCCCTCCTCCCTCCTCAAAGAGGACATCCTCTCAAGGGGCTTGCACACGGGTTTCTAGAACCCCGAGAGGGGGCACGTCGGGTAAAGCAGGCACGCCCAGAGCCAGAGGGGGATCAGTCCGCCGATCGCCAGAAACACCAGTAGTCCCAGCAAGACGGCCAACCAGTCGACTTGATCGCGGCCGAGATCCATTGAGGCGGTCAAGGCCTGAGGGTCATGAACCGGTTCCGGGATGGGAATCGCCGCCGGCAGCGCCTCGGCCATCCCGAGCTGGGAAGCAAAGGTCATCAAGACGCGCCCCATCTGATCAGCAGTCCGGTAGCGGCTGGCGGGTTCCTTGGACAGGACTTTGAGCACGATCGACTCCAGGACCGGCGGAATCTCAGGGTTGATAGAACGAGGTCGGGGAGGAGGCGTGTGCAGATGGAGTTGAGCCAACGCCTCGCCGTCGGTCGCTTCAAACGGGAGCCTTCCGGTGAGCATCTCGAAGAATATCACGCCCAGGGCATAGACGTCTGTAGCCGGGGAAGGCGCGCCGCCGGAGGCCTGTTCGGGGGCGAAGTACTGCGGGCTTCCCCAGACGACATCCGACCTTTCGCCAGGGGTGATCGAGGCCAGGGCACGGGCGATCCCAAAGTCCGTGATCTTCACCCTGCCATCGGCGGCGACAAGCACGTTGTGGGGCTTTAGATCGCAATGGACCAAGCCAGCCCGATGCGCATAGCCAACCCCGGCGGAGATCTGGATCATCATCTCGATGGCTTCGTCGACTTGAAGCCGGGCGCGTCGGCGGATGAGGGTCTTGAGGTCGGTCCCGACGACGTACTCCATCACGATGAAGTTTCGCTCGGCCTCGGTGCCGAAGTCGTAAACGGTGACAATGTTGGGGTGGATGAGATTGGCTGCCGCGCGTGCCTCTTGGAGGAAGCGGGCCTGGAAAGCGACATCGCGGATCAGATCTTCGCGCAAGAGCTTGATGGCGACCTCGCGCTGGAGATTCAGATCGCGCGCGCGCAGGACCTTGGCCATACCTCCCGCACCAAGCTTACCCAAGATCTGGTATCTTCCGCCGAGATAGGTCGCTTCGTCGGCCATCGGACCTCGCAGCATGATTCTAACCGTCCACACCATGAGGGGCAATCCTACAACTGCGGCAGACGGACTCACGGTGACCGGGCGATTCAGCGCGGGACGTGGGCCAATTCGCCACACCTTTGTGGCCCTAAGGAACGCTGCGCTATAATCCCAGTGGGGAGAGCCCGATGCGGAGAGCCTGGCTAATCTACAATCCATTTGCTGGGCGATTTCCAGCCGGTCCGTTGCTCAGCCGTGCAGTGCGCGTGCTGACGGATGCTGACTGGGAGATCGAAGTCATGGAGACTGCTGAGGGTCAGCAGCTTGCCGATCTGGCGCTCCAGGCGGCCGAGGGGAAATGCGAGGCCGTCTTTGTCGCCGGCGGGGATGGATCGGTCGGGCGAGTGGCGTCGGCGCTCGCCGGCCGAGACACTGCTTTGGCAGTCTTGCCGGCCGGAACTGCCAATGTCTGGGCTCAAGAGCTAGGCCTGGCGGGTCTGGATTGGACACACTGGTTCGCCCTGGAGGACGCTGCGGCCAGGCTTGCTCATGGCGATATCCGCCTGGTCGATCTCGGCGTATGCAACCAGCGCGCATTCTTGCTGTGGGCGGGGGTCGGGCTGGACGCGCGGATTGTGAACAGCGTTGAGCCGCGCGACCGCTGGGAGAAGGCCCTGGCGAGCGTGCACTATGTGACCATGGCGGTTTGGACCTCCTTGGGCTGGGACGGGATCGACCTGGTGGTCCGGGCGAATGGCGAGGCCTGGCAGGGTCGCTTCCTCGTGGCCGTCGCCAGCAATATCCGGGCCTATGCCGGCGGCTTGCTGGAGCTTTCCCCCCACGCCAAAGTCGATGACGGCCTGCTCGACTTCTGGTTGATTGGTGGACGCTCAATCAAGGACGCGGTCGTCCGCGTGGCTCAAATCCTCATGGGCACCCATGCCGAGACGCCCGGGGTCGTCCATTTTCAGACGGATCAGGCCGTGTTCGAGTGCGAGGGATCGATTACCATGCAATTGGACGGAGAGCCGATCGAGTTTCCCACACCGTGTGAATTCACCGTGAGACCAAGAGCTCTGAAAGTCATCG
>MGOM01000130.1:0-16154 GCA_001797105.1 Chloroflexi bacterium RBG_19FT_COMBO_62_14
GCCACCCGACGTTTGGCGCCGGACGCCACAGCCGATTGACTACTCCTCCGTTCCAGGCCTCAGCCGCGTCGCCTTCCGCCGAGGCCTCCGACGGCGCTGACCCAGTAGAGAAGCTGTAGCAGTGCCGCCGCCAGGGCGGCGACGTACGTGAAGGCGGCGGCGTTCAAGACCGCGGCCACGCCACGGGCCTCATCGTCGGCGTAGACAATCCCGGCCTGGGCTAGAAGCCTCCGGGCGCGAGCCGAGGCGTTCAACTCGACCGGCAGGGTGGCAAGAGCGAAAACCGCGCCGAGGGAGAAGAACGCAATCCCAAGCCAGGCAAGATCCGCCAGCCGAAGGAGTAAACCGCCGATGATCATGATGTATCCCAGCCAGGAGCCGATGTTGGCTGCCGGGACGATGGCTGCCCGAAAGCGAAGCGGGAGATAGCCCTGGCGGTCCTGCAGGGCGTGGCCGATCTCATGAGCCGTCACGGCAATAGCGGCGATCGAGTCCCCCTTGGCCACCCCAGTTGAGAGACGGAGCACCTTCGTCCGCGGGTCGTAGTGGTCGCTGAGCTGACCCGGGACGCCTTCCACGCTCACATCATTCAAGCCACCGAAATTGAGCAGCCGTTTGGCGGCTTCTTCGCCGGTCATCCCATAACGATTCCGCACCCGGCTCCACTTCCGATAGGTCGAATTCACCAGAAGCTGGGCCAGCATCACCAGGACGAAGCCTGGCAATATGAACAGCAGATAGTTCCCCGAGTATAGGAAAGGAAAGAAACCCATGGCTCACCTCTCAGATCAGCCGGCAGAAACCTCAGCCTCAGCCGCCGTGGAGAATCTCCACGGCCCGCTCCAGCTGCGGATCCCGCCCATTGAGAACATCTTCGTCGGTCCGTTGCACCACTACGTCCGGCTCAAGGCCGGTATTGTCGATCAGGCGGCCGTTGGGAGTGTACCAACGGGCGATCGTCACTCTGACAGCACCGCCGTCGCTCTCGAGCGGCACCCAGTTCTGTACGGAGCCCTTGCCGAACGAGGTCTCGCCAACCAACTTCCCGCGCCCACGATCCTGGATCGCCCCGGCGACGATTTCCGAGGCGGATGCCGATCCTCCGTCGATTAGGACGACCATTGGAATCTCGGTAGCTAGGCCGCCTCGATCCGCTTCGTACGTCTGGATCCGGCCGTCGCCGAAATGCTCGGTCATGACCACACCATCAGGGATGAACTCGGATGCGACTTCGATCGCCGTCGACAGGAAGCCTCCGCCGTTCCCCCGCAAGTCGACAATCAGACCTTTGGGATCTTGTGCCATAAGCTCGCGCAGCGCACGCCTGAGTTCGTTGGTCGACGACTGGCCGAATGTGAAGAGGCGAACATACCCGATCTCGCCTTCCAGAATCCGGCTCTCCGTGCTGGGTACCGAGATATTCGCACGGACAATCTCGAATTCCAGCGGTTCGACCAGGCCCTTCCGAAGGATAGTCAGGACGACCTTCGTTCCGGCTGGACCCATGACCTTGCGGATCACCAGGGAGCCGTCGATGCCGGTCATATCTTCGCCGTCGATGGCGATAACAACATCTCCAGGTTTGAGCCCGGCCAGCTCGGCTGGCGATCCGGGCATAGGCGCGATGATTGTCAGGTATGCGCTCTCAGAGTCGACCCAGGCTCCGATCCCCTCATAGCTCCCTTCGAGGGGGATGTTGGCCTGACGGTAAACATCCGGATCCATGTAAGAGCTTTGGTCGTCGCCGAGGGCATCGATCATCCCCTGAATTGCTCCTCGGACGAGTTCGGTGTCGTCCAAAGGCTGGTCGACGAACTGCTTGTGGACGATCGACCACGCCTCCCAAAAGGGCTGCATCATGGCCTCCCGGTCCCCCTCGGGGATCGGGGTCGAGGGTGGGGCACTCGATGGGCCTGGCAGTGAAGGCGGGAGCAGGGATGGCAGCGAAGGAGGCTGCTCGATCGGCCCGGTTTGCCTGAACTGCGGGATGATGTATCCGATGGCCAACCCGGCCGAGAAGATACCGCCTGCCAAGAGCAGACCAGCCAGCAGACCTACTGCGAGCTTCAATAGTCTCGACATCTCAGACGCCACCCTTCATTTAGCACGTTGATCGTAGAAACATATCATAGGTAGATAAGAATTGTATGAATTCCGAGGGCTAGAAGGGAGGATCCAGACGATGCCGTTGAAACCAACTCGTGAGGAGTTGCTGATAGGAATCGGTGCCTGAAACCTCGGTGAATTCGAGCGTGGCCTCGCCGTCCAGGGGGTAGAGAGGGTGGCAGGAGGTTGGCCATGCCCCACCCGGAGCCTCAACAACGGCGTCAACGGCCGGGCCGACGATGTCGGCTTTATCCAGGTTGGGGACGATCTTCTCGGCCGTGATGATCACCTGGTCGGCCACGAGGGCGAGGTCGGGGTCCACACCCTGATTCCCCCCGATCACGGCATTGCCCTGCGGATCCGCCTCCAGTGCGTGGATGACCGCGACATCACATCGAATGGCCGGAAAGGCCGTCAGGCTTTCCCCAGTGTAGGGATCGACGACCACCTTGACATCCGGTCTCAATCGGGGGAGGTCAGTGCCCACCCAGGCCGTCGACGGCATGAAACCGACGCCGGCCAGGGCCGCCCGGATTCCGGAAGCCAGGCTTGCTTCAGTCTCTTCGATCACCTCAATCTTGCCTCCGCTGGCGGCTTGCGTGAAATGGGGGGCGAGACCGAAGGCCTCCAGTCCGAAATAGCACGAGCGTACGCGCGAGACCATGCCCTGGCCGACGAGGATGTCACTCTCCAGGCCGGCCGTAAAGCAGAGCAAGGTCAGGTCGCGAGGCCGGCCGTGCCGAACGAAATCCGCCATCAAGGCGAGGGCGAAGGCCATCGGGCGCCGATACAGAGTCACACCCCCGAAGGCCAGACAGGCCCCAGCCTGAGGGACCCGTTCGACGGCCTGCTGCAGCGAGATCCGCTTGTCAGTCCTCACTCTTGGTGCCCCCTCCTTTATCGCTGGCTTCGAACCCCGACACCCTTCGGTGGAGCTCCTGGAGGGCCTGGTCTTCCTCGGCCCACGGATTGCCCAGACGCCGGGCTGCGCCCAACCACTTGCGGATCCCATCCGCCGACCTGGATCGCAGACCACCGATCACAAGACCCACGTTGAGGAGGATCACCAGTAAGAGGGCAGCGCCAATCACGATCGCGGCGAGGCTGGTGTCGACGTTCATCCGGCCCCCGATTGGGAACGCGCCGCCGGGAGGATCTGACTCATTTGAGCAGGTCGGGAAGGGCGTCGACGAGCTGGGTGATTCGCGAGATACGCGGGAGTCCGTCGGCGGCCACCCCCTTCTCGTCCACGAGAACGACCTTCATCCCCAGCGAGGCCGCCGGAGCGAGGTTCAAGACCCGATCATCGACGATGACGCATGCCGAGGGATCGACCTCGTCGCAGAGCGCCAGAGCGCGCCGGTAAGCCTCCGGGAGAGGCTTGTTCACGAAGTCCAGAGCCACGATATCGATCACCTGGTCGATCTGCGCCTCGACACCCAACCGCCCAAGCACGCGTTCGACGTGTGGGACGTAGGAATTGGTGAAGATCACGCGCTTCTGATCCAACCCCTCGAGCATCGCCGAAAGGGCCGGATCGGGCAGCAATAACTCGTTCAATGGGACATCATGCACGAAATCCAGGTAGTCATACGGATCAATGTGATGTTCGGCGATCAGGCCGTTCAACGTCGTCCCATACTTATCCAGATACCGGTCTCGCACAACGCCCACTTTCTCGGCATCCAGGCCGAGGCGGTCGCGCAGGTAGAGATTGATGCGCTCCCCGATCGCGTCCCAGAGACCGCTTGTGCTCGGATACAACGTGTCATCCAGATCGAGAAACAGTACCCGATAGCGGCTCATCAGAAAGGATCCTCTTTGGTCCACACCCGGGTGGTGCTGCCGCGCGGGGGAGGCAGCCGCCGGCCTAGGAGAAACCACCATACGAGGTACCCCAGGGCCCCTGCGGCGAACGCGACACCCAGCTCGAGCCAGGTAGCCTTGTATCGGACCCAGCGATAGACGAGAATCGCCGTCGGCAGCGGTAAGACGATCAGGATCCAACGCCGAGTGCGCGGTTCGGTCCGCACGACGGCCAGGGCGACCACGAACATCAAGGCGGCGAGGATCAGGCTGCTTTCCCAGTTCACGCGTGGCAGTATAAGGTGCCCGCGGCACGCCTGTCAAACATCTGCCTTTGCCCGGAATGCCATCCCGCAAGGAGCTCGCGCACCGGACAGACCGCCAATCCATCGAACGAGGCTGATCGCTCTCGAAGTCGCACCCTGATGGGAAATGTGATTCGTGGCGAAGGCTCGGCTCCAGGGTGATGCTCGGATGATCGAAGCGGAATTTAGGGGGTGGGGAGGACCTGGGCTATACTCGCTCTTGGAAGCTAAGCACGTCCGTAGGCCCCCAGTCGGGAAATCGCTCGGGCGGGAAGGCCAGCCCTATCGGACGGATCCCGACGGTCTCGACTCGGAGGGATTCCGAGGTCTCTGGAGGTGCAAGTGCTGATACGCGTTCTCCCCGAGAGCGTCGCGGCGGCGATCGCTGCGGGTGAGGTCGTCGAGCGGCCGGCCTCGGTCGTCAAGGAGTTGATCGAGAACTCGCTCGACGCCGGTGCTCGGGCCGTCGAGATTCGCGTCGAACAGGGCGGTCGCAGCCTTGTCGAGGTGGCCGATAACGGTACGGGAATCCCGCCGAAGGAAGTCACGCTGGCGGTTGCTCGCTATGCGACCTCCAAGCTGGAGACCGTCGACGACCTGATGGCGATCACAAGCCTCGGCTTCCGCGGCGAGGCCCTGGCCTCGATCGGGGCTGTAAGCCGGCTGGAGCTCGTAACGCGGGCCTCCGGCGAACAAGTCGGGACGCGTATCGTTGTCGAAGCGGGGCAGATCGGACCGGTGCAGTCGATCGGGGCCGCCGGCGGGACCGTCGTGCGTGTGCACGATCTGTTCTACAACGTCCCGGCCCGTCGCAAGTTCCTCAAGTCGGAGAACACCGAGCGACGCCGGATCGCCGATTTGGTCACTCGCTACGCGCTGGCCTATCCCAATGTCCACTTCAGTCTCGTCCAGGAAGGTCGACCGAGTTTCCACTCATCCGGGAGAGGAGATCGCAGCGAGGTATTGGCCGCCGTCCTGGGAGTGGACAGCGCGCGCCAAATGATCGCGCTGCCATTGAGCGACGACGCACCGCTTCGGGTCGAGGGCTATATCGGCGAGCCATCCGTCAGCCGCGCCAATCGGCGCGAGATGACGTTCTTCGTCAACGGGCGCTGGATCCAGGAGGCGAGCCTGACGGCCGCCGTCGGTCAGGCTTATAGCGGCCTCTTGATGGTCGGTCGGCATCCGGTTGTCGTGCTGCTCCTGACCATACCGCCCGAGATGGTCGATGTCAATGTGCACCCGGCGAAAGCCGAGGTCCGATTCCGTGAGCCGGATCTGGTCTTCGCTGTTGTCCAACGCATTGTCCGTTCGACTCTCCTGGGGCAGTCGACCGCCCCGGCGCTCAGCCTGAGGCCGGGTTGGGGCGGGTTGTCCGAGAGCGAACGACCGGGGATGATCCAGCCCGACTGGCGCGCCTTGGGATGGGACGGGGCCCAACCCGACCATCACCCATCCGTGCTGCAGACAGGGCTGCCCTCCGGCGGTGTCCCCCTCCTGAGGGCAGTTGGTCAAATCGGGGCGAGCTACCTTGTCGCCGAGGGTCCCGACGGCCTGTATCTGGTTGACCAGCACGCGGCTCATGAAAGGATCTTGTTCGAGCAGCTCATGGAATCGCACAAACGGGGTGTGCTCGAGTCGCAGATCTTGCTCGAGCCGGTGACGGTCGATCTCTCGGCCAAAGATGCCGGACTACTCAATGAGCAACTCGATGTTTTGCGCCGTCTGGGGTTCGCGGTAGAGGGCTTCGGCGGAAGGAGCTTTCGCGTGCGGAGCGTTCCCAGTCTGCTCAGCGGTTTGGATCCGGGGCAAGCGCTGGGAGCGGTCGTCGCCGAGTTCGAGGAAGATGAGACGCCACTGCTGAAGGAAACGGAGGCGCGCCTGGCGGCGCGCGTGTGCAAGAGGGCTTCGGTCAAAGCCGGTCAGGTCTTGAGCCTGCCGGAACAAGAGCGTCTGCTGCGGGATCTGGAGGCATGTCGGTCGCCTCGGACTTGCCCCCATGGCCGGCCGACCATGATCCACCTCTCGGTCGAAGCGCTCGAACGCCAGTTCGGGCGCCGGGGTTGATCAGGATACCGGACGCGTCTCCATTGCTGAGCCGACACTGGCCGGCAACCGGACCGTAAAAGTCGTACCCTTGCCGACCTCGCTCTCGACGGACACCTGTCCTTGTTGGCTCTCCAAGATCCGCTTGACGATGGCCAATCCGAGGCCGGTTCCGCCGACGTGCCCTTCCTGATCCGGGACCCTGTAGAAACGCTCGAAGAGATGCGGCAGGCTCTCGGGTGGGATCCCCCGACCGGTGTCCCTGACCGCCAGCATAAATTCCTCCCCCTCGCGGCTGAGCCGCACGACGATCTTACCCTCGCGATGGTTGTACTTGATGGCATTTGAGAGCAAGTTGAGGACGACCTGTTTGAGCCGATTCCGATCACCTTGGACGGGCGGCAGCGAGGAGTCGATATCCGGCTCGATGGTGATGTGATCGGCCTCGGCCTGAGGCCGGACAATCTCCAGGCACTCCCCGACAAGCCCACCCAGGTGGACCGGTTCTCGGACAAAACGGATCCGCCCTGATTCGAGTCTGGCCAGTTCGAGGAAGTCGGTCGACATCTCGTTCAGACGCTGGACTTCGTTCTGAACTGTGACGCTGAGCTTGTCGCGCTGATCGTCCGGCAAGTCCGGCCGCTGGAGCAAATGCGAAGCGGCGGTCAGAGCCGCGAGCGGAGTGCGGAATTCGTGAACCATTTCGGCGATCAGATCGCTTTGTTGGAACAGGCGTGTGTTCTCGATTGCGACTGCCGCCTGCGCCGCCAAGGCTTGTAGCAACCGAACATCCTCTTGATCGAACGTCCCGTTCAGCTTATTGACAGCCTCGATCACTCCGAGCGTCTTGTCCTTCGTGCGGAGCGGCACCCCCATGACTGAGCTGGTGCTGAATCGGGTAAGAACATCTACCTCGCGGAAGAATCGTGAATCGCGCAGTGCGTCTTGGACGACCAGCGGCTCACGGTTGGTGAAGACCCATCCGGCGATGCTGTCCTCAGCCGGGACGGCCGTCCGGCCGAGTTGATCGACGAGATCGTTCGTGGCAGCCTCGAAGTACAACTGGTGGGCCTGTGGGTCGTAAAGGAGCAAAGAGGCGGCTTCGCTGTCGGTCAGCTCCATGGCTGCCTCGACAATGTGCTGGAGCAACGTTTCGAGCTTCAAGGTCGAGGCCAAGTCAGTCGAGACTTCGAGCAAACGGACGTAGCGGTGGAGCAGGAGAGGGTACTTGCGGATTGCGGATATCTCGCGATCCGAAGAAGAAGGAGGCTGTCTAGACACCGAGCACCTCGGCGACCACGAGCGGCAAGAGTTCGGCGAGATCCTGGCGAAGGATCACGTCGGCTCTTTCGTCAAGAAAAGTAGCTTCGTGATTGAGGATGATCAACCGGGCTCCACTGTTCAAGGCCTTGATCGGCCAGAGCGAGACCGGAGTGACGTCGAGGGAGGAGCCGACGACGAGCACCAGATCGGTCCGGGCGAAGAGGCCTTCGGCGTCCGAGGCCGCCTTGAGCGGGAGCTGCTCCTCGAACAGGACGACATCTGGCTTCAGCACGCCCCCGCAGACCGAACACCGAGGAACCTCGCCAGTCATCACCAAGGCGGCTATCAACGGCTCTGACGGGACGCGGCGGTAGCAGCCCACACATGTCGCCCGGCGTATGTTGCCATGGATCTCGATCACCCTCTGCGAGCCAGCGCACTGATGCAGGCCGTCGATATTCTGCGTGACCAGGCCAAGGAGGCGACCGCGCTGCTCGAGCTCAGCCAAAGCAAAGTGCGCCGGGTTCGGTCGGGCCCGGCGGATCTGTGTGAGGAGCGGCCTGATCCAGCCATAGAACTTCTCGGGATGGTGGCGGAAGGCCGAGAGAGAGGCGACTTCCATGGGGTCGAACCGCTCCCACAATCCGGTCCCGGCCGAACGAAAATCGGGGATGCCGGAAGGGGTCGAGATCCCGGCGCCGGACAGCGCCACGGGCCGCTGCGCCTGGCGGATCAAGTCGGCAGCCCGCTCGATTTCGGTCGTAGATCGGATCATGAACGCACGCGTCGTCAAGTCTCAACAAGCTGGAGCTGAGACGCCAAGTGATCCGTCAGCTTCCTGATCTGATCACTAACCAGGGTCTCCGGGTAGAGGACAACGAGAGGGGAACTGCTCTGGGAAGCCTGATGCGCCTGCTCCGGCGCCGGGGAGATGATCCCACCGAGCTCGACGCCGAGGTCGGCCTCCACCTGTCGCCAGGGGATTTGCAGACTGGTCCGTTCCCGGGTGACCAGGGCCAAGCTGATCTTGTGCCGACCAATCCCGCTGGTTTCCAACTCCTCGATCAGCGCCCGACCGACGAGATTCGACGGGTACACCGGCTCCAAAGCCAAGACAATCCTATCGCAGAGCTTGAGGAGGGGCTGAACGTGTGGCCGCAAGCTGGAACCCAGATCGATGACAATCATTGTGGCCATCGATGCCAGATTGCCGATGATGGCCTCCATCTGAGGAATGGCTTGCTCGAGCTCGGTCTCCTTGGCGACATAGGAGGAGAGCAGGAGCCTCACGCCCGTCCGATGCGTCACTAACTCGGATTCAACCGAACGCAGATGGATGTCTTTCAATGTTCGCGTGAGCAGGTGCGACAGCCCGTCGGGGTGGGGGATATTAAGATCCATCCCGATCGTCCCTCGCCCGGGGTTGAACTCGGCGATGATCACATCCTGACCTCGATTTTGAAGTTCAACGCCGACATTCAACGCCAGCGTCGAGGTCCCCACACCGCCTTTTGCTCCCAGGAAGGCGATGAGACGGGCCCTGTCGATGGGAGTGGCTCGTGCCTGGGCCGATCGAGCCAGCACGGCCTTCACGTGGGCGGTCAGTTCGGCAGGATGGGTCGGTTTAGTCAGGTAGTCGTCGACGCCCGCCTCGAATCCGGCGACCTTGTCGTCGACCATCGTCTTGGCCGTGAACATGATGATCGGGATGTGAGACATGCTGGGGTCGGCCCTGAGACGCCGGGTGACCTCGTAGCCGTCGAGGTCGGGCATCATCACGTCCAAAAGAATCAACTCGGGCTGTTCCGTAGCCGCTTTCGAGATGCCCACTGTCCCATTGCTGGCGACTGCAATCTGATAGCCCTGACGCTCGAGCATCAGCCCGACAAGTTTCAACGTGTCGATGTCGTCATCAATGATCAGGATTTTCTCGGCCATACCCGATGCTCCGCCCGGAAGGCGCGCACGCTCGTTAAGGCAGTCTAACATAAAGGAACAAGCCGGGCAAGCGGAGACCTTCGACCCTACCCTCTACACGCAGTTCGTCACCGGGTAAATAGGCCAAGGCGGCTATCAGCGCAATTCCGCTGCTCCCCTAGCCCCCGGCCTTGCCTGTTTCCGTCGGTCCTTCGCTTCAAATCGGGGAGATTCTTGAGAGGAACTTCACCGGGGTTGTATGGGAGCTGAATCCTTCGTCCGTCGACATCCCGTGCTTGATGTGGACCCCCGCTCAGAGTCGCCCCTGATAGGTCCAATAGGTTCCCTTTCGGACGGCGCCAAGAGGTAGACATCCAGTCAGGCCGATACTTTCAGCATCCCGGGGACCTGCGAGTGAGCCTCACCCTAGGCGTGTCGGCTGGCCGAGGGAGGGGCGGATGCTATAATCCCCGGCGCACGAAACGAACCTGGAGCAGGCATGACCATCGATTTCTGGGAGTTGGGCGAGGCCTTCGGCTTCTCACTCCCCGTTCGATCCTCCGGCTACCTTGTGATTCTGCTGGTGGCCGTCGCGACCTGGCTCCTGACGGACCGCCGCCGAAGCAATGACCTCAACGGGCGCCGGTCCCGGCAGCGTTCCCACTCAGGTCTCATGATGGGACTCGTGCTCTCCGCTCCGATCGCCGTTGGACTGGTCAATATCCGTCTGGGTGGCCCGCCCGGAACGTCAGCTCCTGGTGTCCCGCTCGGGCCGAGCACGGCCATCATCTCGACGCTGGCTGCCCTACCGTGGATGTTTGCGGCAGGACTGCTGGGGGGCTGCCAGGCCGCCTTGGTTGGCTTCGCCGTGGGGTCGATGCGAGCCGGCTGGCAGACCCATGCACTCCTCACACCGTTCGCGATGGCCTTCCAGGCCGTCCTGTTCGCCCGATTGGTCCGAATCGACTATGCGGAATGGCCGGGAAAACTCGCGCGCCATCCGCTTGCCAGCGGGATTGTGGCCGGGATGGTCTTCGGAGGTTTGCGTGGGTCTGAGTACTTCGGCGCCAGTGGCGGCACACTTTACGACGCCCTCGATTATGCGCTCTCTCACGCCGGTCTGGCCACACTGGCGTCTGTTGTCGAAGGATCCATAGCCGGGGGGGTGTGCGAAGTGATTCGCGAAGTCTGGCCGGAGCACTGGCACACGCCGGCGCCCCTGGTCGCCGGCCCCTACAACCGTTCCCTGGCTGCGAGGATGGTGAGCGTCTTCGCCGTGCTGGGATTGATCGCCGGAGGCGTGCTGCTTTACGGCGACTGGCTACTGGCGAGGTCGTCGGCACGCGAGCTGGTCCAGGATCAGATGATCCAGACGGCCAGACAAGCGGGTGGGGGGCTGCCGTTCTTCGTGCAAAGCGGGCGTTCCCTCATCCGCCAACTCGGATTCTCAATCCTGGATGAAGTCGAGGCCGGGACGATCGACTCTGAAGACCTGCAGTCGCAACTTCGCTTGGTGCCCTACTTCACTCGTCTCACGGTCTTTACCCCCTCGCGGGAAGTGCTGGCATTCACCGCTGCACCGGCTGACGATCAAGCGAGGGCCCCGCTCGAATTGGGGGCGGGATTGTCCGTCGCCATCGGCGGAGTTCCTCAAGAGATCATCGTCACACCGAATCAAGGAAGTCGCGGGGCGCAATTGGTCTTTCTGGACCCAATCCAAAGGGCGGAGGACGCCCCGATCCTGGGTGTGCTTGCCGGCTGGTCCGATCTTGGATCCAACCCAATGCTCCAACCCGTCGTAGCCCGGCTCACCGACGTCCCATCTGGAGAGGCATTTGTCGTCGATGATCGAGGCGCGGTAATCATCCATGCTGAGCCACTTCGACTGATGGAGTTCATAGACCTCAGCCGACTCCAGACTGGTCCGCCCTACACGGACACGGCCCCCGACGGGACCCGACGGCTTACCTACCTGTATCCAGTCGCCGGCTCGCCCTGGCAAGTGATTGTCACCGTTCCGCTCCGAGAGGTAAGTCGTCTGGCATTGCCGATTGCCACCCGTCTGTTCGTGGTCATCGCCGCGGTCGGGCTCGCCGTCATCGTTTTGGTCCATGCCTCCAGCCGAAGGCTGACGCGACCGCTCCAGTCGATGGCGCGCCTGGCCGAATCAATCACGCGCGGGAATCTGGATCAGCCGGTCTTGATCCGGGGCGAGGACGAGATCGGTCGCCTGGCAGCGTCCTTTGAGAGGATGCAAAAGAGCCTCAAGGCCAGGCTGGACGAGATGGCCCTGCTTCTGCATGCCAGCCAGCGAATGGCGACGAGAATCGACCTCGCGACAGTGATGCCCTCCATTCTAGGAGGCGTTCGGGGGCTGACCCTGGCTGATTCCGTCCGGCTGGTACTCGGTTCGGAGACAGGCGATAGTCAAGAGCAGGGTGAGGCCTACCAGGCCGGCTCCGATCCGGGGCGGTGGGCGGCACTCGATCCGCAGATCCTGGAGCTCTGCCGAACCAGGGGTCAATTCGTCCTGGAGAATCCTGCGCGGGCGCGAGCGGTTTTGAGTCTGAAGGGTCTGGGTGCTCCACTGGAAAGCTTGATGGCCCTACCGCTCAACAATGAAGACGAATTCGTCGGCGCCTTGTGGCTCGGGCATCGAAATCCACATACGTACTCGGAGGAGGAATCAAACCTCCTCTCGATTCTGGCCGGCCAGTTGGGGATCTCCGTCGCCAACGCCCGGTTGTATCGAAGAGCAGAGCAGGAACGGATGCGCCTCTCGGCGGTCCTCGAGGCTACGCCGGATGCGGTAATCGTGACCGACGATGAGGGCCGCATCTCGCTTGCCAATCCGGCGGCGGAGGTCTTTCTGCGCGGTTCGGCGGAGCGAGCTCGAGGCCGGCTGGCGACCGACGCAATTGTCGTCCCCGAATTGACCCAGTTGTTGACTCAGCCGGCGGGCGACATCCGAACCGCGGAGATCAAGGTCCCTGACGGCAGAGTGATGTTCGCTTCCTCTTGCGACGTCAGCGGCGAAGGTGAAGCGGAATCCGGTCGCGTATGCGTGCTTGGCGACATCACTCATTACAAGAAGCTCGACATGTTGAAGTCGGAGTTCGTTTCCACCGTCAGCCATGACTTGCGCGCCCCGTTGACCCTCATGCGCGGCTACGGGACGATGCTGACGATGATGGGGACGATGAACGATCAACAGAAGGAGTTTGTGCGCAAGATCCTGGGTAGCGTGGACCAGATGGCCGCATTGGTGGACAACCTGCTCGATCTAGGTCGGATCGAGGCCGGGGTAGGGCTAAGCCTGGAAGTAGTGCAGATCGGGCACGTCCTCCGGGAGGTTGCCGATGCGTACCGGCCACAAGCCGCCAACAAGCAGATCACTCTCGAGGTCGAGCTGGATGAAGGGTCGGAGACGATCGAGGCGGACCCGACCTTGCTCCGCCAGGCAATTGCCAATCTAGTCGACAACGCCTTGAAATACACACCCCAGAAGGGGCTCGTCCGGGTGCGGGCAAGTCAGGAGGCGGGGGTTCAGCGGATTGTGATTGAGGATAACGGGCTGGGGATCGCCCCCACGGATCAGGCTCGCCTGTTTGAGAAGTTCTACCGGGCCCGCCGCCCGGAGACGCTCAAGGAGAAGGGGGCCGGCCTCGGGCTGGCGATCGTCAAGTCGATCGTCGAGCAGCACGGGGGACGGGTGCGGGTGGATAGCCGGTTAGGGATGGGAAGCGCCTTCACATTAGAGCTGCCGATGCACCCAGCAGCAGTTGACCTGGCCCTTGACAGCCGGGCTTCCTGAGATATACTACAAGATACATGCGAATCAGCCGAAGGGTCGGCGCCCAATAAGCGCTTGAGGCTAGTATTGCTCACGCGCTTGTTTTACTTGTCCTCAAACTAGCACATTTGTTCCATCTGTAACGAAAGTGTAGCCGCGGCAGGTCGCCGCGACCAAGGCGGAGGAGGCCGAGTGGAAGCTAAGGGGTTTCGAGCGCTACGGGTTAGTCTAGCGTCCCCGGAGACCATTTTCAGCTGGTCGTATGGTGAGGTCCTCAAGCCGGAGACCATCAACTATCGTCGCCTGCGGCCTGAGAAGGACGGCCTGTTTTGTGAGGCCATCTTCGGTCCGACCAAGGATTGGCAATGCTATTGCGGTAAGTACAAGAATATCCGTTTCAAGGGGATCACCTGTGAGAAATGTGGCGTCGAGGTGACTCGATCCTCGGTCCGCCGCGAACGGATGGGGCACATCGGTCTGGCGGCCCCGGTGGCGCACGTCTGGTACACCCGCCGAGTGCCGTCTTACCTCGGATTGCTGCTCGACATCTCGCGCCGCAACCTGGATCGGGTGTTGTACTTCGCCCAATACGTCGTGACGCAGGTTGATGAAGAGGCGCGGCGGAAGGCCCTCAAGCGGATCGAGGATGAGATCGTTCGCTTTGAGAAGCAGGAATCGGACGCCCTCAACCAGCAAATCGCTCAGACCAAATCCAACCGCAAGAAGCACATCGAAGATCTCGAGGTGAGGCTCCGCAAGGTCAAGGAGTCTTACGATGAAGAGATCGGAGTCCAGATCGAGCCCGTCATCCGCGAAGGGCAAGGTCTGGAGCGCTCTCTGACCGAGAAGCTCGGCAAGGCGATCCGGGCCCCGATCAACTTCAAAGCCACCGAGACCTTGGTGGCCGAGAAAGGCGATACGATCGGCAACGAGCACATCACGCGTGTTCAGGCGGCCGTCAAGGAGAAGTTGGAAGAAATCGAGGCCAGCCTGCACGAGAAGCGCGAGCGCGAGATCGAGCACTTGCGGATGCAAGTCGAGAAGGTCAAGGCCGAGTCGGATCTGGCGATATCGGATCTCAGAGATTCGGCGGATCACGTCAGCACCGAGGCCACGGTCCAGCTCGTCGCGGATCGCGAGGAATTGCTAAGCGTCCGGCCGATGATGTTCCTGGGAGAGACCCGCTATCGCGAGCTCAAAGCAAAGTGGGGGCAGGTGTTTCGGGCCGATATGGGTGCCGAGGCGTTCTACGACATCCTGGGACAGATGGACTTGGAGACGCTGGCGAAGGAGCTTTGGGAGGAGATCCGCGTCACGCGCAGCAAGCAACGCAAAAAGAAGGCGACCAAGCGGTTGAAGGTCGTCGAGGCTTTCCGGCGGTCGAGCAACCGGCCGGAGTGGATGGTGCTGACCGTCCTGCCCGTGATACCGCCCGACCTGCGCCCGATGGTCCAGCTGGACGGCGGACGCTTCGCCACTTCGGATCTCAACGATCTCTACCGTCGGGTCATCAACCGGAACAACCGCCTGAAGAGGCTGGTTGAGCTGGGCGCACCGGACGTGATTGTGCGGAACGAGAAGCGGATGCTTCAAGAAGCAGTCGATTCACTGATCGACAATGCCCAGCGGGGCAAGGCTCTATCGCGAAGAGGCCGCCGCGAGCTCAAGTCGCTCAGCGACATGCTCAAGGGCAAGAAGGGCCGCTTCCGCCGCAACCTGCTCGGCAAGCGGGTGGACTACTCGGGGCGTTCGGTGATCGTCATCGGGCCTCACCTCAAGCTATTTCAGTGCGGCCTGCCGAAGGCCATGGCCCTCGAGCTCTATCGCCCGTTCGTGATATCGAAGCTGGTCGCGTACAACTACGCCGCCAACGTCAAGGGCGCCAAGCGGATCATCGAGCGCGAGCGGCCGGAAGTCTGGGAGGTTCTGGAAGAGGTCATCAAAGACCGACCGGTGTTGCTCAACCGCGCTCCGACTCTTCACAGACTCGGCATTCAGGCTTTCGAGCCGATCCTGGTCGAAGGCAAGGCGATCCAACTGCACCCGCTCGTCTGTGCGGCTTTCAACGCCGACTTCGACGGAGACCAGATGTCGGTGCATCTGCCGCTCTCGCAGAAGGCCGTCAACGAGGCGCGCTCGTTGATGCTCTCGACCAAGAACCTTCTGAAGCCGGCCGACGGCGAGCCGATCGTCGCACCCTCCAAGGACATGGTCCTGGGCGTCTACTACTTGACCATGCAGGTGGAAGCCAAGAAGCATCGTGGCGAGGGTCGTTCGTTCTCCGACATGGACGAGGTTGAGATGGCATACGCCCTCGATCAGGTCGAGGTCCACACCCCAATCAAGCTCCAGGCGGAAACCTGGCTCGATGAGCAAGGCCTGCGTCTGGTCCAACCCGAGCGGCGCGTGATCGACACGACCGTCGGCCGTGTGCTCTTCAATCACGTCTTGCCCCCCGAGCTGCGTTTCGTGAACCGGGTCCTGGACAAGGCCTCCATGCAGACGCTCGTCGGAGAGATCTACCAGCTTCTGCGCGAAGAGGGCACGCCGGCTGTGGTCGATGCGATCAAGGACATCGGTTTCGAGTACGCCACCCGCTCCGGGACGACAATTGCCGTCTCTGACATCACCGTGCCTTTGGTGAAAGAGAAGATCATCGCCCGAACGCTGGATGAGGCTGAGACAGTCCGTCGCGACTACTTGCGGGGATTGCTCACCGATCAGGAGCAGAAAGAGCGGATCATCGAACTCTGGCAGGAGACAACCGCTGAGGTGGCGACCGCTGTCCGGGCAGCCATGGATCCCGCCGGCAATCTGAGCACGATGGCCATTTCCGGAGCGACCAAGGGCGGCTTCGGCCCGATCTCTCAGCTGGCCGGCATGCGCGGCCTGATGGCCGATCCGGCGGGACGCATCAT
>MGOM01000130.1:16200-16330 GCA_001797105.1 Chloroflexi bacterium RBG_19FT_COMBO_62_14
GAGTACTTCATCTCCACGCACGGTGCGAGAAAGGGCCTGACCGATACCGCGCTCCGGACGGCGGATGCCGGCTACCTGACGCGGCGTTTGGTCGACGTCGCCCAGGATGTGATCATCAACGCCGACGATT
>MGOM01000130.1:16360-16825 GCA_001797105.1 Chloroflexi bacterium RBG_19FT_COMBO_62_14
GCTCAGACGACGTCGCCGGCCAGGATTTCGCCTCTCGCATCCTCGGCCGGGTCACGGCCGGGCGCGTGGCTGATCCGAACACGGGTGAGATCCTGCTCGATCGCGATCAGATCATCAACCTGGAGATCGCCAAGCAATTGCAGGATGTCGGCGTCACCGAGGTCTTCGCCCGCTCGCCGCTGACGTGCGAGCTGCGCTTCGGCATGTGTGCGATGTGCTACGGGATGGATCTCGGACGGGGCATGATGGTCGAACTGGGGGCCGCGGTCGGGATCGTGGCCGCCCAGTCGATCGGAGAGCCCGGGACGCAGCTCACCCTGCGCACGTTCCACACCGGCGGTGTAGCCGCCGGTGGAGACATCACTACCGGCCTGCCGCGCGTCGAAGAGCTTTTCGAAGCGCGTAAGAAGCCTAAGGGTGAGGCGATCACATCCGAGATCGCCGGCACCGTACACATCGTCCAAT
>MGOM01000130.1:16931-17979 GCA_001797105.1 Chloroflexi bacterium RBG_19FT_COMBO_62_14
GGGCGAACTGATCGCCAGCCGCGGCGACTCGCAAATCGTCGCCGATCACGAAGGACGGGTGAACGTCGAAGATCGAAAGGTCACCGTCTCGTACGACCAAGTCGACGAAGCTGAGTATGATATCCCCGCCAGCGCCCGAGTCCTGGTGAGAGAGGGTGACAAGGTCGAGGCCGGCGACCAGTTGACAGAGGGCTCTCTCAATCCACACCGTATCCTGCGCATCCTGGGTCGCGAGGCCTGCGAGCTGTATCTGCTGACCGAGGTCCAGAAGGTCTATCGGTCGCAAGGCCAGAACATCAACGACAAGCATTTCGAGGTGATCATTCGCAAGATGCTCTCGAAGGTCCAGATAACCGTTCCGGGGGAGACCGACCTGCTTCCGGGCGACCTGATCGACCGTCTGATATTGCAGGAACTGAATGAGCGCATGCTCAAAGAAGGCGTGCAGCCGGCGCGGGCGACTCAGGTGCTATTGGGTGTGACCAAAGCATCGCTGAACACCGAATCCTTCCTTTCGGCGTCTTCCTTCCAGCACACGATCAAGGTGCTGGCAGGCGCGGCCATCGAAGGTAAGATCGATTACCTGCGCGGTCTGAAGGAGAACGTCATCATCGGAAACCTGATCCCGGCCGGGACCGGGTTTCCCGGTGAAGAGGCCGTCTTGCGCGACGAACGGCTCGACGCCGAACCCGCGCCCTTGGAGGAAGCACCGGTGGCGACGCCGGAGACTGTGGCTGCCGACTAGCTCCACTAAGGCTTTCGACGGATCGGAATGACTCTGCGCTGGGCTGGAACGCCCAGCGCAGTATTTGTGGGTCGTTCGCTTGCTCGCAGGCTCATTCGACTCTGGCGCTGAGCGGACTATAGGCACCCCCCGGCAGGGAGCCGGCAGCGGGGCGGCCGCGACAAGGAGGAGCAGGTCGAAGAAGGGCAGGGGCCAGAACCGCCGGGCACCCGGCAGCAGTCGATATCGAAGTACCGACCGGCTCGGTGCGTGACGACCGTTGACAACGGCTGGTCCGGCCTTTATAATCCTCCCGCCTGCCCC
>MGOM01000130.1:18002-22793 GCA_001797105.1 Chloroflexi bacterium RBG_19FT_COMBO_62_14
CCGCCTGGCCTGCCTCACCGCCGCCGGAGCGTCGGCGAAGCGAAGCTGGAGAGAAGTCCATGAACTACGCCATGTTCGAGTCGGGCGGTAAGCAATACATCGCCCGCGAAGGTGAGACTGTCGAGGTCGATCACCTCCCCCTGGATGTCGGTGCCCGGGCCGATTTCAATCAGGTCCTGCTCATCAGTGACGGCTCCTCCGTTCGAGTCGGAACGCCCCTGGTTGAGGGGGCGAGGGTCGCCGGGATGGTCGTTGGGCAGATCAAGGCGCCCAAGCAGATTGTTTTCAAATACATCCCGAAGGAGCGTTACCGGCGGAAGAAGGGACACCGCCAGAGTTACACCAGGATTCAGATCGAAGACGTTCTCTTCCCCGGGGCGAAGCCCTCTAAGAAAGCGGAGGTCGAGGTGACCCCCGAGGGTGGGACCGCCGAGGAAATTGCCAAGCCGCGCAAGACGGCTCCGAAGGTCAGAGCTGCTAAGAAAGCGGCCGTCAAGAAGATTGGGCCGGGTTCCAAGTCTACAGCAAAGAAGGCAACTACCAAGAAGTCGGCCTCCAAGAAGTCGGTCGACGGGTAAGGACGGAGAAGGTCACCATGGCGCACAAGAAGGGCGGCGGATCGACCCGCAACGGACGCGACAGCCACTCCAAGCGTTTGGGGGTCAAGAAATACGCCGGAGAAGTCGTTCATTCCGGTTGCATCCTGGTACGCCAGCGCGGAACGGCGATCCATCCAGGGAATAATGTCGGCCGTGGGGGTGACGACACCCTGTTCGCCACGATCGATGGCGTTGTCACATTCGATTACGCGCGCGGCGGTCGCAAGAGGGTCAACGTAGTCCCAGCCTGATTCAACGGTTACGAGCGCCCGGCCGAGAGGCCGTTTGAATCCCACCCCGGGGATCAGCGGCCGTTAGGTGAGGCGCCTGACTGACGGGGAAAGGACGCACGGCCATGAGGCAAGGCATTCATCCCAAGTACTATCCGAACGCAACCGTCATCTGCGCATGTGGAAACACCTGGCACACCGGCTCAACGGTTGAGGAAATCCACACCGACGTGTGCTCGAATTGCCACCCGTTCTACACGGGCGAACAGCGGATCGTCGACACTGAAGGCCAGGTCGATCGCTTCTATAAGAAGCTTCAGGCGCGACAGGAATACATCGATGTGCAGCAGGCGAGAGAGGAATCGCGGACCTCGCCCGATCTGCCGATCGCGGCCCTCGAGCTGGGTACACGGGCCGAAGCGGCGCTGGCTAACGCCGGCATCACCGTTGTCGGCCAAGCACTAGGGCGATTGGCTGAAGGTGAAGCGGCGCTGCTGGCCGTTGAGGGCTTCGGGAGGAAGAGCCTGATTGACCTGAAACGCCGGCTGCGCCAGCGCGGGTTCCAACTCCCCGAATCCGTCGAAGCAACTTAGTCCCCTGAGCGCCTCGGGATCTCGCTATCGGGCCCCCCGCAAAGCGGGAGAGAGTGTCCGCGTCGACCCACTGTGGCCACCGGAGTGCTCACACCCCCTCCGGCTCCGGCCTGCCCACTCCGCGGGCCGACGAGCTTGTCGAGTTGCGGGGGACGGCTGTTTCCTCGATTGCTAGGCTGGTGTAGACTCGAACTGCCTTCCCATCCTACATTCTTCGCCAACCAGGAGGCCCATGCGCAACACCTCGGGCAGCGTCGAAGTCATCACTGGGTCGATGTTCAGCGGCAAGACCGATGAGCTCATTCGCCGTCTGCGCAGGGCGAGGATCGCCAAGCAGGCGATACAGGTCTTCAAGCCGAGCCTCGACACACGTTATGGCGTCGGAAAACTCACTTCGCACGCCGGGACTGAGTTCGAGGCTACACCGGTCGAGAAAGCAAGCTCGATGCTTGACCGACTGGTTGCCGACACGACCGTCGTCGCCATCGATGAAGCGCAATTCTTCAAGCTGGATGTCATTCATGTCACGCAAGAACTGGCCCGGCGCGGATTGCGTGTGATCGTCGCCGGATTGGATACGGACTTCCGGGGTGAACCCTTCGGCCCGATGCCCCAACTCATGGCGGATGCGGAGCGGGTGGACAAGCTCCAGGCGATCTGCATGGTCTGCGGGGATGCCGCCTCGCGCACTCAGCGCTTGATCGACGGTCGGCCGGCCCGGTACGATGATCCGGTCGTGGTCGTCGGCGCGAGCGAAATGTACGAAGCGCGCTGCCGCACTCATCACGAAGTCCTACGGGATTGACGATGAAAGATTACTCGGAATTCTTGCAGGAAGTCCTGATTTCGGAAGAGGCCCTGCAGGCGCGTGTCCGGGAGCTGGCGGCTGAGATAAGCCGCGACTATCGGGATCAGGACCTGCTACTGATTTGCGTCCTACGCGGGGGGGTCATGTTCTTGGCCGACCTGATGCGGGCGATTACGATTCCGCACGCGATCGACTTCATGGCGGTCTCGTCGTATGGGGCCGGCGTTCGCTCGTCGCGCGGCGAGGTTCGAATCACGATGGACCTGACGACGGCCGTTGAAGGCCGCAACCTTCTACTGGTTGAGGACATCATCGACAGCGGCAACACGATCGCCTCGATCATGGAGTTGCTCAATACCCGCCATCCGAAGAGCATGCGCGTATGTGCGCTCTTGGACAAGGCCGAGAGGCGTGAGGCGGTCGTCGCCATCCACTACCGCGGCTTTACGATCCCGAACAAATTCGTCTTCGGCTACGGCCTCGACCTGGACGAGTACTACCGCAATTTGCCCTTCATCGGCGTCGTCCAACCGGACAAGTACGTGCCCCCGGACTGACCGGCCCCCATGTCATTCTCCAACCCGCTTCCCGACTCGATCTGGCAGGCCGTGCTCCGCCGGGCGGACACCTCCCCGATCTGGCTGGTCGGCGGGGCAGTACGCGATGCCTTCCTCGATCGTTCGACCTTCGACGCAGATTTCGCGGTCGACGGAGAGGCGCGTCGGGTGGCGCGAGCGGTCGCCAACGAACTCGGCGGCGACTACTATGATCTGGATCGTGGGCGAGGCTCAGGCAGGGTGCTGATCGAGCTCGGCGGATCCGAACGCTGGGTTCTCGACTTCACGGTCTTGCGTGGCGCGAACATCGAGGATGATCTCCGGCTACGGGATTTCACGATGAACGCGTTGGCCCTGAGCCTGGACGATCCTAAACGCCTTATCGATCCGTGCGGCGGCCTCCAGGACACAAGGGCGAAGATCATCCGGGCCTGCACCGACCAGGCCATCGACGACGATCCAATCCGCGCGCTGCGCGCGGTTCGGCTTGCCACCGACCTTGGCTTTCGGATCACTCCCGAGACCTTGCGCCTGCTCATCCCCGCCGCGGGATCGCTCTCCAAAGTCTCGCCAGAACGGATTCGCGACGAGCTCCTGCACATCCTGGCGGGGAAGAAGCCGGCCAGCGCCTTCCGCTCGCTCGACCATCTCGGCCTCTTGGGGGTGATACTGCCTGAAGTCACGGCCTTGCGAGGAGTCGCCCAGTCTCCGCCTCATGCGTACGACGCCTTCGAGCACAGCCTGGCTGTGCTCGATCACCTGGCGCGCCTCTTGTCCGTCCTCGGGCCGAACCACGACCCCGAGGGCGCCTTCGACATGACCCTGGCCGAGGTCAGCCTTCGGCTCGGCCGATACCGGGCTGAGCTGGATGATCATCTGAGGTCGAGCCTGACCTCGGGGACGCTGGTGCGACAGCTCTTGCTGCTGGCAGCCCTCTATCACGATGTCGGAAAGGCTCTGACGTTTGAAGTCGGAGACGATGACCGGATCCACTTCACCGGTCATGAAGGGCAGGGGGCAGCCCTGGTCCGGGCCAGGGCAAGGGATCTCCGCTTCGGTGTCCAGGAATGCGAGCGGCTTGACCGTATTGTTCGATACCACCAATGGCCCGGCGCACTGGAGAAGGTCGATCTCATGACCCGGCGGATGATCTACCGCTTCTTTCGCAAGACGGGGGAGGCGGGGATCGACGTTGTGCTCTTGTCCCTCGCCGACCGAATGGGAATGTACGTTCCCCCGGTCCCGCAAGAGGTCTGGGAGCGCCGCGTAGAACTTGGCCGAGCGTTGCTGGAGGCCCGCTTCGACGGGGGCTGGCTCGAGCCACCTCGGCTGATGCGCGGCGACGAGTTGGCCGCTATCCTCGGAGTTGAGCATGGACCGCAGTTGGGCCGAATGCTCGAGGCCATACGCGAGGCCCAGGCCGTCGGAGAAGTGCAAACACCAGAACAGGCGGTCGCACTGGCGAGGGATATGCGTGACGGAAGTGTAGGGTCGACGGCGGGCGACGATGACGATCCGGCCAATGCCAACACGGTGTGGAATCGGTGAGTGGGGAGGCACTGCCGGCCCGTCTTGTGGCCTGGCTGCCTGGGACAGAGCGCCCACGCTAGGGGTGCGGGAGCGGCCGCCGCTTCCCGCCGTACCTCGCCCAGCTTCACGGCGTTGTTGAGTCGAATGGTTGTGCGTAAGATCCTCCACGTCGATCTCGACGCATTCTTCTGCTCAGTCGAAGAGAAGCTCAATCCGGGCCTCCAGGGTAAGGCCTTCATCGTCGGCGGAACGCCCGACGGGCGTGGCGTCGTCGCTTCGGCCTCCTATGAAGCGCGCAAATTCGGGGTGCGCTCGGCCATGCCGACGGCTCAGGCGCTCCGAAGGTGTCCTGAACTCATCATTGTTCGATCGAGGCATGGGGCCTATGGAGAGCATTCGGACCTCGTCATGGATCTCCTCCGTCAGGCAGCACCCGTCGTCGAACAGATCTCGATCGATGAGGCCTTCCTCGAC
>MGOM01000130.1:22807-25640 GCA_001797105.1 Chloroflexi bacterium RBG_19FT_COMBO_62_14
GATCTCAGGCGAAGCGATCGCTCGGCGGTTACAATCGGAGATCCAATCCCGCTACGCTCTTCCGACCTCGTGGGGCGTGGCCACCAGCAAGTTGGTGGCCAAAATCGCGACCGAGATCGGCAAGCCGCGCGGGCTGATCGTCGTCCCGCCCGGGAGTGAGGCCTCGTTCCTGGCGCCGCTCCCGGTGAACATGCTCTGGGGTGTCGGTCCAAAGACTCAGCAACGCCTGGCCCAGATTGGGGTGGTAAGGATCGGCGATTTGGCGGCGATGGAGCCCGAGCGGATGCACGCAGTCTTCGGTGAGCGTGGCCCAGAACTTGCAGCGCGTGCCACGGGCACGGACGACAGCCCGGTCGTCGCGCAGCGTGAGGCGCGGTCGTTGTCGAACGAGACGACCTTCGCCAGGGATGTCGCCGACGAAGACAGGCTCAGGGAGACTCTGAGATCGCTGAGCGAGGAAGTGGGCCGCCGGCTGCGCCGCTCCGAACTCGCCGGCCGTACCGTCCGCATAAAACTGCGCTGGCCGGACTTCAAGACGCTGACCAGACAGGCGCGGCTGAAACAACCGACCGATCAGGATGGGGAGATCTTCAATGCGGCCTGGGAGCTCTTCGGCGGAGTCTGGCGCGGCGGGCGGCCGGTACGGCTGCTCGGCGTGGGCGTCAGCGAGTTGGGTCCGAAGCTTCGCCAGCTGGGCATGTTCGACCGCTCCTGGGAGCACGATGAGCGCCTTCTGGATGCGATCGATGCGATCCGCGCCAAGTACGGCCCGAGGGCGGTTCGCCGAGCAGGATCCTTGGAACATGGCCATGATCATGAGCGGGATGAGCGCGGTGACCAGGACCCCGAGGACCCCGCGCTTCCTCCCCCAGCGCGGGGGTAGGCGTTCCGGCCTGGTCGGTGGGCGACGGCCTCCATGCAATGACTACCAGGGTGATATCCGTTGAAGTCTTTGGAGGGAAAGGGTTTCTATATCTGGAAAATCCCGTATTGCGACCGCGGGGATCCGGTGGCGATGGTCGCACGCGCCCGCGCTGCCCGGCTCACCCACGTTCTTATCAAGATCGCTGATGGAGCCACTTGGGCATACAACTACGACTACGAGACCAAGACCGATTTGATACCGCCCGTCCTGGAGGCCTTTCACGAGGCGGGCATCGAAGTCTGGGGTTGGCACTATGTTCGAGGAGATGACCCTCTCGGCGAAGCCCGCCTGGGGATCGACCGGGTGCGAGAGCTGGGCGTCGATGGTTATGTCATCGATGCTGAGATCGAGTACAAGAAGCCCGGGAAAAAAATAGCTGCCACGCGCTACATGACCGAGCTGCGCGCGGCCCTCCCCAGCCTTCCAATGGCACTTAGCAGCTACCGGTTCCCTGCTCGTCACTCCCAATTGCCGTTCGTCGAGTTTCTTCAGGGCTGCGACTACTCGATGCCGCAGGTGTACTTCGAGGGAGCCCACAATCCTGAGGAACAGCTCGAAATGAGCGTCAACCAATACAAGGCGCTCCAACCCGCACGTCCGGTCATCCCTACTGCACCAACTTATTCGATGGCCGGTTGGCGACCTTCGGTCGATGAGATCCAACGCTTTGCCCGCAAAGCCCTCGACCTGCGCCTGCCGGGGATGAATGCCTGGAGTTGGGACTACGCCACCCGGAGCAGCCACGCCGACATGTGGGACGCAGTTGCTGCCTTCGACTGGAGTCCCAGGCAGCCGGCCGACACGGTCCCCGAACGGATCATCGATTTGCTGAACCAGCATAATGTCGAGTCCGTGCCTGACGTCTACACGGAAGATGCAGCACACGTGACGGGGGCCAGGACCGCGGTCGGGATCGAGGCGGTCAAGGCCTGGTACGGTCAGCTTTTTGGTCAGCTTCTCCCGGGCGGCGCATTCCAGCTCACGAGCAAGAGCATATCCGGCCGAACGGCGCATTTCACCTGGGCCGCGACAAGCGAGAGGGGACGCGTCTCAGATGGGAATGACACGGTGAGCCTGCGCGACGGGAAGATCCAGTATCACTACACCTATTTCACGCTGACCTGAGCCTCTCCTCCCCGCAATCGGTCTGCTTGTTCAGACACCAGCCCCAGCCTGGGTTCCTCATCCACCTTGTCCAGATCCTCCGTTCCCCGGCCCGATCCTTCGACCGTGGATCACTGCCCTCACCGGCGCGAGAGCGGGCGCGATTGATCTCGCCAGGAGTCAGCTTCAGGGCCTCTCGCCAGTGATAAACTACCTGCCATTGTCCGGAAGTTCTTACGATCGTTGAAGGAGGCGAGGGATATGCGGGCAGGGGTGATCTATCCTCAAACCGAGTTTGGCAGCGATCCGATCGCCATTCGCGACTACGCCCAGCTTGCAGAAGATCTGCACTACACCCATCTAGAGGCATACGACCATGTTCTGGGTGCCAATCCAGATCGCCCCGGGGGCTGGAGAGGGCCCTATACGTACCAAACGCCATTCCAGGAAGTCTTCATCCTCTTCGCCTTTCTGAGTGGGGTTACGCAAAAGCTCGGCTTCATGTCGGGGATTCTGATTTTGCCGCAACGCCAGACTGCCTTGGTCGCCAAGCAGGCAGCTACATTGGATGTGCTGAGTTCCGGTCGTTTTCGACTGGGGGTGGGCCTTGGTTGGAACGAGGTCGAATACGTGGCTCTGGGGCACGATTTCCACACCCGCGGCCGCCGGATTGAAGAGCAGATCATGGTGCTGCGCAAGTTGTGGACCGAGCCCCTGGTGGAGTTCGCCGGTCGCTGGGAGCGGATAGAGGACGCCGGGCTAAACCCGATGCCGATCCGGCGCCCGATCCCGATCTGGTTCGGC
>MGOM01000130.1:25697-25795 GCA_001797105.1 Chloroflexi bacterium RBG_19FT_COMBO_62_14
AACTACGGCGACCCCAAGGATGCTCAACCCGTTCTGTCGGCCCTTGACCGTGGTCTGGCGGAGTCGGGCCGGACCCGGGACGACTTCGTGATCCAGGC
>MGOM01000130.1:25815-26866 GCA_001797105.1 Chloroflexi bacterium RBG_19FT_COMBO_62_14
AGGTCTGGGAAGATTTGGTCCGGAGATGGAGTGAGTTCGGGGCGACGCAATTCTCGTTGAACACGATGGGCGCTGGGCTTCAAACGCCGGCGGAGCACCTGGATGCAATTCGCAGGTTCGCTGACTCGATGAGTCTAGAGGGAGACTGATCCCCGATCGTCGATTCAAAGTCCTAGTCTGGCGGATTGCGGCATAACCGGCAACGGGATATGCCGGGCGGGCGCTCGCCGGTGGTCAGCGGTCTCGGTCCTCGAGACGATAGGTGAGGCTCAGAGGGACCACATTCCGGAACATGGCGATCGCCGGGCAGTAACGCTCTTCAGACAATTGGATGGCACGCTGAACGGCTGTCTCGTCAATTCCTTGTCCAGACACGACGTACTCGATGCTGATTTCGGTAAAGACCTTCGGATGATCTTGAGCTCGCCTGGCGTGCAAGAGGACCTCGAAGGCTGAAACGTGCTGGCGTTTCTTCGTCAAGATCGAGATCACGTCCATCGCCGTGCAGCCGGCGATCCCGATGGCAATCATCTCCATCGGACGGAAACCATCGGCGGCTCCTCCGACGGACAAATCACCGCCCAGGTTGACGCCGAAACCGCTCTCGGCCTCGGCGACGAACGACAGGCCATCGATCCATTTCACACTCACTTCCATCTCGCGTTCTCCTGGTTTCTGGCGATCCACATGATGGGCCAGCGCTGGGTGTCAACGCATCGATGTGGGAGGACCCGGAGGGGGCCGGGGCTTGATGACTCAAGCTTGAAGGTATCGAGTGTTGCGGGATTCACTCAGTTTATGAGTTCTATGCCGAGGCGCGAAATCCTCGATATGCGCGAATGCCAGCCGGTCGGCGGCACTGAGCGCCTACACTGACAGTGACTGGGCAAGTTGCATGAGGTCCCACTCAGGACACCTGAGAGTAGTCACGCTCTCCGCTATTGCCAACCCGATTCGCAGATGAGTGGGTTGCCGGGTCGAGGCGGCCGCGTTACAGTATACCGCCGGCCCGGTTCGCGCATTCCAGATCCGCCGCGGGGCTCGAAGCGAA
>MGOM01000131.1:0-316 GCA_001797105.1 Chloroflexi bacterium RBG_19FT_COMBO_62_14
CGAGGCGCGCAATCTCCCAGCCCATCTCCGGTGGATTGTCTATCCCTGAATAAGCTCGTCAGGCCTGCTTTGTTCTGAACGACCGGCCAATGACCGACCTCCAACCTTGCTGGCTTCTTGCCTGGCCGACGGGCACAGGCGGAAAGGGGTGATCACCGGCAGAAAACTCCACCGATCTGACCCTACTTGACGCGTCCTTCCAATCCCTACAGGAGTGAGACATGCAAAAGAAGATCTTCTTCGCCCTTTCGCTGATGCTGCTGGCGTCGATGATCCTGACGGCTTGCGGCGGCGCTGCACCGACCGAAGCACCGGC
>MGOM01000131.1:326-3690 GCA_001797105.1 Chloroflexi bacterium RBG_19FT_COMBO_62_14
AAGGCCTGCCAGGTGACCGACACCGGCGGCATCGACGACAAGTCGTTCAACGCCACCGCCTGGAAGGGTGTTCAGGATTCCATCAACCAGCTGGGTATCGAGGGCAAGTACCTCGAGTCGCAGCAGCAGACCGACTATGAGAAGAACATCAACGCCTTCCTCGAGGAGAAGTGCGACATCATCATCACCGTCGGTTTCCTGCTTGGCGATGCCACGGCGGCGGCGGCCCAGGCGAACCCGGATCAGAACTTCTCGATCGTTGACTACGCTTACGATCCGGTGATCCCCAACGTCCTGGGGCAGGTCTTCACCACCGACCAGGCGGCCTTCCTGGCCGGCTACGTGGCGGCAGGCGTCACCAAGAGCGGTGTCGTGGGCACGTTCGGCGGCATCCAGATCCCGACCGTGACGGTTTTCATGGACGGCTTCTCCCTGGGAGTGGATTACTACAACCAGAAGCACGGGACGTCGGTCGAAGTCAAGGGTTGGGATCCCGCCTCGCAGACCGGACTGTTTACCGGCAACTTCGAAAGCACGGATGACGGGCGCCGGATGGGCGAGTCGCTGATGGACGAAGGCGCCGACATTATCATGCCGGTCGCCGGCCCCGTCGGCCTGGGCACCGCGGCAGCGGCTCAGGAGCGCGGCGGTACGTACATCATCGGCGTCGACAACGACTGGGCGGTCGTCAACGCGGAGTATGCCCCGATCGTTCTGACCTCGGTCATGAAGAACATGGACGTCACGACGCTCAACGCCATCAAGTCCGTCATGGACGGAACGTTTGAAGGCGGCGTGACCGTTGGGACGCTCGAGAATCGCGGTGTCGGGCTTGCCCAGTTCCACCAACTGGACTCGATGGTTCCGGCCGATCTCAAGGCTGAAGTCGACGAAGTGGCGCAGGGCATCATCGCCGGCACGATCAAGACCTCACCCTAGGCGATCCTGAGTACGCCCTAACTCGTCGGACAAGTACACAGCGGGGCCGGTCCATAACCGGCCCCGCATGTTCGCGGATAGCCGATGTTGCAGCCGCACGCTGTAGCCGCAGGCTTCGCCCCTCACAAAGGTGGTGTGCCCCCAAGTTGGGATACACCCTCCGGAGCCCCCTCGGTCTTGGGCTGGCGACCGCCCGTGGTAGAATGCCTTGACTTCGCGCCCATTCACGCCGGAGGGAAGATGGCCCCTGTTCTAGAGCTGCGCGGCGTCACCAAGCATTTCCCCGGAGTACTCGCAAACGACCATATCGATCTGACCCTCGACGCAGGGGAAATTCTCGGCTTGCTCGGCGAGAACGGCGCGGGCAAGACCACCCTGATGAACATCCTATACGGGTTGTATCAGCCGGACGAGGGTGAGATTGTCGTTCGCGGGAAGCAGATTGTGGCCCATTCACCCAGCGATGCGATCGCCGCCGGGATCGGCATGGTCCACCAACACTTCATGCTCATTCCCGTCTTCAGTGTGACCGAGAATGTAATGCTCGGCGAAGAGACGACCTTCCTGGGAGGCTTCCTCAATCGTCGCAGGGCCTCGGCTAGAGTGCGCGGGATCTCCGAGCAGTATGGCCTCGCCGTGGATCCGAATTCATTCATCAAGGACCTTCCGGTCGGAGTCCAGCAGCGGGTGGAGATCATTAAGCTGCTCTATCGCGAGGCCGACATCTTGATCATGGACGAACCGACGGCCGTGCTGACGCCGCAAGAGGCGGACGAGCTGTTCAAGATCATGCGCTCCCTGGCGGCTCAAGGCAAATCCATCATCTTCATCACGCACAAACTGAGGGAGGTTCTTGACGTCGCCGATCGAATCACGGTCTTACGCCTGGGAAAGGTCGTCGGGACGACGGTGCCGGGCAAGGCCAACCGGCACAAGCTGGCGGAAATGATGGTCGGTCGAGAAGTCGAGCTCGAGGTGGAGCGGACACCACCCAAGGCCGGCGATGTGGTCATGCAGGTGGATGACCTGGTGGTGGCCGACGATCGGAACCAGGTGGCGGTGGACGGTGTGAGCCTGGAACTGCGCGCCGGGGAGATCATGGGGTTGGCGGGAGTGCAGGGCAACGGGCAGACTGAGTTGGTCGAGGCCCTGACCGGGCTGCGGGCTGCGACCAAAGGATCGATCCGTATCCTGGGAGCAGACGTCACTCATGCCAAGCCGCGCCAGATCACCGAACTCGGGACAGCCCATGTCCCGGAAGACAGGCAGCGCGATGGGTTGGTACTGCCGTATCCCGTCTCCGACAATCTGGTGCTCTGCACTTACTATCTCCCGCCGTTCTCTCGAGGGGTCGTCATGCGCGGCAAGGAGATCGAACGAACGGCTAGGCAGCTCATCGATGAGTTCGACATCCGGACGCCGTCGCCGCGCACCCCCGCCGGATCACTCTCGGGTGGAACCCAGCAGAAGGTCATTGTGGCTCGGGAGTTTTCGCGTCCGATCAAGCTGTTGGTCGCATCTCAACCGACGCGCGGGCTCGACGTGGGCTCGATCGAATATATACATCATCGCATCGTCGAGAAGCGCGACGCCGGCTGCGGCGTCTTGCTCGTATCATCGGAACTGGACGAAATCATGGAACTCTCCGACCGGATCGCCGTCATGTATCGGGGGAAGATCGTGGCGGTCCTCGAGGCGGAAGAGGCGACTAAAGAGCATGTCGGCCTCCTGATGGCCGGAGTGAGTCCCGAGAAAGCAGCCACCCCGCGCGGCAAGCGCAAGGTCGAAGTCACACTCTAAGAGAGGACCCCCTCTGTGGCAGACGACAAATCAAAGAAGAATGCCTCCGAGATTCTGCTGGAGGAGTTGACGGCCACGCCGGCGGGCAAAGGCCCGCTGGGGCGGCGCATAGGCCAGGTTGCATTGATCCCAATCCTGGCGGTGGTCAGCGGTCTAATCGTTGGGGCGTTGATCATCGCCTTCACATCGGAGGAGGTCTATGCCGCTTGGGCGCGATCGCCGGTCCAGGGTGTAGTCGCCGGGCTCCGCGTTGTGGGAGCCGCCTACGGAGCTCTCTTCGCCGGATCGATCGGTGATCCGGGCCGGATCATCGGCGCGCTGCAAGGCGGGGATCCACTCGACATCCGCCGGGCATTCAACCCCTTCTTGGAGAGCCTGGTCGCCGCGACGCCGTATATCTTTGGCGGGCTGGCCGTTGCTTTGGGGTTCCGCACGGGCCTGTTCAACATCGGCGCCGAAGGACAGATTTTCGTCGGTGCCATTTGCGCCGCTTTCGTCGGGTACTCGATCATCGGCCTGCCCGCCATCGTCCATCTCCCGCTGGCCCTGGCGGCGGGCGGGCTGGGGGGCGCGGCGTGGGGCTTCATCCCGGGCTGGCTAAAAGCCAAGACCGGCGGGCATGAGG
>MGOM01000131.1:3715-4427 GCA_001797105.1 Chloroflexi bacterium RBG_19FT_COMBO_62_14
TATTGCTTTCCGCCTCAGCGACTGGCTGCTGAGCGGTCCGATGAAGCGCCCTGATTCATTCAATCCGGTCAGCCCGACGATCCAAGAGAGCGCGGCGCTGCCGCGCTTCTTCGAGTATCCCATCCGCTTCCACGCCGGCTTTTTCATCGCCCTGGCCGCGGCCTGGCTGGTGTACTGGCTTCTGTTCCGGACGACGATAGGGTTCAACCTTCGCACCGTCGGCAGCAACCCCAACGCAGCCCGTTATGCCGGGATCAACATCGTCGGGAACATGGTCCTGGCGATGTCGCTCTCCGGGGCGCTGGCGGGGCTGGCCGGAGCAAACGAGGTCCTGGGCGTAAACCTCAACCTGGCGATGGCGTTCTCGTCGGGCTACGGTTTCGACAGCATCGCTCTGGCGCTACTCGGCAAGAGCCACCCCTTGGGCGTGGTCCTGGCGGCCTTGCTCTTCGGGACGTTGCGCAATGGCGCCACGCGAATGATGGTCGTCTCGAGCATCCCTATCGATATCATCTCGGTCCTTCAAGCCTTGATCCTGGCCTTCATCGCCGCACCGGCGATCATCCGGACGATCTATCGCTTGCGTGCCCCGGCAGAAGGCGTTGAGGGAGTGTTCGTCCGCGGCTGGGGAGGGTGATCGATGGCCACGACTGCGCTGCGGCGCCGGATTGAAATCGCCTCACCCACCCGCCAGCGGGTGATCGGGCTGGTT
>MGOM01000131.1:4442-5441 GCA_001797105.1 Chloroflexi bacterium RBG_19FT_COMBO_62_14
TTCGGCATCTGGATCATCTTCGCCCGCCAAGTCACGTCAGACCAGGTGACTACGTTTAGTCTCACGCTGGGAGGGTCCGACGTGACCATCCCGGATTGGGTCCTGCCGTCGTCCTTCACCCTCAACGTGCTGGCTCTGGCCGCCGCGATGCTGGGCGGGATCCAGCTTGCGCGCGGCTTTGGGCGGCAGACGACCGTGGTCCTGGGAATCGTTTCCGGCCTGTTCATCTTCGGCTTTCTCACCTGGGCTGCTGCCGGCCAATCGCTCAACCTGCTCGGGCTGTTGACCACGAGCCTGGTGAAGGCGGTGCCGATCACGTTGGGGGCCATGTCCGGCGTGCTCTGCGAGCGGGCGGGGGTAGTGAACATCGCCATCGAAGGCATGATGCTGTCGGGCGCGATGACGGGCGCGCTCGTGGGAAGCGTCAGCGGGAGCCTGTGGATCGGTCTGCTGGCGGCGGTCTTGACGGGTGGACTCCTGGGCCTGGTGCATGCTGTTCTTTCGATCAAGTACAGGACCGATCAGATTGTCTCCGGCACTGTGATCAACATCTTCGCCACAGGCATCACGTCCTTTGTCTCCTCCAAATTCCTGCAGACATATCAGGACTTGAACAACCCGGGGATCTTTGCTCCCTGGCCGATCCCCGTTCTTTCGAAGATACCCATACTGGGGCCGATGCTCTTCAGCCACAACTTGTTCGTCTACGCGCTTTACCTGTTTCTGGTCGTGATCACCGTAGCGCTCTTCTACACACGCTGGGGACTGCGGCTCCGTTCGGTTGGCGAGCATCCCAAGGCGGCCGACACACTCGGTATCAACGTCTTTCGCACCCGCTATATGGCCGTGCTTCTTGGCGGCATGATGGCAGGCTTCGGCGGCGGTTACTTCACCCTGGGCTCGGTCGGCCGCTTCGATGAGGTGATGACCGCCGGGAGAGGCTTCATCGGTCTAGCGGCAATGATCTTCGGGAACTGGACGCCCTTCGGCTCATTCGGC
>MGOM01000131.1:5461-5636 GCA_001797105.1 Chloroflexi bacterium RBG_19FT_COMBO_62_14
TGCCGACTCGCTGGCGGCCAAGCTGGCCATCCTGGGGGTAGCCATCCCTTCAGACTTCCTCCTCATGGCTCCTTATGTGGCAACCATGATCGCCCTGGCAGGTGTGGTCGGCCGCGGGCAGATGCCGGCGGCCGATGGACAGCCTTATCAGAAGGAGTGATCCGACTTAGTTTGG
>MGOM01000131.1:5652-6734 GCA_001797105.1 Chloroflexi bacterium RBG_19FT_COMBO_62_14
TGTTGCCTCGAGTCTTCACGAGGCTGACGGCGCGACCCTCCCGGAGGCTTCAGGTCTCCGGGAGGGTGACCTACAGCGACGTCAACTGCCTCAGCTCAGGCCAAATGAAAGGAAGGGCGACCAGCGCGCCGAGGGTCGATCCGAGGATCGAGACCACTGGATCACTCAGCGGGACTACTTCTACGACAAGCGTGGCGGCCAGGCCGGCCGCAACCGCAGCCATCAGAGCTCGGCCGATCTGCCTCGGCCGGGGGAGGATCCCCGAGAAGGACCGCGAGAGCAGGATCAGCAAGAAAAGCGCCTCGAATGTGAACGCCAGACTGTTGCTCAGTCCGATCCCTGCGGCTCCAAGCCATCGGAAAAGCACGATCGCTGACAGGCTGAACACGGCCGTGCTCAATCCCGACGCCAGGAGCGGGACGCGGGCGTTCTGACGTGCATAGAAGGCTCTGGAGGCGATCTCCAACAAGGAGTGCCCGACCAGGCCGACGAGATAGGCGCGCGCGGCCCACGCCACAAGCTCGGTACCTCGAGCGTCGAATCGGAACGCGAGCTGAATCAACGGTTGGATCCCAACCATCAGGATCACGGTCGCCGGCAGAGTAATCGCCAGAAGCAAAGATGCCGCGCGGGCGATGCTGGTTTCGAAGGCACGGCCGTCGCCGCGCGCGAAATGCTCCGCCAGAGTTGGTAAGATCGCCGTGCCGACGGCTGTGGCGATGATCGTCTCTGGAACCTGCATGATCAACCAGCCGTAGGCCAGCGCCGTCACTGACCCGACGTCCAGACGCGAGGCGAGGTTGTCCTGAATGACAAAGACCAGTTGGAAGGCACCGATCGTCAGGATGCGCGGGCCCATAAGTCGGGCGACCTTGCGTACGCCGGGATGATCAAGGCTCAGGCGCGGGCTCCAGCGGAAGCCGTGTCGAACGAGGGCCGGGATCTGTACAGCGAGATGCAGGAACGCTCCCAGGATGACGCCATACACCAGGCCATGGACGCCCAATCCGGCGGCGGGCAAGGTAAACCCGGCCAGTGAATAGCCGCGGCTGGGGGCCAGGATCACAGGACCGAAGATCTGG
>MGOM01000131.1:6752-7193 GCA_001797105.1 Chloroflexi bacterium RBG_19FT_COMBO_62_14
GGCGCAAGAGCCGGGAGCAGAAAGTGCTGGTTGGCCTGCAAACCGGCGATCACCAACCCGCTCAGCGAGAAGATCATCGTGGAGATCAGATTCAGCCGCATGAGATCCGCGACGAGCGTTTGGAGCTCGGGGGTGAACCCTGGTGCAACGCCGAGCTGCGCACGCACAATCGGCGAAGCGAAGAAGAAGATCACCACGGCCATGACACCGGTGATGACGAACGCCCAATTGGCGATACGGCTGAACAAGTCCCAGGCCTCCTTACGTCCCTGGCGATCAAGGTACTCGGACAGGACCGGGATGAAGGCAATTGCCAAGGCCCCTCCGGTGATCAGAGCGAAGAGCAGGTCGGGGAGATTGTTGGCGGCGTTGAATGCATCCAGCTCGTGACTGACGCCGAATTGACGGCCGATGACCACCTGCCGTAACAGGCCGAGAAGC
>MGOM01000131.1:7245-10022 GCA_001797105.1 Chloroflexi bacterium RBG_19FT_COMBO_62_14
TCAGTCTGGCGCTCGGACGAGGCAAATCGTGGGCCGGCCCGGAGGTCAAGAGATCATGGGCGTCCTTGGCACCGCAGACGGGATCAGGGAGCTAACCCCATCGACTGAAGCTGGGCCGTGGTCGGGGCGAAACCCGGATGGTAGTCCAGGCTGGTGCGCAGATCGGTAACGGCTCCATCTGTGTCACCGAGCGCCAGGCGCGCCAAAGCCCGCCAGTAGTAGCTCTCCTCCAGATTGGGCTCATCCATGATCGAAAGGGTCTGTGTCGCCAAATTCAAGACATCTAGGTAGCGGCCGCTGTAATAGTAGGCGAAGTATGGCCCGGTCTGATACCAGAGCATGCGCCACGGCCGGGTGGCCGGCTCCAGGCTGGCGTAGAGCTTGAAGGCGGCATCGTAGGCCTGCGCCGCCCCCTGATAATCCCTGAGCGAGACCAGGCTCGAGCCGCGGTTGAACCAGGCGAAGAACTGGTCGCGATCGGTGGTGGCATAGATCTCGTCGGAGGCTTTCTGAGCCGCGAGTTGGTTGCTGGTCTCCTCATCGGCCAGTGGCCCGAGGATGGAGAGGAGCTCGGTCTCGCGATCGGGTGGATAAATGACAAGGAAGGTGTAGTTGAAGTTCCTCCAGTAGATCTCGACGTCACGATATGAGACGGGAAGATCAGGCATGATGTACGAGTCTTGCGCGGTGAACCGACTGCGCCCGTCGTCATAACCAGTGAGGACTTCGTAGTGCCCCATCCAACCATCGAAGCCAGCGCCCTCAAAGCCTTTCTCGATCGTGACCGGGTAACCTTCAGCGATAAGGGTCTTCAGCAAGTTCAGATCTCCGCCGACACGAACCAGCGCGCGCAAACCTGTTTCAGCCTCGACAAATCCCTCCAGCTCGTAGGGCATGACGTTCTTGTCGCGCGGATTTGGTTTGACATACGCAGCGATGGGACGCTGATCCCCTTCCCAACCCCAGAATGACAGCGCCATTCCCAGGGTCGCCGGGCCGCAGTTGTTCCACTTCTGGTATTCGTGGCGGACGCCCTTGAGTTGGACGCTGGCCGGGATCGGCGTTGGCACGTCCGTCGGTGTCGCCGTTAGAGTGGGGATGGTCGTCGGACCCGGGGTCGGGGTAGTCGTCGCTGTCGGAGTCAAGGCGTTCACGGTCAATTGAACCATGGCCACCAGTGTCGGGTTGGGGGTGAAAACAGCCTCGCCGGGCGGCGACAGGGCGTACTTGATCCGGGCCCTCAACTCGGACACGCGCCAAGCCAGGCGCTCCTGAACGAACGGGAGCTGGTAGGTGAAACCGGCCAGAAGGCCGATGACAGCCAGACCGGCGACACCCAGCGCCAGACCAGTCAGTCTCTTCCGGATCGCCAAGCAGATGGCTCCAGGCTGCAAGGGGAACCACGTTCATCCAGCCATGGCGAAGAATGAGTGAGAGCGGACCCTGCAGCAAGGCTGGTGCGGGCGATTATACCCTGCGGTCTCAGGGAGTCCTTCCGCAGGCCGCCGGTCCCGCGCATCCGCCGCCCCTTCGACTCCGGCCTCTTCTCACATCAGGAATAACCCACCCCTCCACAGCACCCTGCCTGCCCAGGCCGCAGGCCAGGGAGCGAGAACGAGGCTCGAAGAGCCGAGTGAAGTCGAAGGGCGCTGTGGGAAAGCACCACAATCTCCCAAGACGGCGGAAGACCATCATCCCCCGCCCCTTCGACTTCGGCCTCCTCGCGAACCAGTATGAACTTCATCTGTCGAACACAGGGCTACCAGCTGCCCCTTTAATCCATCGCCGGCCTCCCGCCCAGGGTGCTTGGGGGTAGAGCCCCCATGAGGCGAGGGAAGTCGAAGTATGAATCCGGAGCCCCTCGATGGAGTTTATCCTGAGCGTAGTCGAAGGGTTCGGGGTGAACTCCGTCGAGGGGCACTTTCAGGTGACAGCGATCGCTTTCGGGTTGTGCCATCCGGGGCGGTGACGGAGCGACTATAATCGAGTCACATGAACGGGACATCGATGCGCATCAGGCGACTCGTGCCTCATCTTACGATCTTGCTCCTACTGCTCGGCCTGGGAACCGCGGGGCGGGCGTGGGCGGATTCGGGGCCGGCACCCGACGCGCAAGCCGGTTTCGTGACACCAACCCCCGGCCCGGATGGTCGCGTTGTGTATGTCGTTAAGGAAGGTGATGACCTGTGGACGATCGCCGCGCTCAGCGGCAAAACCCTCGAGGAGCTGATGGCCTTAAACGGCATCCAGCCCGGCGATTACATCATTCCCGGGATGCAGCTCGTGCTCGGCTTCGGCGGCCCGGTTGAGGCGACGGCCGGGCCGGGAGCACAGCCCTCACCCACATCCATCCCGGCCACGCCGACCCCGGCGTTCGGTACCGGGCAGATCTGTGTCCTGCTCTTCGTAGATCTGAATGGGGATGCACGCTTTGAAGAGACGGAGCTGCCCTTGCCTGAAGGCGAAGTCAGCGTGATCGATGTGAACGGGGTCGTGGCCGGCGAGCAGACCACCAGCGATGTCCCTGAGGGCTACTGTTTCACCGAGATTCCCAACGGAGATTACAACATTAGCGCGGCCGTCCCCGTCGGATACAACCCGACCACAGCGATGAACGTCCCGATTCGTCTGAACCCCGGTGATGTGCAGTATGTTGAGTTCGGGGCCCAGCCCAGTGCAGCCCTCGGAGGCGATGGCGGGCCAGGGGGTCAAAGGTCGCCGCTGCTTGGGGTCGTCGGACTGGCGTTGTTGCTGGCGGCCGGCGGCCTCGGCTACCT
>MGOM01000131.1:10211-26052 GCA_001797105.1 Chloroflexi bacterium RBG_19FT_COMBO_62_14
GGCAGAGTCATGTGCCATGAACAACGCGGCCCACGGGATGTGTGTCCCGTGGGTCGGGAGTGTCTGTCTCGGGCTCCTTCTGGCAGGACGATCGTCGAGCCAAAGCACGGAATGAACGCGGTCAGCTGTGCCTTGCCCCTGGATCAGGCGGGCCAAGGTCGCTGGCTGAGCCAGGTGGTTCAGTCGGCGGCAGCAGTCTCGGTAACGCTTGACGCTTCGGTCTGGGGGGCCGGGGCCCCGGCCATCACGAAACCGGCATACATCAGCAGCGCCGCAATGAGCTCACCCAGATAGAGGTACGCGCCGACCCCGAGGCGCGTGAGCGTGCTGGCTAACCCAATGGAAAGTGCGCCGGTTGCGATCAGGACGTTCCCCAGCACGCGGTTGGGAAGCACCTGCTTACGTAAGAACAGCCAGGCCGACCAGATCGCCATGCCGACGAGTGTGACCAGTCCGTAGATATTGAAGAAGGGTGTACTCAATCGGACAGTCGCGCCCTCGCTCACACTCGGCATGATTGTGCGGTACTGCTCGCTGATCGGGAGGGCGCGGTCGAAGGTGCTGGCGTCCAGGAGAGGCATGACACTCAGCATCAAGTAGCCCGCGAACAGGCTCCCGGCGATCAGCAGCACGGTGACGACATGTGCCCAGCGCTTGCGGGCAAAGAGGAGCAGGGAGCCGTGTCCGATCCAGCCGGCATTCAGGGCCGCGCCGAACAAGTACCAGATGAAGAAAACCAGCGGGCTCCATCCGGCGACAGCGAAATAGGCCTCGGCGAAGCTCCCTGCCCCGAACATCGCCAGCCCGATGGACCAGAAAAGAAAATGGGCCTTCCTCCTCTCCAGCCAGCGCCGGAATACAGAGACAGTGAAGGCCAACATGACGATCGTCGAGACGAATGGCAGGATTCGCGCGAGATTCATGGAACCTCCCAGGACGACAAACCAGATGTGCGACCGACTACCGGAAAGGGATGACTCCGACCAGCACTCCGGCGGCGACGATGATCAGCACCACAGTCATGACCGCCAGCGCTCCCAAAACCACCGGAAGCAAACGGGTGTAGAAGATCGAGTCACCCTGTATCCGAGAACCACTGGGCTTGAGCGAAGCGCGTTGCGGCTCGTCCTTCGGGTGGTTGCGATCGACCACCTTTGGCTTGACCATTCAGGCCGCCTTCCTCTGGTCATCGATCGTTCGGCCACGAGTCATGAGCCTAAAGGTAAAACCAACCGGACCTTTGGTCAATGGAGGTTTGCGCAGGTTGGTGAAGTCTCACGCAGCGTTCATTCTTCACGGTTCGAGACCCCGGCCGGGCTGGCCCCCCCGGGTGCTGCTTACGCCCAGCTTACAAACACCCCTCGGCCGCCGGGTCTTCCGTATAATGCAAGGTGGAAGGCGAGAGAACATGACATCGAGCCGCTAACCGCCTTCTTCCTGGCATGAGCCCTACCCCGAGGAGGTGGCTATCGGGAAGAAGCCAGACCCAAATTGGCTCTCGACAGGGAATTCGAGAAAAGCGAGGCCTGCTGCCGCTGCCTCGCTTTTCGTTTCTGTCGCGCCAGCAGGGGGTCGGCTGACCCACCTCGTTGACGCCTTCTGGAGAGCACTCTGGCCGTCCTGCCCAAGACCGGGGAGCCGGAACAGGTGTCGATCATGCAGAAAATGTTGCCACAGGCTAACCCGCAGTCTATACTTGGGCAACGAGCCACGAAGGGTCCTTAGGGCACCCTGCCTCGGCGGAGCCCGGCGTCCTGAGCGGCCTTGGGTTGGCCGAGTGGGACGCTCGATCCCTTCCATATCAGCCTAGGTCCCAGAATGCCACCTACCCAGCCGGACTACCGGCGCCTGGCAGAACTCTCTTCGGATGCCTACGCACGCGTCCTGTTCGGCGATGGAATGACCTACGTCAGCCCAGGGTTCGAGCGGTTGACCGGGTACCGCTCTGAGAACGTGCTCTACCGCCAGGGTTTCTTTGAGCAAGTGATCTACCCCTCCGGGCGACGCGACTTCCAGGGGACACTGGACCGGTTGCGCTCCCGCCAGAGTTCGAGCTCCTCCATGGTTGTCCAACTCGTGGGGAATCACGGCCGCTCAGTCTGGGTCGAGATGTTCGTAATCCCGGTGACCGACGAGGGTGGCCGGGTCATCGGCTTCGATGCTTGCGCCCGAGACGTATCCGAGCATCTGCAGATCGCCGATCTGCTCAGCCGGCGCTCGCAACAGCAGGCGGTGCTACTCCAGGTTCAAGGCGAGCTTCTGACCCAGCTCGACCAGGAAGAAGCTCTGCTGTTGATCGTCAGGAGGACCCAGGCTCTACTCCAAGCCTCAAGTTGTACATTGTTCCTTCTCGACGGGGATGAGGAGACCCTCCGGCCGCTGGCCTCGGCCGGCGAGGACGTTGAGAAATTGATGGCCCTGCGCCCCAGGGTCGGCGAGGGGCTGACAGGCTGGGTCGTCGAACATCGGACCCATCAGCGGGCCGAGTTTCCCGGGAGCGATGTCCGGCCACGTCAGGTTCCGGATACGGCGGAAGAACCATGCAGCGTCATGGCAGCTCCGCTTTTCTTCGGTGAACGTGTGGTCGGAGCGCTTTTGGTGAATGGCCAACCATTCCGGTTCACCGACTCGGATCTGGAGTTCCTGGTGGACTTGGCCCAGGTGGCTTCCATGGCAATTACGAACTCGCGATTGTTCAGCGAGGTTCAGCGTTTGGCCATGGTTGATGACCTGACGGGTGTGTTCAATCGGAATTTCTTCAACTCGAACGTGGGCATCGAGCTCGCCCGGACCCAACGTCTCGGGTACCCCATTGGGCTGCTGATCGTCGATCTCGACGAGTTGAAGCAGATCAACGATCAGTACGGCCACCCGGCGGGCGATGAGGCCCTGAAGCAGGTGGCCAAGACCCTTCGGGAAAGCCTGCGAGAGGCCGACTGGGTTGCCCGTGTCGGGGGAGATGAGTTTGCTGTGCTGCTGCCGGGATGTCCCTCCGACCGCCTGGCGGCGATCGGTGAAAAGCTGCGCAGTGCAGTCGGGGGTATCCACATCGGCCCGGACGAACACGATCGGATAAGACTGACCGTGAGCATCGGGGGGGCATCGTATCGCGAGGGGGCGGGTGAGCCGGATGCACTTGTGCGAGTTGCAGACGAGGCTGAGCGAGAAGCAAAGCGGCTGGGCGGCGACCGGGTCATCGTACGTTCGGTTGACGAGAGCTCTGAGAGCGTGTCTCGATAGCTAGGCAGCCGCTGAGGGATGCCAGCCGATCAGACTGGACCAGCCCGGCCGCGAACATGTTCCGCGGCGCGGGGTTTCGCTTTCTTCGCATCGAACGAGGGGCGTCGAATAGGCACCTGGCCGGCCTGGGCAGGATCCGCAACGCTCCACCTCCATGATGGACACAAGACGACTCTCGAAGTACGACGGGCTGTATCGATACCTGGTCGGCTCCGACGCCGACCAGATCCGGCTCGACTTCGATGAAATCGAACGGATCATACGGGGCAAGCTGCCTCGATCGGCCCGCCGCGGAGTTGCCTTCTGGAGCAACCGCAAACGGGGCGCGGTTCAGGCTGCGGCATGGATGGCGGCCGGTTTCCGAGTCACGTCGATTGACCTTACTTCGCGAACGATCACCTTCGAACGTCCCCGGTTCCAATACTCCCTCATAAAGGAAGGCGACTCATACCGCTGGGGATCAGAGTCTGTGCGGGCCCTGCGGGAGCACCTGGGTGTCAGTCAAGCCGACATGGCGAGGCTGCTCGGCGTGAGGCAGCAGACGGTCAGCGAGTGGGAGAGCGGGGTGTACGAGCCGACCCGGGCGCGTTCCAACCACCTCACCCTCGTGGCGGAGCGGGCAGAGTTCCCTTTCGGGGAGGGCCCAGATGAAGACCGCCAGAACCCTTGACAGGCGTAGCGGTACCGTGTAGAATGTCGTTCATAGGACACTCGTTCACTCCGGGAGATGGGCCCTGATCGCTCGCTGGGCCGGGTCGGGGTAGCTCCAAACCGAAGGAGTGGGCGGGATTGCGCTCGAGGCCGAGCTGCTGGGGGAGTGCATGGCTAGATCGGGAGATAGGCCTCGAGCGCTGTTCTACACGGGCTCTGGCGAGCCCCTGTTGCCGGATCACCTGGTGTGCTCCGGTATCATCCCCTCCTCGCTGAATGGACACCCCTGTCCACACTCCGTTGGCAGTCGAATCCCGGATCCGGTTGTCATAGATCAAGAGCGGTCGTTGCACACGCCGGAGGTTGGTGAAGCAGGGGATCGGGCGCCTCCTTGCGCCGTGCGCCACTATGGGAGTCTGGCGGACTGGCTCGGGCCGCAAGCCAGCGGGTTCCCGGGCGAGGTTCTCAATCTCCGATTGTTCGAATGCCGGCAGAGGTTCCTGCTGGTGATCCCAGGGGTTCGGAACGAGAAGGGGTAAGCTGGTGGGGTTGGAGGCCTCCTCCGGTTAGCGCCGCCCGGAATGGCGGCCGACCTGACCGAGGTCCGAGTGAGGAGGTTGTGCCTCCCGTTAAATTCCTTGGAGTGGCCATCGCGAGCGAGGCGAAACTCCATCCGCAGTTCTCAGGGAGAGTCCCAAGTCGGTCGTCGCTGAAGGAACCTGAGCGCCTTTCAAGGCAGAGTTACCGTGTGCTCGAGGCGCAAGCCCCCGTCTGCTGCCTTTGTCTCCAGAACGACCTTGTCCAGCCCGGTAGCGACATCATGTAGCACGTGCACCATTGCGTAACCCGACGGGTCGATACCCGTGATCATGCCTTCGCTCCACAAGCCACAAGAGCCACCAGTACAGTGTCTACTACCGCGCATGTTAGTGGCTGGCACGCTTAATTCGGGGAAGTACGAGTTGGTGCCGTTGTCTATGCCGCCTGCCGAATGCAGGTCGCCGGAGATGATGATCACCCCGGTGATCCCCTTCTCGTGAACGTAGTCGACGAGTTCCTCTTGTTCTTGCCTGTAGCCGTTCCAGCTGTCGCCTTGCTTGCTGGTCGGATTCCATACCGAGGTCGAAATCACAAACTTCCAGTGCGCGGTTGAGGCCGCCAAAGCCTCCTTAAGCCAGGTTTTCTGGTCATTGGCGATGTGCCCGCCATCCAGCATCGAGGGTTCAGGAATTTGTGGGTCGCCACTCTGATCACGCTGCGAGCGCAGGTCCAGGATGAAGAACTGCGCCTGGGCGTAACGAAAGCTATACCACAGGCCTCCATCAGGGTTTGGGAGAGGTGGCAGGGGGTAGTACTCCTTGAAGGCTTGTGTGGCGAGACCCTTCCACCAGCGGGTCCGGTCAGTGTTGTTGCCTCCATAGTCGTGATCATCCCAGATGTGGTAGAGCGGGAATCGGGGGGTGATGTATCGCGCCAAGTCCTGACCGGAGAGATTGTCTTGAAGCACTTCCTGGTGCATCGTGCGCCAATTGGATATCGTGATCGAGGGAAACCTCGAACCTCCGGGCTCACGATGATCGAAGTCGCCTATCTGGAGGACAAATGCCGGAGCCTCGGCGGCCGCACTCAGGTAGGCTGGGGCGTCGAAAGGTGGGTCACTGGACAGGTCGCTGAATACTGCAAATCCGAAGTCCACTATGGCCTCCGGCGGCGGTGCTGTGGTGAAACGGTGCTCGATGGCCAACTCTTGCACGTTGCCGCTGAGAAGCACCTCGTAGAAATAGGTCGTCGAAGCTTTCAGGTCACGTATTCCCACTTGAGCGGTAAAGTCGCCCTCGGCAGTCGCCTGGGCGATCGAGGACGTGTGGAGATCCACCTCAAAGGACGGGTCAGTTGAGTAGAGGATACTCACCGAAGCCGCCGAACTCGAGCGGACGAACACGACGGCGGTGGAATCACTCACGCCGCCGACGATTGGGCCGTGAGTCACAACAGGTGGGGCGTCCGGCGGTGCTGTGGCCAGGGACAGTCCAGAGCCATCGAGGGGAGGACTGGTCTCCGGCACACCCCCCATGGGCTGCCCCGTGCTCGCCGAAGTGGACGCGATGTCTGCAGGTCCGGAGGGAATAATCCCACAGGCCGTCGGAAGGCCGGCGAGAAGCACCAAACCCAGGAAGCTGAGCAGAATGCCCTGACGACGTATCACAGATCGCTCGCACACTCAACATTTCTCAATGCGGTTCACGGCCTTGCGACAAGGGTCTGCGAGCGTACCTCCCATTCTCGTCTTGCCCTTGGAGCACGACCTCCCTAACCCCTTTGTCGCAATAATGCGGATCCGGATCATCGAATACCATACTGGATCGATTGCGATGATGGCGCCCTCTCGGGTCAGAAAGAGCCCTGGCGACTCTGGTTTGACCGTAGGAGATCGGCTTTCTTACAGGGGCCCAAAGCCTAGGAAGGAATCGGCGCTTCTTGCAGGCGCACCTGCTCGACCAGTTCCTGGAGGCGGGGGACAGTGTCCTTAGAGGCAGAAACGGCTATCCTCCGGACAATGGGGATCATGAGTAACCGGGGTGCTCGCGTGACCTTGTACCGTTCCTCGATTCGGGTGAGGCTCCCGTCAGGTGTGAGCTCAACCGTGCAGATCCCGAGCTTGGGAGCTGTGTACTCGATCGTGAAGTACAACAGGGGGCGCCAATCGAGGATCGTTTGTATCGTGACGGCGCTCTTGCCATGCTGGCAGTGGCTTGCGTTGCCGACGCCGAACCGCTCCCCTGGACGGACATCTGAAGTGACGGGAATGCCCTCCCACATCGTCCGTTTGGCGGGATCATTCAGCCAGTCCCAGGCGACGGCCGGTGGGGCTTTAAGGTCGTAGTTCAACTTGAAATCGGCCTCGTCCGGCGTGACAATGACGCGCCGCTGGTCCTTCAACTCCGTATATCGATCGGCCAGGTTCAGCGTGAAGGTGTCGATCGCCCCAAGGCTCTCGTACTCCTCGACGAAATGCTTCATCCCGTCGGGATTGAGCCCGATCTGATCGATCGCCGGTTGGCTGAACAGACTATAACCGCGCCAGCCGGTCTCATCTGTGACGTGATTCTTCGCCAATCGATGGAGCATGTTGACGGAAGAGCCGACCGGCTTCTCCGTGCCGGCGACGCGCTGCAGCACGAACGCACCATAATGGGTGATGAACTTGAGGTCGAGGTTCGGGATCAAGCGGCAAGCATTGCACTGGCAAGTCGTCGTGCGACGGATCCCGTCGACCCGGTCGCGGAATCGGACGTACGTTGACTCGATCAGTTCGAGCAAGGCCTCGCCGCGCGTAAAGCGATCATCCCAGGCGTAGGTGTAAATCGCGTCGCCCTCCACCTCACACAGGATCATGGTGGGCGTCAGTTCCTCGACCAGGAGTTCCAAGAGTTCGGCCAAAACCGATTGCGCGTGATCGAGTTCTGAACCGGCGAGATAGGATGTGTAGCCGGAGATGTCCGCCAGGCAGAGGAAACCTTGTTGGTTCGTCCCATCACCCATGGCTATCCACCATCAAGAGCGCGAGCCGTGAACGGGATGTCATGACTGTGTTTTCGGGATCGGCCCCGGTAAGAACATCCGGGGCGGACGGCCCCGGTAAGAACATCCGGGGCGAACGGCCCCGTCGTCCCTGCAACCGGCCGGCGATCTCGAGCATCGAGACTCGGTCAGACCTTTGGATCACCGGCGTCGGATAGCATCTGCCGGAGCACCATGTGCAAGATCCCGCCGTTGCGGTAGATCTCAAGCTCGATCGGTGTGTCGATTCGAACCCGGGTCTGGAACTCGCGCGACGAGCCGTCAGAGGATAGGGCGATCACTCTCACCGAAGCGTTCGGGTGACTCATCGCCTGCAAGCCGCGCAGGCTGAACAACTCTCTGCCGGAGAGGCCGAGGCTATCGACGTCTTGTTCGGGAGCGAATTCCAAAGGCAGGACGCCCATCCCGATCAGATTGGAGCGGTGGATTCTTTCAAAGGAGCGGGCGATGACCGCCCGAACGCCGAGGAGCCTCGGCCCCTTTGCCGCCCAATCACGCGAGGAGCCGCTGCCGTACTCCTTCCCGGCGATGACGATCAAAGGCACATTCTCATCCTGGTAGCGTAACGCAGCCTCATAGATGGTCATCGGCGCGCCATCCGGCATGTGGATGGTCTGCCCGCCTTCCACCCCGGGGACGAGCATGTTCTTCAGCCGGATGTTTCCGAATGTGCCGCGAGTCATGACCTGATCATTCCCGCGTCGCGAACCGAACGAATTGAAATCGCGCGGCTGTACGCCGCGTTCAGTCAAGTAGCGGCCGGCCGGGCCTTTGGCGGGAATGGCTCCGGCGGGCGAGATGTGATCCGTTGTGACCGAATCTCCGAGCATCACCAGGCAGCGCGCACTGGCGATGTCGCTGATCGGCTCTGGCTCGGCCCCGAGGTCCGTGAAGAATGGAGGCTCCTGGATATACGTGGACTCGGCCTCCCAGACGTACAGATCGCCTCCGACGACAGGGACGGCGTTCCAGGTGTCGTTGCCGCTGAAGACGTCGGAGTATTGCTGGGCGAACATCTCGGGCTTGAGGGACTTCTCAATCGTGTCTTGGACGAGCCGCCGGGAAGGCCAGATCTCCCGCAGATACACCGGCTGCCCGTTTCTGTCGCGGCCGAGAGGCTCATGTAGCAGGTCGATATCCGTCGTGCCTGCCAGGGCATAGGCCACCACCAGCGGGGGCGAAGCCAGGAAGCTGGCACGAACGTATGGGTTGATGCGCCCCTCGAAATTCCGGTTCCCAGACAGGACAGCCACCGAGACCAGATCAGCCTGAGTGATGGCCTTGACCACTTCACCTGGCAAGGGGCCGCTATTGCCGATACACGTCGTGCAGCCATACCCGACAACATTAAAGCCCAGCTCGCCCAACGCTTCCAGGAGCCCGGCCTGTTCCAGGTAGGCGGTCACGACGCGCGATCCGGGGGCCATGCTGGTTTTGACATACGGTTTGACTTGCATCCCCCGCGAGACCGCCTGTTGGGCAAGCAGACCGGCGGCCACCATCACGGATGGGTTGGAGGTGTTGGTACAGGAAGTGATGGCGGCGATGACCACAGCGCCTTGACCGATCTCGGTCTGGGTGCCATTGGAACCGATCGAGACGCGCTCACCGACCTTAGCCTCTGCCAGGCCGAAGCCGCCTTTCTCTTCAGGCGCCAGCAAGGCCCGGTGGAAGGCGTCTTTCATCCCGGACAGCGGCACGCGGTCCTGGGGCCGCTTTGGCCCAGCAAGGCTGGTCTCAACCTCCCCCAGGTCAAGCTCCAGGATCTCGGAGAAGCCAGGTTCCGTCATGTCCGGCAGATGGAACAGACCTTGTTCCTTGCAGTAGCGTTCGACGAGGTCGACAAGTTGGGCCTCGCGGCCGGTGAGGCGAAGGTAGCGCAACGTCTCATCGTCCACCGGGAAGAAGCCGACGGTTGCACCGTACTCCGGCGCCATATTGGCGATCGTGGCCCGGTCAGGGAGGGTCATCTCGGCCAGGCCGGGACCGAAGAACTCGACAAACTTGCCGACGACACCGTGCCGCCGGAGACGCTGCGTTATCGTGAGAGTCAGATCCGTCGCCGTTGCGCCATCCGGGAGCTGCCCAGTCAGCCGGAACCCAACGACGTCCGGGGCGAGCATCACCATGGGCTGGCCTAGCATTGCCGCCTCGGCCTCAATCCCTCCGACCCCCCAGCCCAGCACCCCCAGACCGTTGATCATCGTCGTATGTGAGTCGGTCCCGACCACAGTATCCGGGAAGGCAACTGGTTGGCCGGCCTCATCCTGCGTGAGCACCACCCTGGCGAGATACTCGAGGTTCACCTGGTGGACGATGCCTGTGGCTGGAGGGACGACCCGGAAGTTGTCAAAGGCCTCTTGCCCCCAGCGCAAGAATACATATCGCTCACGGTTGCGCTGGAATTCGAGCTCGGCGTTACGGCGCAAGGCCTCGGCCGTGGCGAAGAAGTCGACCTGGACAGAGTGGTCGATAACCAGATCCACCGGGATCCTGGGATTGATCCGCCGCGGATCACCGCCGAGGCGAGCGAGCGCCGACCGCATCGCCGCCAGATCGACAATCGCCGGAACGCCGGTGAAGTCCTGCATGAGAACTCGCGCCGGGAGGAAGGGGACATCCGGCCGGCGGTCGGCCTTGGGTGTCCAGCCAGCCAGGGCCTGGACATCCTGCAAGGTGACCTCTTGGCCGTTCACATGGCGAAGGACGGACTCGAGAAGTACCCGGATCGAGAACGGCAACTCAGCCAGACTTGTCAGCCCCGCCTTCTCGAGGGCGTCGAGCCTGTAGATCACAACCGGTCCGACGGCCGTCTGCAGCACAGCGCGCGAGCCGAATGGACTGACTGACATGTGTTTCTCCAATTGCTCGGACGAAGTATAACCTAAATGGGATAGTTCTTGTCTGCAAAGGCAATGTCTGGAGTCCGGAAGCTCTGCTTCCGGGCGCAAGCGAAGCTTGCGCATCGTGGCGGGGTCCTCGGGGCCCTGGAGCGGCGCAGGCCGGAGGCCTGCGACTACCAGAACCCTCGCAGGGTGAGGCCAGACAGCGGTAAGGCGACCGGCGAGACGTGCCGAATCGCGAAGGAAGTGTCTAGACCAGGTTGATCGCGGCGTAGATCGCCTTGATGTCTACATTGGCGGCCAGCAACTGAATGAATGTCTCGAGCTTCTCCGGCTGTCCGAGACGCGTCTTGCCATAGGCACGATCGATCCGCTCCGTCGTCTCCATCGTGTTGTCTTTCACCAGGAGGATCGGAACGTTGAGGCTCTCCGCTTGCTGGATGATCAGCGGGCTTGGATGCAGGTTGCCGGTCAGGATCAGCACAACCGTGGAGGTCTCGAGCGCGGCCAGCTGAATGTCGGTTCGATCGCCGCCGGTGATGACGGCTTTGTTCGTCTGACGCCTGAACCGGGACAGAGCCACATCGGCGGTCATGGCCCCGACGCTGAAGGCTTCTACCAGGGCGTTCGGGTCGACGTATTTCGTCAGGACCTGGGCGTCAAGCAAATCCAACAACTCACCGACACTCAAGGCCGAGAGGCGCGGCACGCTGGGCATCGAGCCGAGGACGTGGATCCCGTTTTCCTCGAGGTACGGCCGCGCGTATTCGCCGACGTACTCGGCCGCCTCATCCGGCACACGGTTGAGGATCACCCCGTGGAGCTGCTCCCCCAGGCGGAAGCGCGCCGTATAGGCGTCATCGACAAGTTGCATCTCGCCGCGGTATTTCACGAGGACGATCGCCGGGGCCCCCAACCGTTCAGCCACTCGCAGGTTCGAGAGGCCCATGGCATAGCCTTCCCGCAGGCTGGCGCCGCCCTCGACAAGCATGGCGTCCTTCCCCTTTCCACCGGCCTCGGCTGCCTGTTCGATCTTCTGGAGAGGATCATCGTGGACGATCCCCTTGAGCCGCTCACGCAGGGATGACGGCGTGACCACCACCGGGCACAGCGCAGCCAAGTCGGTCTCGAGGCCGAGCATGCTCTGCACGAACATGGCATCCTCATCGGCCAGAACCCCGGTGGGAGAACGCCATGGCAGCGTGCTCATCGGCTTGAGATATCCGATGCGATAACCATCTTGCTGCATTTGTTTTCCGAGGGCCAGACACAGCGCGGTCTTGCCCGAGTACGGTTCAACGGATGTGATGTAAAGCGCTTTCATGCCACACTCCCTGTTGGGATTGGATCCGTTCCATCTGTCGCCCGGATTTCACTTTTCGTCAAAACGAGCCGCATGTCGATGGCGATCCCACCCTGTCCGGCCTCGTAGACGACGAAGGGGTTGATGTCGAGCTCGGCGATCTCGGGGAAATCCTGAACAAGCTGACCGATCCGCAGGAGTGTGTCAACAAGGACCCCCTTGTCCACCGCCGGTTTGCCGCGCACGCCGTCCAACAACGCGTGGGTGCGGATCTCGCTGAGCATGATCTCCGCCTCGCCACGCGAGAACGGAGCGAGGCGGAAGGCGACGTCTTTGAGGGTCTCGACGTAGATCCCGCCCAGGCCGAAGGTGACCAAGGGGCCAAACTGTGGATCGCGGTTCATCCCGATCAGGATTTCGAGACCGGGTGGGACCATCTTCTGTACCAGACATCCCCACAGGCGCGCTTCGGGAACGTAGCGGCCGGCCCGGTAGGTGATCAGATCGAAGGCGTCGCGCACGTCGTCGCCATTCTCCAGACCGACCTTTACCCCGCCGACGTCGGTCTTATGCAAGATGTCCGGTGAAGCGATCTTGAGGACGACGGGATACCCCATCGCCGCCGCCATCTCAACCGCCCGGTCGGGGTTCTCGGCCAACTCGGAGGCGGGGATACCCAGGCCGTAGGCCGTCAAGATCGCGCGCGCCTCGGCGTCACCAATCGTCACCCGGCCTTCGCCGAGTGCCCGATCAAACGTCCGGCGCACGGCGCTGCGGTCGACCTCAAAAGTCTCGAACTCGGGCAGCGGCTCGCTCAACGATTGGCGGTACTGGCTCATTGCCTTGAGCACCAGTCCGGCCTGTTCCGGGAAAGAGAAGTTCGGGAGGTCATGCGCACGCAGAATTCGGGCGCCGGCTTCGACACGCGCCTCGCCCATGAAGCAGGCCAGGACGGGGATATTCACCTGGCTGGAAATCTCGATCACGACCTGAGCTGTCTCCTCGATCTGGGTCATAGCCTGCGGGGTGAGGATGACCAGCACGGCATCGACATGGTCATCCGTGACTACTTGTTCCAGGGCGAAGCGAAACCGATCGGCCCGCGCATCCCCCAGGACGTCAACCGGGTTGGCCGCGCTGGCGGCATCGGGGAGGCCCTGTTTGAGTGTCAGGATGCGTTCAGGGTTGAAGCGGGCCATACTCAGTCCAGCGCGCTCGATGGCATCCGTTGCCAGGATCCCCGGCCCGCCGGCATTGGTCACGATGGCGATCCGATCCCCTCCCAGCGGCTTGAGATAGCCAAAGGCCCTGGCATAGTCGAACAGGTCTTCCATCGAATCGGCCCGAACAACGCCGGCCTGACGAAAGGCCGCCTGATAGGCCTGTTCGGAGCCGGCGAGAGATCCGGTGTGCGAGGATACGGCACGCGAACCGGCCTGGGTGATCCCGGACTTCACCGCGACGACGGGCTTCTTCTTGGAAACCTCGCGGGCAACTCGAATGAACTCCTGCCCATCCGGGAGGCCTTCGACATACATCAGGATCACACGCGAGACGGGATCGTCTTGCCAGTATCGGAGCAAGTCGATTTCACTGACGTCGGCTTTGTTCCCGAGGGAGACAAAACGGCTCAGTCCGAGGCGGCCCGCCTGCGCCCAATCGAGGATCGCCGTGCCCAGGGCTCCTGATTGCGACATAAAGGCCATTGGCCCTGAAGGCGGCATGCCGGCCGAGAATGAGGCGTTCATCGGGGTGATGGTGTCGATGACCCCCAGGCAGTTGGGGCCGATCAGTCGGATCCCGTACGTCTTGCCGATCTCGATCAGCTCTTGTTCCCGTTCAAGACCTTCCATTCCGGCCTCGCGGAATCCGGCGCTGATGACGATCGCCGCCGGGATGCGTTTCTCTCCACACGTCCGCAGGGCATCGGGGACCAGACGATACGGGATCACAATCACCGCCATGTCGATCGGATCCGGGACATCGACGACCGAGGCATAGGCCCGCAGGCCCAGGATCTTCCCGGCTTTGGGATTGATGGGATACAGGCGCCGACCGTCGGCTAGATAGCCGCCATTAACCAGGTTATCCAAGACCGCATAGCCGAGCTTCTCGGGATCGGTTGAGGCGCCGATGACGGCGATGGCCTCGGGGGCAAAGAACGCAGAGAGCGACAAACTGAATCCTCCTCAACCTGAGTATACCCAAGGGTGCGTGAAAGGCACCCCAAGTGCGGCCCACGCTCTAAGACTCTAAGCGGGCCGAGAAGCACCCTCCCCAGGGCGTCCCAGTTACTAACGGACGCGCGTGTAGGTCAGATAGTTACAAATGTCCTGGAGTAGGCCATAGCGAGGCCTGCCTCAATGGTGGTGGCGGGCCAGGGTCTTCAAGGGTGCGTAAGACAGGCGGTGGATGGGGCAGGCGCCCAGACGTTGGAGAGCACGGCGGTGCTCGAACGTGCCGTAGCCCATGTGGTTGCCAAAACCATAACCCGGATAGGCCTGGCTCATGCAAGCCATGAGCCTGTCACGGGCGACCTTGGCGACGATGGACGAGGCGGCGATGGACAGCACCATTGAATCCCCGCGGGTCAGCGCCGTCTGTGGGAGGGGTATCCCCGGGAGACCGATATGGTCGATCAGCAGGTAGTCCGGAGACAATGGGATCTGTTCCAGCGCGCGCCGCATCGCCCGTCGAGTGGCTTCGATCAACCCGGCGGTGTCGACTTCTTGGGAGGAGGCGCTCCCCAAACCGAACGCCAACGACACCAGGCGTATCTGCTCGGCCCAGAGCTCGCGCTGAGCCGACGTCATGACCTTTGAGTCGCGCACCCCGTCCAGCCGATCGGCAAGATCATGGCGGTCCAATGGCAGAATGACGGCCGCGGCCACAACCGGCCCCGCCCAGGCCCCTCGGCCGACCTCATCCAGGCCGGCGACGTACCTGGCTCCTCCAAGACGCAGCCTCTCTTCGTACTGGAGATCAGGTCTAGGGGTTTGCCGCATATATCCCCCGCCGCCAGTTGCGCCGGATGATGAACAGGTCGTTCAACATCGCCAGCGAATCGCGGATCAGGCTCACTCGGCTTCCGGAGGTGTAGTACCACGGGATCGGCACCTCAACCACCCGGTAACCTCGCTTCAAGGCGATGAAGAGGAGCTCGACATCGAACGTCCACCCGTCCAGCTGTTGAACCCGGAAGAGATCTCGCGCCACATCCGCCCTGAGGCACTTGAAGCCGCACTGCGTGTCGTGGAACCCGGGTACGGCCAGAACTCGAACGAGCAGGTTGAAGACGCGTCCGAACCAGTGACGGTGGAATGGCTCGCCATAGCGGATCGCGCCCCTGGCCTCGCGCGAGGCGATGGCGATGTCGACATTCTCGAGAGTCGGCGGAAGGAACCGATTGACTTCTTCGATAGGCATCGAGAGGTCGGCATCGCAGATGAAGCGATACGCGCCGATGGCTTCGAGCATGCCGCGTCTCACGGCGAGGCCCTTGCCTCGAGCTCGTTCCCGGAGAAGGCGCAGGTTCGGGTGATTGGACACCATCGCCTCGACCACCTGCGCTGTCCGGTCGCTGCTTCCGTTTTCGACGATGACGACTTCTGCCTGGTAGGTCTGGCGTTCGAGGAAGGCGAAGACCTTGGAGAGAGTGTCGGGGAGCCGGCTTTCTTCGTTGTGGGCGGGAATGATGATCGACAAGAGGGGCGGCAAAGCGCACCTTTATATGGAAGAGCGGGTCAGCCGAAAGGGTTGGCCAGGATGATCATGGCGAACAAGATCAAGATGACCAGCTCGGCGAAAAAGAGGACAGCCAGGAGGACCCACTGCTGGGTCGACATGCGTAACCGGCGCGCCGCCGAGGAGCTGGCCAACGGTTTGGCTCGTGCCTCGATCGGGTGTAAGACGTCCGATGAGATGGCCGCTTCCAGGCTGCCGAGGACCGCGCCCATGGGTTGAGGGGCGATCACTCCTTCAGGAAGCTGGGGGTTTGTAATCGAGGCCACGATCTCTTCGATGTCCTGCTCGTCCATGATCGGCGTAAGCTGCTTGAGGTTGCCGGCGAAATGCTCAATGGCATCGGCCAGAACGATGCGCACGGTCGGCTTGTTAGAATCAACGTGGGTGCGTGGGTTGGTGAAAATGAGGATCGGTTCAACTTGGGGCAGCCCGAACCCCTGTGAGCGCAAGTAGGCCAGAAGGGCCTCGGCTCGAGACT